>JBMSNP010000027.1:0-37322 GCA_049421765.1 Chitinophagaceae bacterium
CCGAAATATGAAAAAATCTTATCCCCGGCAAGGGTATTTCCCAAGCGGTCCTTTCCAGCCCTGGCCGTCGAATGGAAGTTCTGATACGGTAAACACAAGAACCTAATTCCGGGGTTAGGGGAAAATCATTTTTCCAGGGTGTCTTATTTCGTACCTTGAAAATTCAACGGCGGAGGAAACTGCCATATACCCATGGTCTTTTCTCAGTTACCTGCAGACGACAATTTCCACAAGAAATCTTTCACGGGATCATCCGTTATACAACCTGACAACCAGGTTATTAAACTGCTAAAAAAAAGTATATGAGAAAACTTTCATTCTGGGCCAGCCGGCATCCATGGGGTGCCCGGGTAATCATAGTATTATCTCTAATCATGCTTAACATAATCGCTGTGTTGACAGGTCTGTTGCTACTTGACATGGGAATTCACTTGCCCCTTGCTTTCATATTATCGGGAGCAGCCTTGTTTGGCTTTTCATATATTTTCTACCCCCGGGTATCAGGAAAACGTTCTCGAACCTACCAGTGGCAAAAAACAATGGATATCCTCTTGGCAGCGGCTTGTTTTATTATGATTGCTTATCTGGGGAATCACCCTGACCAGGTGTTCCGATACAAATCACCCTTGGGTCCTGTATCGGCCACAGTACCATTCAATCCGGACGACAGCCTGAAAAAAGCATATAAACCAATCCGGGAATTTTCCGCCAATATGAAGGGAGAAGACGGGAAACTGCTGAAATGGAAGGAGCGTAAAAAACTCTTGAAAGAACAGGTCCGGGCCATAAAAGGGACACAGGACCTCTCCCGAAAGGAACAAGCGGGGTTAATCATTCTTTCTATCCTGGTGGCTGCCGGGTTGTTGTATCTCGTGGGCGCGTTGGCTTGTACCCTTTCGTGCAACGGCTCGGATGCAGCGGCTGTTATCGTGGGGGTGGGAGGTGCCGCCCTCATCATCTTCCTGCTTTTTGTTGTTATCCGGAAAATCAGCCAGCGGCAAAAAAGCATGAAAACAAAGCCTGACCCCACCCGTCCGGGGGGGTGAAACGACTTTTTCCAGGCGTTCAGGATTTTTACCCCGGCCATTCCGGACCGGGGCTTTTTATTTGTACTTCCCCTGGCAACCGTTAATTTTGCGCTACTTTCAAAAATTCGTTACTTTAAACCATTATTTTCCGGCTTTACCCGCCGGAAGAGTGTGGTAAAACCGATTGAATCAAACCCCGGTCAGGGGCGCCACCGCCGAAAAGCGATAGGAGTAGGCAAACCAAATTAACTGATATGAAAAAAGTATTTTTTCTTTTCATCACAGCTTCCTGTTTTTTAACGCCCCAGGCTTTTTCACAAAATGCACAGGTTGGTATCACCGGCGGTGTTTCGGTGAGTAATGTGTATGGCAGATTGAACAACCTGGATAACCGGGGTGATGCCAGGGCGGGTTTTACGGTGGGGATGGTCGTAGAGGCCCCCATTAAAAAATCAAACATCAGTTTCCAGCCCGGAATCCACTATGTCCAAAAAGGCAAATTCACCTCCAAAACAGTGGATGTGGACAACGCAGATGCGCTTCGCTATGCAGATCTGCTTCTGAATTTTATCGCTTATACCGGTAAACCCGGCGGTACACGGCTGTATTTTGGTCTTGGTCCCCAGTTGGGATTTAACCTGCCTTCCAAAAAAGTCCAGATCGAAGACGGAAAAAGAACTGAGTTGAGTAGTATCAATTTCGGAAATACCGCCGCCAGTGATTACCGGGGGATCGATTATGGCGCCAATGCCCTGATCGGCATCAGGTTCAAGAAAGACCTGTCCTTTTCTGTAAATTATACCCTCGGACTCCGCAACCTGATCCCGAAGGAACTGCAGGCGGGTGATAATATGCTTCGCAACGGTTCCCTGGGATTCCGCCTTGGATATTTATTCCCCAATGCCAAGAAAGCTGCAACTAAACCGGCGGAACCGGTGGCAGCGCCCGAGCCTCCTGCCCCGGTAAAAAAACCCAAAACGCCGGTCAAGAAACCAAAACCCGAGCAGCCGGTCAAGAAACCAAAACCCGAGCAGCCGACCGTAGCCGACCGGGATGGTGATGGTGTGATGGACCCCGATGATTTTTGCGTGGATGTCCCGGGATTAAAAGACAATTTTGGCTGCCCGGAACTGATTCTTTACTACAAGCGCGATATCAGCAGCCCCGACGATTGGGATAAAAATGAAATGGACAAGGCGATCGCCTATTATCATGAACATGCCACCGGCGAACGTAAACTTCGCCTGCTGCTGGTTGGACATGCCAGTACCCCGGGTACGACCCAGCATAACCAGACCCTGTCTGAACAGCGTGCAGTACATGCCAAGGAGTATCTGGTAAAAGGCGGCATACCGGCTGCAAAAATCAGGACTATCGGATACGGCGAGAAATTCCCCATCGGAGATCAAAAAACTGAAGAAGGAAGGGCTAAGAGCCGCCGCGTAGTGGTTCGCCTTGAGAAAGAGAATTAACAGCAATCCTTCAAAAAAGCTAAAGGGCTCCTTACAGAGCCCTTTTTTTGTCTTACCCGGATTCCTTACCGGCCTATCACGGTCGATTGTTGACAGTTAACCTGTACTTTTGCAGCTTATTTAAAAAGTTTCGCGGATCATGCAAACCACTCACTTATCGGAACAGGAACAACTCCGGAGAGAGAAACTCGCCGAGCTCATCATGATGGGGATTGAGCCTTATCCCGCCCCCCTGTATCCTGTGAACAACCACTCTGCTTACATCAAGGAGCATTTCAGCCCGGAGCAAAAAGATGCTTTCGCCGATGTGTGCGTGGCCGGCCGGATCATGAGTGTGCGGGATATGGGCAAGGCGAATTTCGCGGTGATCCAGGACGGACAGGGCCGGATCCAGCTTTACATCAAACGCGATGATATCTGTCCCGGGGAAGACAAAACCCTCTATGATATTGTCTGGAAAAAACTGCTTGATATCGGTGATATCATTGGAGTTCGAGGTTATGTATTCGTGACCAAGACGGGGGAAACATCCATCCACGTCCGGGAACTCACTTTACTGAGCAAAGCCCTTCGTCCATTGCCAATTGTAAAGGAAGCGGAAGGACAAACTTTTGACGCGGTCACTGATCCGGAGTTCAAATACCGGCAACGCTATGCCGACCTGATCATCAACCCGGCTGTAAAGGAAACCTTTATCAAACGGACCAAACTGATCAATTCGATCCGTGAATTCCTGAACGGGCAGGGCGCCCTGGAGGTGGACACCCCCGTGTTACAGAGCATCCCCGGCGGGGCTGCGGCAAGGCCCTTTATCACCCATCACAACGCCCTCGATATTCCCCTCTACCTGCGGATAGCCAATGAACTATACCTGAAGCGACTGATCGTCGGGGGGTTTGACTGGGTCTATGAGTTCAGCCGGAACTTCAGGAATGAAGGCATGGACCGCACCCATAACCCGGAATTTACCATCCTGGAATTCTACACCGCCTATAAGGACTATTTCTGGATGATGGATACAACGGAACAATTGCTTGAAAAAGCCGCGATGGATGTAAACGGGACCACGGAAGTTTCCGCAGGCGACATGACCATCTCTTTCAAAGCACCCTTTAAACGGATAAGCATTTTTGACGCGATCCGGGAACATACCGGGATCGATGTCAGCCGCATGAATGAAGAACAACTCCGTTCCGTTTGCCGGCAACTGCATATCCATGCCGACAATACCATGGGCAAGGGGAAACTGATCGACGAGATTTTCGGGGAGAAATGTGAGAAGCACTATGTACAACCCACTTTCATCATTGATTATCCTGTGGAAATGAGTCCGCTGACCAAAAAGCACCGCGACAAACAGGGATTGGTAGAACGTTTTGAGCTCATCATCAACGGGAAAGAGATCGCCAACGCGTATAGTGAGCTGAATGACCCTATTGACCAGCGGGAACGTTTCGAAGAACAGGCCCGGCTGATGGAGCGGGGAGATGATGAAGCCATGTTCATCGACTATGATTTCCTGCGTGCTCTGGAATACGGCATGCCCCCTACTTCAGGAATCGGGATCGGTATCGACCGGCTCTGTATGCTCATGACCGGACAGGTTTCAATCCAGGACGTCCTGCTTTTTCCGCAAATGCGACCGGAAAACCGGCCGGGAGAACCGGCTGAAAAAACGGAAGAATAATCTCTGTTAAACAAAGAGATCGTTGTACAGTTTGGCCCCGGGCACCACGGAATATTTGTCCAGGTCGGTGATTCCTTCAGATGCCAGCACGTCTTCGTCTATAAACAGGTTTCCCGTACAAGAGGCTGAGGGGCGCTGCAGGATATAACCCGCGGCATCGGAAAGGATCTCGGGTATCCGGCTCATATTGGCCAGCATGGTTCCACCCAGAAGATTTCTTACTGCGGCGGTATCGATTGTAGTTCGAGGCCAGAGCGAGTTGGCTGCGATCCGGTATTTAGCCAGTTCTCTTGCCCACCCCAGCGTCATCATACTCATACTGTACTTGGTCAGTGTATAGGCCACATGCTTCTCAAACCATTTCGGATCCAGGTTAAGGGGCGGGGAAAGCGTCAGAATATGCGGGTTTGCCGAATTTTTCAGATGCGGGATACAGGCCTTGGTGACCAGGAATGTACCGCGTACATTGATGCTATGCATCAGGTCGAAGCGCTTGATCTCCGTGTCTTCGGTGGAAGTGATCGAAATGGCAGAAGCATTGTTTATGAGGATATCGATACCTCCGAATGTCTCCACCGCCTTTTTCACCACCTGTTCAACCTGGTCTTCAAAACGGATGTCACATTGAACAGGCAGCGCTTTCCCGCCGGCCGCTTCAATCTCGGCGGCCGCCGTGTAAATGGTTCCTCCCAGCTTGGGGTTTTCTTCCACGCTTTTGGCGGCGATCACAATATTCGCGCCGTCGGCGGCTAGGCGAAGCGCCATGGCTTTCCCGATACCTCTTGTGGCCCCTGTGATCAAAACGGTCTTATTTGCAAATGACATAGAAATGATTTTAAAATGAAGGTAATGTGAACGGGATTGATTTTTTCTCCGGAAAACCCGATCCTTTCTCAATACTCCGGCAACACCGGTTTGGTTTTCACAATGCTTTCGATCTGTTGCATGACTTCCGCATCCAGTTTGGAAACAGCATCCATTGCCCCCAGGTTTTCAAG
Organism: Chitinophagaceae bacterium; assembly: GCA_049421765.1. GTDB lineage: Bacteria > Bacteroidota > Bacteroidia > Chitinophagales > Chitinophagaceae > JJ008. The sequence goes on from JBMSNP010000027.1 coordinate 5,186, forward strand.
GAGTTGTTCTTTCCGGGTAGCCCCCAGGATGGCTGTTGTCACATCCGGGTTCCTGATACACCAGGCAATGCTCAATTGGGCCATTGAGATCCCGAGCCGGGATGCGAGGGCCGACAGGTCTCGAACTTTTTGCAGCAGGTCTTCCCGCATCCAGCGTTCCTGAAGCCAGTCAAACCCTTTCAGGCCAAAACGGCTGTCGGCCGGGATCCCTTCATTGTACTTTCCAGTCAGCAAACCCGAAGCAAGCGGGCTCCATATCGTTGTACCCATGCCCACTGTCCGGAAGATCATCAGGAATTCATTCTCCATTTTGTCCCGCTCAAAGAGGTTGTATTGTGGCTGCTCCATCGACGGCCCGATGAGCCCGTACTGACCGGCCACCCGGTGTGCTTCCATGATCTCCACACCGCTCCATTCACTGGTTCCCCAATAGAGGATTTTCCCCTGCTGGATAAGGTGGTTCATGGTCCATACGGTTTCTTCAATCGGGGTTCCTTTATCAGGGCGGTGACAAAAGAAAAGATCCAGGTAATCCAGTTGTAAACGCTGCAGGGCTTCGTTGCAGGCTTCGACCACGTGCTTGCGGCTGAGCCCTGTCTGGTTGGGTTTGTTTTCCTTCCCCCGCCAACCCCAGAATACTTTGGAAGAAACGGTATAGGATGTGCGGTCCCAGTTTTTCCTTTTCAATACGCGGCCCATCATTTTTTCACTTTCGCCGAGCGCATATACTTCCGCGTTGTCAAAAAAATTGACCCCGTGGTCGTAAGCGATTCCCATCAGCTCATCCGCAACGCTGTCGTCAATCTGTTTGTGAAAGCTGACCCAGCTGCCAAAAGAAAGTACGCTGAGTTGCAGGCCGGTTTTACCCATTCTCCGGTATTCCATGATCGGTTGGTTTATTAAGTGAGTGTTTTGAATTTCATTTCAGTCTATAAGTCGGACAGTGTAAATGATGAACACCACTCCGTATAAAAAGTTCACTTGGTCATACCGTTTTCCGAAACCTGGACGGTACCCGTTGGTTCATTGAAAATAACGCTGCTGAGATCCTGGGTGGCCGTCAACCCCTTGCCGCCGTAGATATTCTTTCCCACGCCGTGGTACACGGCGTATTTATCGGTATAAAAGATCTTCGCACCCTGGTCCCACCAGAGATCGGGACTTTTGAGCGTATCCCCTTTCACCGTAATCACCACTACGCTGTCGCGGAGGTAGACTTTATTCAGGTTCTCGAAATATTTTCCATAGCGGCTGTCCAGCCGGGATTCCACATTTGTACTGTCATCAAAAAAATCGACATGCAGGGTTTCGGGAAACTCCACATAAATGGTATCCGCATAAACGCGAATCATTTTCGGAGCACGAAGCCGGGCTTTCATGACACCATTCTGGCTGAGCAGGCTGTTGATATCCGTAGCCTCTTCTTTCATGATCACTTTTTCGGTCCAGGCCTTTACTTTATCCGCATCATTCTCGCAGCCTAAAACAAAACAGCAGCCGGTTAGGATAGCTGCTGTCATGAAAAAATTTCTATACGGAATTGCTTTAATCATATTTCCGTTTGATAAACCAGATATCACTGAGTGAAAAACCGGCCGAGATCCGGATCAGGTTTTCCTTCAGCAAATTATCGTTATTTCCGCGTTTTAAGAATTCAAAAGCAAGGTTTACTACGGATGCCTGGTTGGGGCTAAGCCGGTTGTAGTTGCCCACGGGAAGTCCCAGTCCCATACTCAGACCGAGCTGCGGAATTTTTTTCCCGAGACTGATATAATCCGGGCCCAGCACCACACCCCAGCGATAGGCAACCCGGCTGAAATAATTTTCACGCGGTACTGGGTTCAGTTGTCCGCCGATCCGCAATTCAATTTTATTGGCAACCGAGTCACGCTGTCCGAAAAACCGGTACTGGTTCCATCCCTGGTAAACCAGGTCCACTCCGAGCAGCCAGCCGGCCTCTTTCTTGAAAGTTGAATATTTCTGCAACACAAACCCCGCTGTCAGCGTGGTTGGCAGGATGATTTTCCCTTTCACATCCCGGATATCCTCTACGCTGTCGAGCCGGATGTCCCCCAGTGTAAGATCGTAGATAAAGGTTTCGCGGATCCGGTCCTGCCGGGCGTTCAGCTTCTGGCTCCAGTTACCGAATACACCGGCCGAAAGCATCAGGTTATCCTTTTTCAGGGGAAGCCGGTATTGTATCCCGGCATTCAGGAATATGTTTCCGTAATTGGTCTTTGTCTGGAAATTGCCACTGTAATACTGCACGGTATCATTCCGGAATTCGCGGCGGCTGCTGTTGTCCTTGTTTCCAAAAAGATACCCGGCATTGAATCCAACGCTGAGGTTTTGATCATGCCAGTTCTTTTTCTTTGAGAACAGGTTGATCCCCGTACCCATGGAAGCCAGGTAAGCTCCCCCGTCCCCTTCAAAACGGGTTGTCGCGCTGTCGATCGGCAACCCGGTATTGGGATCCTTCAACTGTTCCGCTCGGAAAATTTTATAGCTGACCCTGGAAACAGGGCGCAATCCGAAGCTCAACCCCCAGCCCTTCCGGATCGGTAGACCAACCTGTACATAGGAAAAGAGAAGATTGCTGGCTGTGAATTTCCGGGCGGGGTTTGATTCCCTTAATACGCGGCTTTCCATGTTGATCCCCACGTCGAGTATGGTGCGGCCGGAGGAAAGCCTTTTGGTTCGCAGTTCGGGATTGGCTTCAAAATTTGCATAGGAAGCCGGGTTATTAAAATTGATCGTCAGGTAGTCGCTGTACCCGGCGGAAATACCTCCCATTGACCGGGTATTGATATGTGTGGATGGCACCAGATCACCGATACCATATCTGGAGTAGGGGGAATTATCCTGCCCGAAAACCGTAGAAAAACCCGCCAAAAACAAAACCAGGACAGTCCCAAAAAAGCAGCGTAACGTCTTGATTTTCTTAGGAGTTATTAACTTCACTAATTGCATACAGACCTTTAAAAATTAAATCAGGGTCTGCAAATATCTTGTTTTTAAGGTGGGAAGCCAAAAACACTATATCACCCCCGGTTAACAGGACGTTAAAGTTCCGGTACTTTTCCCGGTAAGCATTGATAAAACCATCGATCTCCATGGCCATCCCCAGCACCACGCCGGACAGGATATTGGTGGTTGTATCATACCCCATCAGCGGTACATTGCTGTCGGCTTTTACCAATGGTAACCTTGCGGTATAGTAGTTCAGCGAACGGAGTCGCATTTCCATCCCGGGAGAAATTGCACCCCCCACAAACTCGTTGTATTTATTGATGAAATTATAGGTCACACAGGTACCCAGACCAATCACCAGGTTGTTTCTTCCCGGGTAATAATGCACAGCTGCAGCGGAAAGGGCCAGCCGGTCGGCCCCGATCGTCTCAGGTTTGCCCACCGGGGTGGTAAAGGGTACACGGGTCTGGTAACTAAGCCGGTGGAATTTGGTAGCGGCACTTAGCAACTCATCAACCCCGGGGTTATGATCAATGACTGAAGAAAGAATAGATCGGTCCGGCTGGAAGCGGCCCAGGATCGGCCGGATCGTTTCCAGGCTGTCATCGGCCAGCGTGATGGCTTCGGTCAGCTCCGCATTGCGAAACACGGCTACTTTTTTCCGGGTATTGCCAAAGTCAAAACAGAGGGTGGTAAGCATGATTGGGGTTTCAGGTTGATTAGGTACCCAGGTCGAACCCGCTCAGGTTCTTGAAATGGCCGTTCAATTTAATTTTCTCCTTGAGTTGCTCCATTCCGGCGACCATCGGGATCACTTTGGCCAGAAACCGTTTCAGGTATTCCTGACGCTGGCGTTCATCAAGCAATCCAAGCAGTTCATATTCTTCTTCCAGCGACATCCCGATGTGATGAGCCACATCATAGGCGCGCAACTCCTGTTCCTTTTTGGTAAATTCTTTCTTCACTTTCAGCAGTTCGTGCAGATCACGGACACTGTTGATCACTTTGCGCATCAGTTCCGGGTTTCCCTGCTCATAGGTTTCCGGGTAGTTTACAATCGCACCGCTGTACAGTTTGTCCGGGATCTCCCGGATGAGTTCCAGGATCCGGAAAATGCGAAGCCCCCGGGTTTTGATATCCATTTCCCCGTTTTCGTGCACGGCCGTGATCTCACGTATCTCCACCAGCGAGCCGAAATCTTTCAGTTTATTGTCGATGACGGTAGGAATACCGAATGGTTTTTGGGCGGCCTGGCATTCGGTGATCAGCTGTTTATACCGGGGCTCAAAAATATGGAGATTGAGGTTTTCGCCGGGATATACCACCACGGCCAGGGGAAATATGGGAATGAAATTGGTCATCGTTCTGCTTCAAAAACAAAATCCTGTACGCGAAGTTCAGGAATTCGATGCTTTTTGCCTGTGCATTTCTTTCAGTTTTGCATACTTCATGGCAGTGTACCAGGCCGTCATGCGGGCACTGAGAAATCCCTTCCGGCCATCGAGGAATCCCAGTTTCAGAATATAATAATGAAAAAAAGTGAAGACCGGGGAAAGCCGTCGTTTGATCCAACCAGCTTTCTTTCCCTGTCTGAAATATTTCTCCGCCCCCAGCCCGGCATAGTATTTCATTTTCTTCCTGTAATCTTCGAGGTCCTTCATCGTTCGGTGGAGGATGTGGCCTTTCAGTCTTTTTATTTCAATACCGGAGGGCATCACCAGGTTTTCGTGTACCGGGGCCTCATCCCAGTGTACACGGGTTCGGTTAAAAAGCCGGATATGGAAATCCCGGCCCCATTCCCCGAATCTAAGGTGTGTGTCACCAAGATAGTTTTTGAAGGCGATCTCGTATACGGTGTCATCATTCGGTGGTTGCCAGGTCGCCAGGTTTTGCTTCAGCTCTTCATCCACCGCCTCATCCGCGTCCAGCCCCAGGATCCAGTCGTGACGCGCCTCGGCGATGGCCTTGGTTTTGGTTTTTCCAAATCCCTCCCAGGAGCCCCGGAACAACCGTACCGGAAACTGCTGTATGACCCCGATCGTATCATCTGTGCTGCCGTTGTCATATACAACCACATCGTCGGTCAGCCCTTCCAGGCTGCTTAGTGTGGCCCCGATCACATCGGCTTCGTTCCGGCATATGATTACAACAGAAAATGGATGCTTCATGAACTGCAAATATTAGTTCTTTTCCGGTTCCCCCCATTTCCACCCGCTTAATACGATACCGGCAAATACAAAAACCCCGAATTGCACTTCCAGTCCGATGTCTGCCACAAAACTTAAGACTGCACCCGTAACTATGATCAACCAGCCCGGTCCTCTTTGCCTTGCATCTAAGAACGGAAGCAGCATCACAGCTGTAAACAAAATGAAACCGGGAATACCGCAGCCTGCCCCGTACATCAGCCATTCACCGGAAGGAAATATTTTATCTGATTCCCGCATGCCGGGATATGCGGCGGCATACCATTCCCGGCTTTCCGCCCGGATGTCGCCAAAACCCACTCCCGCTGCGGGATTTTTTTTCATCAGTTCCCAGCCTGCCCGCATCGAAATAAGCCGAACACCGTCATTGGATCCCGGCAGATAGCCCCCGGTTTTAATATAATCCCACTCATACCGGAAATACCGGACCCGGTTCTGCAATGTGGGTACGGTCAAATATGCGATGAGAGGAATAACAAGCAAGGCGGATAATACCAGCAGCATATATCCCCTGTGAAGTCTTCGCAGTAAAAGCCACACTGCCAGGATCAGCAAGCCGGCATAAAAGGAAATCAACCCGGTACGCGCTGCCAGCAAATGCAGGTAGGCGATCATCCATAATCCCGAAGCCAGGAATCCGTATTTTTTCCAGTGATCCGCATTGGACTGTACAGACATCCACCCGCATCCAAAGACCGCGAGGCTTACGAGCCAGCTGAACCGTACATGATCGTTTTCAAGCGGGGTAACGAGGCTGCGGGCGCTGAGGTATCCTTCGTTCACTGCAGTCGGGTTGGCGGCATACTGAAAAATACTCCAGCCCGTACCTCCGAGTATCAGGAGAATAAAGAACCCGGCCAGTGCCTGCCATTGTTTCCGGGTCAATGAAAAAGGTGCAGCAAATGCATAGGGGAGTAAGAACAAAGGCAGTTTGATCCGCATTGAATCCAGCCATTGCGCTTTGTCTGCGCTCCATAGTCCGGAGATCAACGGCAACAGGAACAACAGGCTCATCCCCCATAATACCGGTGCGGAAAGAAACCGGCGGAATTGTTCTCCCTGCCGCTTATGCCAGCAGGCGGCGCCCACAAACAACAGCATGGAAACGGATAACAGGGCCCGGGAAAAAAAAAGGGCCGCCAGCATGATGAATATGCTGTAATAAATTATGGAAGTCCGTTTGTCATTCATGCGCCTTGCTGCAAATTTGATAGCTGCAAGATACAGGGTGCAAAATAAAATGTGTAAGTTGCCGGTGAATCATTACAACCCGCACGACCCATGAACTGGGAGCAGTTACTGCAGCAAATACAACAAGGAGACATTAAAGCACTGGCACGGAGCATCTCGCTGGTGGAAAATGAGCACCCTGGATATGAGATTCTCCTGCAGTCGCTTCCCGTTTCCACCACAAGGATTACCGGTATAACCGGACCACCTGGCGCGGGGAAGAGCACCCTGGTCGACGGGCTGATCGGTCTGCTGACCAAACAAGGTAAAAAAGTGGCAGTGCTGTGTGTGGACCCTTCTTCTCCTTTCAATCTCGGTGCGGTGCTGGGCGATCGGATCCGCATGAGCGACTGGTACACGCACCCGCAGGTTTTTATCCGTTCACTGGCCACCCGGGGTTCGATGGGCGGTTTGCATCCCAAGATCATTGAGATAACGGATTTGCTCAAGACTTCACATTTTGATCATATCCTCGTCGAAACCGTCGGAGTGGGTCAAAGCGAGATCGAGATCGCCGGACTGGCGGATGTGACAGTTGTGGTGATGGTGCCTGAAGCGGGCGATGAAGTGCAGACGATGAAGGCCGGGCTGATGGAGATCGCTGATGTGTTTGTCGTCAACAAAGCCGACCGGCCCGATGCAGACCTGTTTGTGCGGCATCTCCGTCAAATGCTGGCTCCCTCCTTTAGCCGGCATTATCATGAAGTACCGATCATCAAGACCATCGCATCCCGGCAAAGCGGGATCGGCGAACTACTTGATTTCATCCAGCACCAGGCCCAGAAAGCACATATTTCCGACCGGACCTTCTGGTTGCTGGCGGAAAAAGCCTACCTGCTTATCGGCCGGAAACGGATGAAGGACATCGACAAGACAGAATTAAAAAAAGAGATTGAAACGATTTTCCAAAAAGGAAATTTCAACCTCTATAAATTTGTTTCCAGTAAATAAAAAATATGGACACAATACCCCATAAAGGTCTTCCTCACATCACGGCCTGTGAACCGGCCGGCATTACCGTAGAACCCGGAAAAGTGTATTCCTGGTGCAGTTGCGGGCTCAGCGAAAAAGGCCCGTTTTGCGACAGCGCCCACAAAAAAATCGAAGGCATGCCGTTCAGGAGCGTAAAAGTGATATTCGACAAACCGGAAGAAGTGTGGTTTTGCATGTGCAAGCAAACGAAAACGCCTCCCTTTTGTGATCAAACGCATAAAACCCTGCGTAAATAAACCAGATCACACTGGTAGAATACCTGTTGCCGCAGTTATCAAGACCTGTGGATTTTACTAATTCCATAAGTAGGAAGATGTTTATAATTTCAGACCGTGATGAAAACGGTATGCGTCAAGCGTAATAAAAATTGCTTTACCTTTCTTAAAAGGACTGTATTCTCTTTACTATTTATGATTTCCTTGACTCAGGGTCTAGGTCAAACCACGAATCTCTCCGGCGTGGTGAACACATATCATAAGGTCATCGAGATTCTTCCTTCGAAATCCTGTCTCCGGGTGGCCGATCCCACGGGCCTCAACTTGAATAATTTAGTAATGGTGATACAGATGAAAGGCGCCACTATTAACACAAATGCGAATTCGATTGGGTTTGGCGATACAACCAACTTATTTACTGCGGGTCACTATGAGATCGGAACAATCTGCTATATCATCGGAGATTCGGTATTCCTGTTTCATGACCTGCTTAATTTCTACGATGTTAACTCGAGTGTGCAACTGGTACAATTTGCTGATCATTATTCCATCAACGTTACGGATACGATTAAAGCATTAAAATGGGATAAAAACACTGGGCTGGGTGGTGTAATCGCCATATTTGCGGACCAGGATATTACTTTGAATGCGCCGGTTTTTGCAGATTCAGCCGGGTATGGAGGCGGAAGTTTTTTATTAAGTAGCGGAACTTGCTTTAATGGTATTGGTGCGGCGTCAAACTATGCGTATAGCGCGTCTTTAAACAATCCCCAAAACGGTGCTTACAAAGGAGAAGGTGTGGCAGATATTGCCAACTCCCAAACCGGTGGTCGAGGAGCCCCGGCCAATGGCGGAGGCGGGGGAAATAACCATAACAATAGTGGAGGTGGCGGAGCCAATCTTACTGCAGGAGGAATTGGCGGAGGAAATTCCAGCAGTACAGGTTGTACCACTACATTACGCGGATTGGGAGGTAAAGCCCTGGGGACCTGGGGAGGCAAAAAAATTTTCATGGGAGGTGGTGGTGGTGCCGGTCATGCCAATTATGCTTTGAGTGAATCCTTCGGGGGAGATGGAGGAGGAATCATTTTTATTTGGGCAAATAATTTAATAGGCAACAACTATTCAATTTCAGCCAATGGACAGACAGGCGGAACTTCTTTATCTGATGGGGCGGGTGGGGGTGGCGCCGGCGGTACAATCATAATGCATGTAGCTAATTATACCGGCAATGTTAATATCCATGCCCTCGGTGGAAATGGAGGTGCTTCAGCGGATGGAAACACCATCCAAAGATGTTATGGAGGTGGTGGGGGTGGCAGCGGCGGCGCGGTATATTTCACAGGGTCCATTCCAGCTGTTAGTATATCCTTAAACGGAGGTTCTTATGGAGTTGAATCCGGTAGGGATCCCGGATGCGCTGCAGAGCAACGGGCTGATCCAGGCAGTTCTGGTATCAGCTTTTCCAATTATACATTTCCCCGCTCCACCAACCCGGCGGGGTATTGTGAACTCCTGCTTCCCTCCCGACTGCTTTATTTCAATGTACGGGTTGAAAATGGCGGCGTTGTATTGAGCTGGCAAACCGACCACCCGGAGCTGGTTGATGTTTTTATCATTGAAAAAAGAACCGGGAACAGCGACTGGGTTGCCCTCCCTGGCCTCCACGCGGAAAACGGTAAAACGCGGTATGGTATGGCCGATGCACAGGTTCCTACCGGTCGCACTTTTTACCGGCTGAAGGTGCTGGAAAAAAACGGGGCTCCCTACTATTCCGTGATCCGTCAGGTCTGGCTTGATGCCGCGGGATCCGGTTTTACCATATATCCCAACCCGTCTTCAGGTTTGGTAACTCTGAGCGGGAACTTTGAGGCCAACAGCCTGCTCCAGGTCACCGATATCACCGGGCGCATTGTTTGGCAACAGCCTTTTCTGAATACGGCAGCCAGGATCGAGCTTCCCCGGCTGGCTGCCGGTCTTTACCTGGTCCGATACCGGGATGAAATAAAAAAACTGCTGGTGAAATAGGGAGACCTCACGCCATCCTCAGCCAATCTGTTAAATTTGTATAAGTCAGCCAGTTCCCTTATGAAAGTCTTCGACTGTTTTACCTTATTCAATGAGCTGGATCTGCTCGAGTTCCGGTTGAAATACCTGGATCCGGTGGCAGATTATTTTGTGATTGCCGAATCAAACCTCACCCATTCCGGTCAACCTAAACCCTACTATTTTCAGGAAGCCCGGGCTCGTTTCAGCCGATGGGAACATAAGATCATTTATTTGCCGGTCCGGCAAAGCACGCAAGGATTGGTATTTGAACCCCAGACCGGTTATGACCCCAGGAGTGCATCCTGGCAACTGGAAAACGCCCAGAGAAACGCGTTGCTGGACGCTTTCCCGCTTATGGATAAAAATGACCTGGTGATCCTGGGTGATCTTGACGAGATCCCGTCTCGGGCAGGAATCAGGAAAGTCCGGCACCTGCAAAAGCCACTGGCCTTTTCGATGTTGTTCCACTATTATTTCATGAACTGCCAGAGTATCGGTGAATGTAGATGGTGGAAGGGAAGCATCGCGGCAACTGCGGAACAATTCAAAACCATCACCCCGCAGGGTCTGCGTGACAAGAGGGATGTGTACCCCTCTATCCCCAACGCCGGATGGCATTTCTCCTATCTCGGGGGCATCGAGAAGATCAGGCAGAAACTGGTATCATTTGCACATACTGAATACCACAGGCCAGATTATATTGATCCGGCTGCCATTGAAACCACGGTTGCAAAAGGGGGGGATATCCTGAAAAGGGAAGGGTACAGATTCCGGTATGTGCCGCTCAGTTATTATCCCCGCAGCCTGCAACAACTGATGAAAGAATACCCGGCCCATGTACGGGATGCACATGACCGCCCTTGGGCGGGCGTATATTACACGTTACGCAGGCTGGTAAAAAATAAATCGCTGTAGGAGACTAACCGGCTTTATGACCCTTCCACCACCGGTATCCGATATACCCTACAATGGCGAAGGGTGTAAAAGCGAGATACAGGATCCCGGAATTCATCCCCTTTGCAGGGCCTTCACCTAATTGCTGGGCCGTTTTGGTACAGATGGAACATTGAGCCATCGCATCCATCCCCAGGAGGATAAAAACTAAAAGAGGTCCGCAGAATCTGATCCAACGCTTCATGCCCGGAATTTTTGCAAAAATACACCGGTTTTAGTTTTTGAGACGGGTTTCTTTCAGGCAATCTTGCACTATAGCCCGGAAACGCTCCCCCCAAAGATCCCAGGAAAGCGCTGTTTCGTAATAAGTTCTGCAATTTTTTCTCATCTGATTCAATTTTTCGGGGCTGGCCAGCAGTTCGCTGATCCGGGTGGCATAATCCGTTCCTGTGGCCTTGAAAGGCAAAGTGTACCCATTGACCCCGTCTTTTATATAGGTACTTACCCCTCCTGTATCCGTGGTTATGGAAGGGATCCCATAGGCAGAGGCCTCACTGAATACAACACCCGCGCATTCGGCCCTTGTGGGTAGCAGAAGGAAATCTGTATCAAGCAGAATCCGGTGCAGTTGCTCAAACTGGTCTTCCCTATTTTTATCCAGAAAAGGGATCACGGTGATCCCCGGGTCAGCCGTCAGATCCTCGGGAGGGATACAACCGATAATCTTAAGCCGTACGGAAACCCCCTTGCCTTTCAACTGCCTGTATGCTTCCAGTGCGATGGCCCCACCCTTCCGTTCCCACTCCACACCGAGAAATAAGAGTTCAGTAAACTTCTTATCCCCGGATTGGTGTGGCAGGCTGTCCGGTAATCGGTCGAGGTTTGCCCCGCATGGAACCACACTGGTCCGGGCAGGATCGATCCCGTAATCTTCCAGGGCAGAGCTTCGGTTCCACTCTGAAGCAAGCATGCAATGGGCTGCTTTTTGAAAAGCTTTCTGATCGAGTTTGATACCCTCGCGGATATTATACCCCGCCAGGTTGCTGAATCCGGGATAATACCCCTGCAGTTGCCGGAATGTGGCATCTGTCATATATATGATGGGAATTTTGGTATCGGAATATGCAACCAGTTGCGGGGAGGCCGATACAAACAGGATGTCAACGGGTCTGCGGCGCAGGTCGCGGTCCAGCCTGCGGCTGAAATAAGCAGCGTAGGCCCGCATGAATTCCACCGCACTGTGTTTCCCGAACCAGCGCCGGTTGATACTCTTTTTCGTGGTCAGCCATTCCTGGAGAAGTTTGGGCATCGGGTATTGAAAGATTTCAACCGTACCGTATTTCCGGATCTGCTGCAGGGTATAATAACTCGTGCCCGACCAGGTTTTCTTATCCCGCGGGTCATACCGTGAGGCATAACCGATCTTCAGGGTTGAGTTCATAAAAATTTCCGTGCGATTAGGTTATACGTGGTATCTTTTTCCCGTATCGATTCAACGGTTAGGCCGACATGTATTTTTCCAAGGCAAACGATTCCCAGAGGTGATGCAGGTATGCATCGGGGAATTCATGAACCTCTTCAAACATCATTCTTAAACCCGGCTGATCATACAAAGGGTAATGAAAAGCGTAGGGACTTAAAACCGTCAGCTTATCCGGATGTTCCGCTGCCAGCTTCTGAGGAACCAGGACCGAGTGCTCATTCCAGTATTTGTCGCGTCCCCTGGAGCGGAAATTCCGGTATTCTTCCAGCCACAGACCGGCAAACACACTGTTTTTTTCCGAAAGCAATACGGCATTACAGAGCCCGGTGGCTCCCTCCTTTGTTGTTTTCACAAGGCCTAAGCTTTGCTTAAGCTGCTGTCGCCAGTTTTTTGGCTGATAAATCACTTTCAGTTCCTGGCCGATGATAAACGAATGATGAAACAGGTCGCGGAGCGGTCTTACGGAGATCGTATCGAGGTCAAGATAAATGCCCCCGCTTTGCTGAAGGGCCTGCAATCGTACGACATCTGCCTTATGGGCTACATGATACAAGGTATTCCCCCGGATCGATTCGGGGGCCGTAATCTTATTGAGGGTAAGCAAAGGTTTAGCCCGCTCCCACCATTCACCCGACGGTTCGTATTGGTAATGCAGCACCGCGGCCGAGGGCCGGTTCAGTTCAACGGCCGAGCGGACAGACAGGTAATGTACCAATGAAAATGGTTTACCTCCGAAATCGGGGGCCATGCCAAACACAAAATGCAGGATATCGGGAATCATTGGTTCGCCCATTTTTCACGAATGAAAGATCTGTCCCCGCTGTCCTTAAACACTTCCTGGTTAAATAGAAATTTTTTAGCTGCAAAGGCCCGGATCCGGTTTTGCAGCACCAGCAATGAAAGCAGGTTGTCTGCCCTTTGTGTAACGGGCGACTGGGCCGCCAGCAATTTTTTAGCTCCGGATAAACTGACCGCGTACGCGTGAGTGCAGTCATGAAACCCGGCTCTCCACAAATGCTTGCTGTATGGGCGGGGCAGGCGGTTTCGGATCATCCCCAGGGGCAGGTGACTCATACCCAGCCGGGCCATGAAGGAATACCACCCCTGTTTGATCCTGCTTCCGGCTGACCTGTTTTCATTCTTCAGGTAGCCAAGGTAAAAAAGTTCCCAGTCCGGAGGCAACTCCGCAAGGCAATCGCGCAAAAGCACCAGATTATCGGGATCGGGGACCACATCATCTTCCAGGATCAGTACCCGTTGCCAGTCGTTTTCCACTATGGCCTGGTAGATCATCCGGTGGGAAAGCGAGCAGGCCAGCTCGCCCGGGTTCAGCGGCGGAAAATATTGCCGGACCGCAAGCGAGTTTTTTTTATCATAATGGTATTCGCGGGAGATGAAGTCAGCAGTGAGTGTTTCTTTATCTGTTCCGTAAAAAAAATCAAACCCGATCCCCTCCAGCCGCCGGCGCACTTTTTCCTGCCGGTCCCGGAAACGGGGTACGGTTACCACAAACACTTTATCAAAGTATTCCTGCAACAAGGTATTGGTATCCGATCGGATCTCCGGCATCTGTACAAATGTAGAAAAACAAACAGCAAATACCGGGGGCATCTGCTGTCAGAGGAATGAGTATGTTTTACCGTTTTATACGGATTCAGCTTCCATTTTCTTCTGCACCTTCTTTCTTTCTTCTTCATTCAGCACGACTTTCCGCATCCGAATGAAATTCGGGGTTACTTCTATGCATTCATCCTGCTGGATATATTCCATGCACTCTTCGAGTGTCATCAGTGTTTTGGGTGCGATCCGGGTGGCGTCATCGCTGCCGCTGGCGCGGTGATTGGTCAGTTTCTTTCCTTCGGTGGCGTTTACAACCAGGTCACCCGGCTTGATATTCTCGGCAATGATCTGCCCGGCATATACATCTTCTCCCGGATCGACAAAGAAAGTACCCCGGTCCTGGAGTTTATCTATTGAATACCCCGTGGTCTTGTCCTGGAATTTGGAGATCAGCACACCGTTGTTCCTTCCGGGGATCGGTCCCTTCCAGGGCTTGTATTCAGAAAAACGGTGGGCCATCACGGCTTCACCGGCGGTGTTGGTCAGCATCTGGGAGCGCAACCCGATCAACCCCCTTGAAGGGATTTCAAATTCGAGGTGCTGCATTTCGCCCTTGGTCTCCATTACATGCATTTCGCCTTTGCGCCGGGTAACCAGATCGATCACTTTGCTGGCGTATTCCTGGGGCACATCCACCACCAGGTTTTCATAAGGCTCGCATTTTGTTCCGTTCAATTCCTTAATAATCACCTGCGGTTGGCCGATAGTGAGTTCATACCCTTCACGGCGCATGGTTTCGACGAGGATACCAAGGTGCAGGATTCCCCGGCCATAGACCAGGAAGCTGTCCCCGCTGTCGGTATCTTCCACCCGCAAAGCCAGGTTCTTTTCTGTTTCCTTCATCAACCGGTCGCGCAGGTGCCGGCTGGTTACGAATTTCCCGTCCTTTCCGAAAAAAGGAGAGTTGTTGATGGAGAACAGCATGTTCATCGTGGGTTCATCCACACTGATCACCGGGAGGGCTTCGGGATTTTCAGCATCGGCGATGGTATCTCCGATATTGAAATCCTCGATCCCCACGACGGCACAGAGATCACCGGCCACCACTTCGGTAACTTTTTTCTTGCCCATGCCCTCAAATACGTAGAGTTCTTTCACTCTTGATTTACGGATGGTGCCGTCACCCTGCATAAGGGCCACCTGCTGACCTTCCTTCAACACGCCGCGGCTTACTTTTCCGACGGCGATGCGGCCGAGAAAGGAAGAGTAATCCAGGGAAGTGATCTGCATCTGCACGGGGCCCTCATTCACTTTGGGCGGTGGCACGTGCCGGATGATTCCATCGAGGAGGGGCTCAATATTATCGATCGGATCCAGGGAATCGTTGAACCAGCCGTTCTTGCCCGATCCGTAAAAAGTGGGAAAATCCAGTTGTTCTTCCGTGGCATCCAGATTAAAGAATAATTCAAAGACCGCATCATGCACTTCATCGGGACGGCAATTGGGTTTGTCGACCTTGTTGATGACCACGATGGGTTTCAGGTTCAGGTGCAGGGCTTTTTGCAGTACAAAACGGGTCTGTGGCATCGGTCCTTCAAATGCGTCCACCAGCAGCAGAACGCCATCAGCCATTTTAAGCACGCGCTCCACCTCACCGCCAAAATCGGCGTGACCCGGCGTATCAATCACATTTATCTTGATCCCCTTGTATACTACGGCTGCATTTTTGGAAAAAATGGTAATACCCCTTTCCCGCTCCAGATCATTGCTATCCATGATCAGGTCCCCGGTCTCCTGGTTCTCCCGGAATACCTTGGTCGTATGCAGGATCTTGTCCACCAGGGTTGTCTTCCCGTGGTCAACGTGGGCAATGATTGCAATATTTCTTATTTCCATAATTTGTTTTTCTTTGTAAATCAGGGTATTTTCCGGTAATTTTTGGTTGTTTGGAAAACGAGCGGCAAAGGTACATCAATTAAACGGCGGCAGCAAACGAATCGGTTATTTAATCGACTCCCGGGTCTTTTAAAAAGAGGATTTGCCGTAGTTTTAACGAAACCGGTCATATGAAGTTTCTCAAATGGTTCGGGGCGATCCTTTTTCTGCTGATCATCGTTTATTTTATGGGTCCCCGGCCAAAACACCCCGATTATCCCACCGGCCTGCCCGCGGTTCCTGAAAATCCGGCAGACCTGGAAGCATATGTATCCTCCGTCGAATCCCGGCATAAACTCAAACCCGACAACGAAGCAAGGATCCTCTGGTTCAACGATACCGCTCGCCGGCAAACCGAATATGCGGTGGTGTACCTGCACGGGTTCAGTGCATCCCAGGAAGAAGGTGACCCCGTGCATTATGAATTTGCACAAAAATTCGGATGCAACCTTTATCTCAGCCGGTTGGACGCTCACGGGATCGATACTACGGAACCCCTGGCGAATTTCACAGCCACCGGGCTCTGGAACTCCGCCCGGGAGGCCTTAGCCATCGGAAAAAGACTGGGGAAAAAAGTGATCCTGATGTCCACTTCAACGGGTGGAACACTGGCGCTGAAACTGGCCGCAGCGTATCCCGAAATTGCCGGATTGATCCTGCTTTCTCCCAATATTGCAATCAATGACCCCAATGCCTGGATGCTGAATAATCCATGGGGATTGCAGATCGCACATCTCATTACCGGCAAACACAGGATAGTGAGCGATACCACCGCCATTTATGCACAATACTGGAATAACCGGTATGCCACACGTTCGCTGGTGCAACTGGAAGAATTGCTGGAATCGACGATGAAAGAATCGACCTTCCGCAGGGTGAAACAACCGTTGCTTGTATTGTATTATTATAAAGATGAGCAGCACCAGGACCCCGTTGTAAAAGTTTCAGCGATGAAAAGAATGTTTGACCAGCTGGGAACCCCCAACGGGCTGAAGAGAATGGTGGCTGTCCCCAATGCGGGGGACCATGTGATCGGATCATATATTAAATCAAAAGATATTCATACCGTCCTGGATGAATGTGATAAATTCGCTTTGGACATTCTGAAACTAAACCCGCACTGATAACACCTCCGATTATGGCAAATAAATTTTCCCGTCGTGATGCACTGAAAGCAATCAGCTTTGCAGCCGCCGCCTTCCCGGTCTCCGCCTGGGCAATGAATGAAAAAGGAGAACGAATTATCCTGCCCGACAACCCGCTCCATAAAAAACTGAAGAAACCCGTTACCGCCATCACCTGCGGCGCAGGAGCCCGGGGAAATGTATATGGCAACTATGCAGTGCAGTATCCCGACCAGCTCGATATAGTGGGAGTGGCAGAACCCATTCCGATCCGGATCGAGCGCTACAGCAAGAAACATAATATTCCGGCATCAAACCAGTTCAAGACATGGGAAGATGTTTTTAAAAGACCAAAATTCGCGGATGCGGTCATCATCAGCACCCCCGACAACCTGCATTATGGCCCCTGCATGGAAGCCCTGAAGCTGGGATATGATGTATTGCTTGAAAAACCGATATCTCCCAGTGAAAAAGAATGCCGGGACATCCTCGAACTGGCCAAGAAAAAGGGCCGGATCGTGGCCGTTTGTCATGTGCTTCGGTATGCCCCCTATTTTGTCAAACTCCGCGAACTGATGAACAGCGGCGCGATCGGGGAAGTGATCAGTGTACAACATATGGAGCCGATCGGGCATGTGCACATGAGCCACTCCTATGTTCGCGGCAACTGGCACAACAGCCATGAAACCACACCGATCATACTTGGCAAATCCTGTCATGACCTGGACATCCTGAAATGGATGATCAATAAACCTTCTGAAAAAATTCAGGCTTTCGGAGACCTTAAATGGTTCAAGAAGGAAAACGCCCCGGCCGGCAGCACAGCCCGTTGTACCGATGGCTGCGCCGTCGAAGACGGTTGCCCGTATTCGGCCCTTCGGATCTATTACCGGAACCGGAGCTGGCTGCATGTGATGGATATGCCGGAAGACAAATCAAAACACGGGGAACATATCCTTGAAAGATTAAAAACGACGAACTATGGGCGGTGCGTGTACCGGATGGACAATGACCAGCCCGATCATTATGTCTGTAACATCCAGTTTGCAGGTCATGTTACCGCCAGTTTCTCCATGGAGGCTTTTACTTCATATGAAGGCCGCCGGACGCGGGTGATGGGAAGCATGGGTGATATCGTGGGAGATATGAGTTCCTTTGTACTAACGGATTTCCGCACCGGTAAAAAAACCGAATGGAAACAGGATACCGACGGACACGGGGGCGGAGACTGGCGGCTTGTGGCCGACTGGATACAGGCCGTTGACCAGCAAAATCCCGATCTGCTGACCTCGACCATTGATGCCTCCATTGAAAGTCATGTGATGGGTTTCGCTGCGGAAAAAAGCAGGAAGGAAAACAAAGTGGTGGACATCCGGATGTAGGCTGAATGGTTGTGACCGGCAACCGTTGTGCCTGGAAATGGTTTCAAATCCCGTCTATTTCCTATCTTCCCTCTCCGGCCGGAACCCCGGCCGTCTTCTTAATTTGTTTGCCATGATCAGATCAAAGATCGCCGGAATCGGAATGTATGTGCCTTCGCATGTCGTAACCAACAATGACCTCCTGAAATACATGGATACTTCCGATGAATGGATACGGGAACGAACCGGCATCCAGGAACGGCGGTATGCCCACCGTACCGGGGAAACCACCACCACCATGGCTGTGGAAGCAGCGCGGGTTGCGATTGAACGAGCAGGCACCACCCCGGAAGAAATCGACTTCATCGTTTTTGCCACCCTTTCTCCTGATTATTATTTTCCCGGTTGCGGGGTGCTGCTTCAGCGTGCTATGAAAATGAAAGAGGTGGGAGCCCTCGACGTTCGAAACCAGTGCAGCGGTTTTGTATATGCCCTCAGCGTGGCCGACCAGTTCATCAAGACCGGGATGTATAAAAACATCCTTGTCGTAGGTGCCGAAAAACATTCTTTCGGGCTTGATTTCAGCACCCGGGGCCGGAATGTATCCGTGATCTTCGGGGATGGAGCCGGGGCCGTTGTACTTCAACCCACCGAAGATCCCGGCCGGGGTATTCTCAGCACACATCTCCACAGCGATGGAAACAACGCGGAGATCCTGGCCATGTATAATCCCGGTACACATGCCAATCACTGGGCCGTGGAAAAACTGGCGGATTTTGACGACGCTGAGATCGGGCAAATGTTCTTCAGTCACGCCATGATCGACAATGGACAGGTATTCCCCAATATGGACGGACCCGCGGTATTTAAAGTGGCCGTGGAAAAATTTCCGCAGGTCATCAAAGAAGCGCTTGACGCAAACGGTTTAAAACCCGAAGACCTCCGCATCCTTGTTCCTCACCAGGCCAACCTGCGGATCAGCCAGTTTGTTCAGAAAAAAATGGGGCTTCGGGACGACCAGGTCATCAACAATATCCAGCGGTATGGAAACACCACCGCCGCTTCGGTACCGATCGCGTTATGCGAAGCCTGGGAGGAAGGAAAGATCAAACAAGGCGACCTGGTTTGCCTGGCTGCCTTTGGAAGTGGCTTCACCTGGGCCAGCGCCCTGTTAAAATGGTAGTTTTTTAAGGTTTTTTCCGGAACAGTCCGCATCACCCGAACCCGTATCACTTTATCGTGGCATGAATATGTATACTTTTGGGTCATGAGAAAACTGCTTTGCATATTCCTGTTAATCGCCTCAACAACTAAAATGACTACCGCGCAAAACAGCTGGAAGATCACGATGAATAAAAAAGTAATCCTGTCTGCTTCTGCAGAGAGCGAAGAGAAGAACCGTTTGTCTGTTTCCTCTTCAGATTGGAAAGCGGCCGGAACACTTGAAGTTGAGTATAGCGACAACCCTTCTTCCGCCTGGCTGCATTCGATCCACTTCATGGATGAAAACCGGAATGACATCCTGGTACGGGACAGCACGAAGAAGATGCAGGTTTCCCTTTCCGACTTGCGGAAATCATTCAGTCATCATAAAGAAATGAAAATCTACCTGATGATTTCTCCTCCCGATCCCCTGATGATGGCTCCCACCCGATTGATTCATTTAGCCACTATCAAACTGCCATGAGGCATGCGGAGCATACTTTACATCGTCAACCCGGTATCCGGAACCAAGAGTAAAAAAAACCTGCAGCCATACCTCGAAGAAAGGACCACTGCAGCAGGTATATCCTGCCTGGTGATTCCTTCCGTTGCGGGGGGTGACTACTCTTTCCTGCGTCCGCTTCTGGCAGAAAAAAAGATCACCGATATCGTAATTGCCGGAGGCGACGGAACCGTCAGCCAGGTGATCGGCAGCCTGCTTGATCTTGATCTGAATTTCGGGATCATCCCCTGCGGTTCCGGGAACGGGCTGGCCTTTGCTGCCGGGATTCCGAAACAGGTTGAGAAAGCGATGGACATCATATTAAACGGGCGGGCTTTAGCTACCGACGGGTTTGAGGTGAACGGTCATTTCGCCTGTATGCTTTGCGGACTGGGTTTCGATGCCCAGGTGGCACACGATTTTGCCCGGCAGTCAAAAAGGGGACTGGCCACGTATGTAAAACAGGTCATGCGGAATTTTTTCAAGGCAAAGACCTATTCTTTTCAGATCGTAATTTCAGATAAGACCTTACCGGTAGAGGCGTTCTTTATCAGCATTGCCAACAGCAACCAGTACGGGAATCATTTCACCATCGCCCCACGGGCAAGCCTGCGTGACGGACTGCTGGATGTCGTGATCGCAGCCCGGCAGGGGAAGCTGAGCTGGATCTGGCAAACCCTGAAACAAATAAGCGGGAAAAACCAGCCCGTACCCGCTTCGAATGCAGATGGCAAAAAAGGTCTGATCTACTTTCAGACGGAAGCAATCACGGTCAGAAACCTGACAGGAGCTCCGCTGCACATTGATGGTGACCCGGCCGGGACCCTCCCGGAACTTCGGTTTGGGGTGAAAAAAGACTGTTTCCGCCTGCTTCAACGCGGATAATTTCAGGGCTGCTGTTTACCACCAGGGAGAAATGAAACGCGGAGTTTGGCTTTCTCTTACGTGTGATCGCCCTAACAAGTCATGTACAATCCGGAAGCTTTTTTGATTGGCCGCCGTGTGAATGGACCCGATGATATCCCGCTCCTCCCGCTTGGTCAGGTGAAAATTAAGGGCCGCCTTTGTTTCCTCGTTATCTGATGCGTATTCAAATGTCACTTTGTAGATGTTATTGCCGCTGTAAGCAGAATAAAAATTCATCAGTTCATTCTGCGAATATTCCATCATCTTGAACCAGTTATGCTGGAGCAGGAAAAAAGGTTTGGTTGCGTGATCCGCAATGTTATCGGAAACATAGGGATGCTCCCAGCCCCCTGCCTTTCGGTCGCGGATCTGTATGACCAGCACCCCTCCTGTGTTTTCCCGGATCCAGGTATCCATGGCAAAGAGAAAACGCATGGTTGATTCCTCCCCGTAATTGTCCCGCAGTCCTGCATCCATCACATCGATGACAGGATCAGAAGGCAGCCATACATTGGGCAACACAACGGGAAAAGTGGCATTCATCCGGAGGGCTGTGAGGATCCGCAGGTTGTAGGGATCCTGTTTTGCAAAAAAACTGACGAAATCGATCGCGTCAGGATCGGTAGCGGGAATGCGGATGGTATCTTCCCTGGACTGCATCATAAAACGAACGGGCTGTGTGGAGATGATCATTTTACGGCCGTCGCGGCTGACCACTGAGTTAAAGAACATAAGCGGAATCCTGGCGGCCTTTTCGTCCGCAACATAATCGCGCAGTTGTTTGTTGAGGTACCCGCGGGTATTGCTGTTGAGTTTTTCCTCAAACGCGAAACCCCGGTCCTTCACATACCGGTAAGGGCCAACACTGAATTTTTGAGCCGGGGAGATGAGGTCCCGCGCAAAAAAAGAAGTGAAGACCGGGTTCAGAAGGTCCCCGGCAATGTCGTGGATATATTTTTGATCCTGTAGGTTGACGGGCTCGCCTTCCTGGCGGCGCCGGTACAGTTCCCTGAAATAAGCCGCCCCGATCATACCCCCTGAGGCACCGTTGATAAGGAAGGTCCGGCGCATGATGCTTCCACCCGTCAGGCTGTCAAGTTCTCGAAGTACGCTCATTGTGAACGTGGCGCTTCGGTGACCGCCCCCACTGGTATTGATGATCACAAGGAGCGGTTTTTCCTCTCCCTGCTTTTGTTTCCAGTTATACAGCACCTGGGCCATGTTTTTCCGGTCGGCTTCTATATGCTCCTGACTGGCCATCTCTACCAATCCTTTATGTGAATAAGAGGGCCGCTCTTTTTTATTGGTATAGTTGATCCCATAGGCTTTGTTTCGGGGATCAATCCAGTCCATCTTGTAAAATACATTGAGCAATAGCACGACTGCAACCAGATACGGGATGCTCCAGCTTTGCAGGAAATAGGTGATCGCGGCAGCCACCCCGATCAGTACCGAAAAAAAGATGGTGATACTGGCCGCGGCCGGGAGCTGGAAAAAGGGACTGTCGAGCAGGAAGCCGACCAGCATCAGGAAAAGAAAGGCCGCAAATACAGAAAGGATGGCCGCGAAATGGTGCCGCTTGAAAATGGATTCTACAAATGCATCGGTGTAATGTGACACATTTCGCACCCGCCGCAGTCGGACGGGGGATTCAAAATACCATTCGACATGTATCAGCGGAACATCGTGATAAATTTCCTTCACCGGTCCCAGGTGTGTGATATAGGAACGGGGATCCCCGATCACGGGCATCATGCGCCGTAGGATGGAACGATCGGCGCGGAAAAAATAAATAAATGAGGCGGCCAGGATGAAGATAAGTCCGCAAAGAAATCCGCCGCCGAGGAACAGCAGTTCGCTTGCCGGTATCAGTTCCTTGTAATACCCGAACCGGTAAGCCTTAAAAAAATAGAACAGCAGGAACAGAACGGGTATCACGGCATTGTTGATACAATACTTTAAAAAGGGATTTGTGGTTGCGGCCAGGAAACGAAAATGCCGGCTGAAGAGAATGAAACCTGCGATGTTCCAGCTCATGATAAACATGCCCACCGAAGCCCCTACGATTGCAGCGCTCAGGGAATTTACATTCCCGAGAAATTCGGGGGCCAGGTACAGGGAGTTGGCCCCGAAAGTGCTCATAAACGTACCATTCACTGTACTGAACAGGACCACCCAGAACAGCAGGAGCACCTGGTATTTCCGTACATGCAGGAATAAGAGCTGTACAGGGAATGAATGATAGAATCCTTTCAGCCAGGTTTTCATGAATCAGGCAATGGTGATTACCTAAAAATAACGATAAATGACTGGCATGTCAAATTAGGGTGATGGCACAATACAGTTGATTACTTCAAAAATCACAGATGCTTTCCGGTAACCCTGAACAGGATCCATACATATGAAAGCAGGAGAAGCATCGCCACTGCCTGGTGCAACTGCGCCAGCCATTCGAAAGTGCCCCACTGATTGGGAATGATTCGGGTGCTGGCAAGAACGGCAAATATGCCCAGTGCGATTTGCACAAGCACCAGCAGCAGGGGGCCAAACCGGGAACTCCGGAGCCCCGTGGTTCCGTTTATCCGGTTCAGGCGGAAAGTAAGAATGAGCGTGATTACAAAAAGCAGGTAAGCCAGTCCGCGATGAATAAAATGCACCGTGATCCTGTTGTCGATCAGGTTCAGCCACCCTTCCGGCTGCCTGGTCATACCCGGCGGAATAATATACCCGTTGATATCCGGCCAGGTGGGAGCGGCGCTTGCGGCCTTATGCCCGGCCATCAGGGCTCCGTATGCCAGTTGCAGGGTCAGAATGAGGATCGTAACGATTAATAGGTTCCGGGAAAACCGGTCTGTTGTTCTTTTTTCTTCAGGCACCAGCAGCTTTAATGCAAACCAGAAGGTGTAACACAACAGCACCATCGCGAAAATAAAATGAAGGGCCAGGCGTGTGGGCTTTACATAGATCGCGTCGCCCGTAAGTCCGCTCGCTACCATGATCCAGCCCACGGCCCCCTGAAGGGCGCCGAGTAAAAACAGGATCAAAAGAGGTTTGACCATGGAAGGTTTGAACATCCGGCGGACCAGGAAATAAATAAAGGGGATCAGGAAGACAACCCCGATAAGCCGGGCCCAGAAACGGTGAAACCACTCCCAGAAAAAAATAAACTTGAAATCCTTGAGGGTGAAATCAAAATTTAAAAGGCTGAACTGTGGGGTACTCCGGTATTTTTCAAATGCCGCGATCCATTGCGTTTCGCTCATCGGGGGCAGGGTGCCGGTAACCACATCCCATTCCGTGATCGATAACCCGGAGCCTGTCAGCCGGGTGATCCCTCCCAGTACTATCTGTATGACGATCATGACCACACCTGCGAGCAGCCAGATGGCGATGGGCTTTGACGAACGCCGGTAGAGCTCTTCCATAGCGGGCACAAAGTTAACCCGGTTAGCCGGCCATCCGGATGCTTTGTTGAATTTTATTTGGAAATTGCAGCCAATGCTGAAACCTTTTTACCAGGAAGGGTGGCCTGAGGCCGGGTGTGATGAGGCGGGTCGTGGCTGCCTGGCCGGCCCGGTATTTGCCGCGGCTGTCATTCTCCCACCTCGTTTTTCTCACCCCTTGCTGAATGACTCCAAGCAGGTGAGTGAAAAGAACAGGTATGTACTTCGCCGGGTCATAGAAGATGAAGCGCTGGCTTATGCCGTGGCTGAAGTATCGGCAGCAGAAATTGATAAGATAAATATCCTGAAAGCATCTTTTCAGGCCATGCATCGTGCCCTTGACCAGCTGAAGATAAAACCCGGTTTGATTTTGGTTGATGGCAACCGTTTTACCCGTTATAAAAAAACACCGCATCGCTGTATTGTCGGGGGCGATGCGATTTATATGCATATCGCAGCGGCCAGTATCCTGGCCAAAACCTACCGGGACGATTATATGCATCAGCTGCACCGGGAATACCCCCGGTATGCCTGGGATCAGAACAAGGGATATGGAACCGCCTCACACCGACAGGCCATTGCGGCACACGGTTTATGCGAATACCACAGGAAAAGCTTTCGCATTCAGTCACTTCAGCAGGACCTTTTTTAACCCTCATGAAACTGCCCGAATTGCCCCGGGTTGGGAATTATCCGGCAATTCGTATTTTCACCCCCGCTTATCTTTGCAAAAATTAAAGAGACCCCATGCAGTTAAAGCCGGTAGCTACCCTGGATTCTATTGAACCGGAGGTGTTTAAAAAAGAATTCTATGCGCCCGGCATACCCGTTGTTTTAAAAAACCTGGCCCGGGAATGGCCGGCTTTCACCAAATGGAACTGGGACTATTTCCGGCAACTGGTAGGGGATAAAAAAATACCGTTATACAACAACGTCAAAAGTGACGCTTATACCCCGGTCAATAAAGCGGATGACTATAAAACTTTCGGAGAATACATCGATATGATCAGCCGGGGACCGGCCGCCTGGCGGATCTTCCTGTTCAACATCTTTGATCATGCCCCGCAGCTGATCAATGACTTTACGTGGCCCGAGCACCTGGCCAGGGGATTTGTAAAAAAATACCCGATGTTATTCACCGGCGGTGCCGGGAGCATCACCCACATGCACTTTGACATAGACCTCTCACATATCTTTCATACCCAGTTTGGCGGTCGGAAACGGGTCCTGATGTTTCCATTCCAGGAACAGTATAAATTATATCGAAAACCATGGGAAGTGCTGAGCCTGGCCGATTTCTCCAATTATTACCAGGAAGGAAAACTCGATTATGAAAAATTTCCCGCTCTGAAACTGGCGCAGGGGATGGATTTCATACTGGAACCCGGCGACACGCTTTTTATGCCTTCGGGGTACTGGCACCATATGGAATACCTCGACAGCGGATTCGCCATGAGTCTGCGGGCCATGCAGCCTTCACTGGGAGGCAAACTGAAAGGAGCCTGGAATTTGCTGGGTATGCGAAGCATCGATACCGTTATGAAGAAAACGGCCCCCCGATGGTGGTATGGCCGAAAGGAAAAAAAGGTGTTCCAGAATGCCAGCCGTGAACTGAACCTGGCAGTCCCTGCCTGAATGGTTTCCTGTTAAATCAACTCTTTTGCCGGATCCCAGAATAATTTCTGAAAATCCACGATCTGGTCATTTTTTACGATAACCCCTTCCTTTTTCAACAACGCTTCCATCCTCCCCGGCGGGGTAAAATGATGCTTTCCGGACAAAATACCCAACCGGTTAACCACCCGGTGTGCCGGTACGGCTGGTTTTACACGGTGTGCTCCATTCATGGCCCAACCTACCATGCGGGCGGAAAGCTTGGTGCCCAGACAGGCGGCGATCGCCCCATACGAGGTCACTCTGCCCTTTGGAATTTGCCGGGCCACTTCATAGACAAGCTGAAAAAAACTTTCATCCTTTATTCCCGAAGGTTTAACCGTTTTTAACCGGGTGCCCGTTTTCTTTTTCGCTGCCATGGAAATAATTATGAAGGATTCTGAGTTTTGGGTGAAGCAAGCAACTCGGAACGTCTGGGTTCGGGTACGTTTTCAAACTGAAAAGGACAGTGCCGGCATCCGTTTCCGCAGCAATACCCTCTTTCGATATGATATTTTTCGGTCAGGACCACATATCCTTCCTGGTTAAAATAATAATGGATCCCTTCCTTCAGTTCGTTCATGTTGACTGATTTTTTCTTTCAGCATCCTGTCTGTTTCCGCGTTGCCCAGGTTGGTGGGCAGTGAGAAACAGAGATAATGCACCTTGTTCTTTCCCGCAATATCAAGCGATTCATAATGCGTCTTAATCTGCAACTCCTGTTTAGGGGTTGCCCCTCCAAATACATCATCCTGGTCCTCCACCAGCGTGCAACCATAAAGGTCAATCACTGTTTTGGTGAAGTCATACAGGGCCGGGCTGTCTGTCTTCAGGTGTATTAAACCCCCGGGAACCAGAAATTGTTTATAGAAACGCAGAAATTTAGGGTGAGTCAGTCTTTTTTTCGCTTTGGAGAGACGCAATTGCGGGTCCGGAAACGTGATCCATATCTCCTCCACCTCTCCCGGGGCGAAATATTCCTGGATCCGGTCAATTTCGGTACGTAGAAAGGCGACATTACCCAGTCTATCCTGAAGGGCTTTCCGGGCTCCTACCCAGATCCGGTTTCCCTTGAGATCAACCCCGATAAAATTCCGGTTGGGGTACAAGGTTCCCAGCCCCACGGCATATTCACCTTTTCCGCAGGCCAGTTCTAGTGTAATAGGATGATTATTCTTAAAAAAGGAATGCCAGGTACCAGCCACGGATTCAGGGAACTGTAACACGTTGGGAAAGGTATTCAACTCCGCGAAGCGCTGTAATTTTTTCTGAGCCATGAAGGGCTAAAGATAAAGAGACCTGAATTCTTCATAAAACTATCCTAGACAGCCAGTTCCGCCCCCTGAAATATCACCTGACACATATCATGGTTTTTATTTATTTGATGCCTTTACCTTTACCCGGTCTCACTTCCTGATAAACAAAGCGGATTCCGAATACTTCTCCGCTTTCAAGAAAGCCAACAATACCTGGTGCAGATCAATAAGATCACCTGCAGGCGTTTGAAAACTCCTGCCGTTTCCTGCTTATCGGAAACTTTCACTTTGAAAATATAAGAATATGATTACCCGAATCCTCTTACCGCTTGCCATTTTAACAGGTACAATTTTCCCCGATCTTCTTTACGGGCAAATTCGTCCCAAATTGCCGCCAGTAAAACAGTCCGGCACAGAAAAAAACAGCTCCACAAACTGCAATTCCGCCAACATGCTTTTTCGCGGTTTGAAGAATGCCAGGGACTATGCCCAGAACAAGGATTTCCGCAATGCAAAAAATTACTATGAAACCGCCCGGGACAACTCCCTGCCGGGCGTGGAAAAATATTGCCCTGAATACCTGCAACAATGCAAGGATGACCTGGCACAAACACTTTCTTTCTTCAAAGAACAGGGACTGGATCTCGAAACCGGTTATTCCGCAAAGGAACTGATCGAAGCATACCGGTACAAGTACAGTGATTTCCGGGACCGCTATTGCAAGAGTATCGGTGATAATTATCTGACCGACCTTGCAGACGCGACACTGTTCCTGGAAAGGGCCAAAAGCCTTGATTATGTAACTGTTTCAGGCAAACTGGATGAGGCTGGTAAAAAAGTGCCCGAGCTCGCTGATGATTTTGATTTCAAGCTGATCACCGGCATGTCTCAACAGTTCAGTGAAAACCTGAACCGGTACCAGTCCGAGATTCGCCGGGTCATCAACCTGGCACGGACCAGTCGGTCAAAAGGACCTCAGGAAATGCGCAGCGCTCATCGGTATGCCCGTGCCGCCTCGCAAGTGACGGAAGGGATATTGCTCCTCATGCCCGATAACGCTGCCATCGTTGGACTAAAAGGGGAAACCGATCAGCTGGTTGCGGATATCGGGAAAGAATATGAAGCGCGTGTATTCACTGGTCCTTTTCACCGGGAGCATGCCAATCAAGTCGTTTTCTCGAGCCAGCCGGTCCGGGTGGGTTCTGAAAATACCTCCCAGTTTAAAGAGTCTTTTTCTGCAGAAGACAGGTTGTATGCCTATTGTTATTTTGACGGAGCGATCAGTGACGTATTTGGTTTCAATAATAAAGTGGTCCTTGAAATAAATGTGCTGCTTAACGGATCACATTTATGGAGACTTTATTTCACCTTATTCAAACCCGAAATTGAAAAAACCTGGTTTAGCACGGAGATCATGCCTGACCCGCAAACCGCCATGAGTCCGGAAGACGCGGTCAATTGGGAGAAAGAGATTCTTCGCCGGATTCCGCTCGGGCAACATGAATTGACCCTTCAGGTAGAACATAATTCCCGGGTTGTCGCCCAGGGAAAACTTCAGCTCAACTGGGATAATTACAA
Organism: Chitinophagaceae bacterium; assembly: GCA_049421765.1. Taxonomy (GTDB): domain Bacteria; phylum Bacteroidota; class Bacteroidia; order Chitinophagales; family Chitinophagaceae; genus JJ008. The sequence continues at coordinate 33,748 of JBMSNP010000027.1, forward strand.
GGAAGAACAAGTCCGGAAAAACGCGGAACAGGCTTGTCTGAACGCTGAGAACAACCTCGCCCGAACACGGCAGCTTCCTCCCGAGTTCAGCAAACCGGGCGGGCAGTTTGCGGATCCATCCATGTCGGTCGCCAATATCCGCCGGATGATCCTGGCCAGTCCGGAGTTCAGCGACTGTGTCCAGATCCTGAAACTGACACTGGGTACGGACCAGGACTGGTTCTTAAATAAAGACGGGGCCATTATCCAGGGTCGATTCAACGGAAGGGCGGTCCGCGTCGTTTATAAATCGAAGGACGGCTGGTGTTATTACATTCCAAATGTGACCTTTAATTGCACATACATGGGTTATGGGAAATATGGCCCTCCAAGTCCTCACATTGCATGCCGGTCCAAAGTGAAGATTGCCTGTGCCAATGTAAAATAGGAATTTTTTACAGTTTAGAATTTCACCTGGAAACCAATTCCGACCAGCGATTTGAGCTGTGTTGCCGGGGCATTCTTGTAAGGACCAAACAGGCGGACATCATCGTCGTAGATAACATCCACGCTCCAGGTAATTGCGAAAATTTTCCCCAGTTTGGCATTGAGCACATTGGACATAAAGATGTCTATATTCTCGGGATTGTGACGGTAATTGGAGAAAAGATCGAGACGACTTTTGAATGAAATATGCTTGTTGAATTCGATGAAATAACCGATCGTGGCAAAACCACCGAACTCCAGGGTTGATTTTTTACCGGGGGGAACTCCATAAAGCCCTTTATTGGACAGGGCAGAATCTCTTACTATCACCCACCGGGCCGTTACCGGTGAAATATAAGCGGAAAGATTTTTGACAGGTTTATAATCGAGTCCCGCACTGACCAGGACATATCCCGGGGCCATAAAATTAGAAGCATACACTTTCGACGAATCGGAATATAGATATCCGCGGAAGACCTGGGAGCGGAGATTGAACAGGGTGGCGATATTGAGCTTGGGATTCAGGGCATGCCCGTATTTGGACAACATGTCAAAGCGGTCGTCGTTCTTCCGGCTGCCCAGGGTGGTGGTTTTGACATACCCGAGGTTCAGGTCAAAGGTATTGTCCCAGCTGTGATGCCCCTTCTTATAAAATGCAAACAGGCTGAGGAGGGAATTGACCGACAGGGAAAAATTGTCCCCGCCGGCAGCCCAGTTGCTGAGCGAGCCCTGGGACACATTGATCCCGTAAATCCCGCCCCTTTTCCAGGCCTTGGTGGATGTATCGGCATCCTTTTCTTTTTTGATCACGCGTTGGGCATCGGTTCGCAGTCTTTTTATAATTTCATCCTGGGAGAATACCAGCTGGGAAACAGACAGGAAAAAAATAAAGGCGGTTATTTTCTTCATTCCGGATCAAGACGCTTTTAATTAATAAATAAACCGGCGACAGACACCGCTTTTGGCCATTCATGCAAATATAATTTAGCATTCAGAATCAGGTAAACACAAATTTGCACGAATTGTTAAAAGAACTGGTTTTGTATTCTCCCGAGGACAGCAGCTCGATACAGAAACTCCTTTGCAAACAGTTTTCTGCCTTTCTTCGTACCCATCGTTTCAGGGTTATGGTTATTTTAAGTATTACATTCCGCTCCCTGACAAACCTGCATCTCATTAACTGTTAGTAACCTTTTTTATCCGAAATTTGTCCAGTTGAAACTTTTCCGCACTATAAGAAAGATATTCACCTGCAGCATTCGCTTTTTCCTGGTCATTTGGATTTTAACAGTCTTGAGTGGCTCTGCGCATAGCCAGATCGATACAGCTGCCAAAGCGAAACAAATCCTGGACTCTATACTTCGGGATAACATGCAGCAGGAAATGAGCAAAAACATCCGGCATTACCAGGAGAAAATGAGTTATTCCCACTCCCTGGAGGTGTTTTCCCGGATTCGGCAAGTTGCAGGACGGGCAGAAGAATATATGAGCAAGGGTATTGACAGCCTCTCTATCAAGTCCGAGTTTTCACAAATACGAAACCGTTATGATCAATCGGTGGAGGGTGTTTTCCCGGTCATGGATTCCCTGTCATCTTACCGGAACCTGGGAACCACCGAGTTGCTGCTCGGCGAACTGGCCACCCGGCTAAACACCCGGTTCCGAACCCTGCAGCGCTATATTTCGGAAACGGAATCCTTTCGCAGAACGATTGATTCCCTTGTTACCGATACCAGTATTTACCATATCCCCTCTATCCGGGATTCTGTCCTTTTCCAGGATTATATCCGTGAGCTTACCCTGATCACTTACGATATAACGCCCGTTGATGAACTGATCAACCAAACGTTGCAAAGCCTTCGGCAACTTGAACAGGTAGGCTCGGAGTTGCGCCGGGATCTCCAGGTCAGTATAAAAATTTGCGCTGAATACAGGGTTGATCTTGGGAAGCGTATGACACAGCGGGAACTTCCTTTCGTTTTTGATAAACCGGTACCCGGAAAACCCCTGAAGGGTGCCATCATCAGTTCCTTCAGGAAATCCGAGCAATTGTTGCGTTATTATCTGCGGAACAACAGCAACCTGATTTCTCTCTGTGTTCTGCTATTTATCGTGGCAGCCCTGCTGCTGACGATGCTGCGCAATAAAGTAAAAAGAGTCCACTCGGATCCCGGTAATTTCCCGGGACAGGTGTTGCTGACACACCCGGTCCTATCGGCACTGTTCCTGGTTTTGAATACTTCCCAGTTCTTCTTTCGCTGGCCACCCTTTGTATTTTTTGGTACCGCCTGGCTGATTGCCGCACTGGCAGGGACATTTATTTATTTCCGTTCTTTTTCCCCAGCGCTCCGCGGACGATGGCTGTTGCTGCTGATCCTCTTCATTGTCATGTATGCAAACAACCTGGTTCTTTTCTATACCATTTCGGAACGGTATTTCCTGTGGGGGGCAGCCCTTTTCACGGTTACCGGATCTGCCTACCTTTTCCTGCGAAACCGGAGGTCGATGCAACGTCATTCGATGGTAATGGGACTTTCGGGCCTGGTGATGACGCTTGCCCTGTTTTCTTTGGTCGCCAATACCGCCGGGCGCTATAATTTATCCAAGCTGATGCTCACCGCCGGGTATTTCGGGGTGATGACCGGTATCCTGCTTTATTTCACAGGGAAAATGATCAACGACTGGCTGAACCTGGCAGCGGCCGCTATTGAAAAATCACAAACCCGGTTGTATCTGCGGTTCCGGAAATCAGAACCCGGAACCCCGGGGATTGTAAAGTGGCTGCTTGTGGCCGGATGGGCACTCCTCTTCCTTAGAAATTTTACTTTTTACCAGGTGTTTTCTGAGGATGTCCGGGAATATCTGCTCACGGAACGTTCGATCGGAAACTTCAGCTATACATTCAGCAGCATCCTGATATTTATTGCGGTGTTGTTCACCTCCGTGTTGCTGGCCCGGTTTATCGCGCTTTTTTCCTCAACCGAACATCTGCAACCCGGGATACCCAGGACCGGGAAAAAGGGCGGTTTCAACAACTGGCTTCTCCTGATACGGATCGCGGTTATCACAACCGGAATCCTCCTGGCCTTCGCTTCAGCCGGTATCCCCAT
>JBMSNP010000028.1:0-35958 GCA_049421765.1 Chitinophagaceae bacterium
AATAACACGCACTTCACTTTCACAATATTCAATCATCATTTCCCCGATTCATATTGCCGTGATGAAAGTGGCGATCCTGGAAAAGATGATGGAGAAGCGAATCACTGCTGTTTCATTTGAGAACCTGAAGGATGACAGCGATTCGTACCCCATCGTCCGCAGCATGAGCGAAATCGCCGGTAGTGCAGTTATGCTGATCGCCGCCCAGTACCTGGGTTCCGCGAATCATGGAAAGGGTGTGCTGTTGGGCGGGATATCGGGCATTGCCCCCACCAAAGTGATCATCATCGGTGCCGGGATCGTGGGCGAATATGCAGCCCGCGCAGCCCTGGCCCTGGGCGCTTCAGTCAAGGTATTTGACAACAGTGTATACCGCCTCAAACGCCTCCAGAACAATATCGGGCAGCGGATGTGGACCTCTGTACTGGAGCCCAGGATGCTGGCCAAACAGCTCAAGACCTGCGAAGTGGCCGTGGGGGCAATGGGTTCTGAAACAGGACGGACTCCCATGATCGTTACCGAAGAAATGGTAAGTAATATGCGGCCGGGGTCGGTCATCATCGATGTAAGCATTGATCGGGGCGGGTGTTTTGAAACTTCGGAGATCACTTCCCATGAGCATCCCATTTTTATGAAGTATGGGGTGATCCATTACTGCGTGCCAAATATTCCGTCGGGATTTGCCCGCACAGCATCACAGGCGATCAGCAATGTACTGATGCCGCTGTTGCTGGAGGCGGGAGAGGAAGGCGGGTTCGAAACCCTGGTCTGGCATAAGCTACACCTCCGGAGCGGGATTTATCTCTTCAAAGGCGCGCTGACCAACTTCTACCTCAGCCAGCGGTTTGATCTGAAATATACGGACCTGAATTTGCTGATCGCCAGCCAGCGCTGAGTTTCCCGGATTTTATTACATGCCGAATCCCATACATCCCTGAGCGAGTCCGGGAAAAAAATTGTTGCTGCGTATCAGTTTGATTGGTGAGATGTGTGAAAACCAATAACTATAAGCCCGGGCTAAACAAATTTTTTGTTATCTTGCCCACAGTCCTTCCTTTTTGAACTGTTTTATCCTTCCCTTTATTTTATAACCTTAAATTTTTTTTAATGAAAAAACCACTTTTCATTGTGGCTGCTCTTGTATTTTTTGCTTCCTGCAAGGATAAAAAAGACAAGGAGGCCATGGAGCCGGCCAAGTACAGCGACATCGCAGCCGAAAATCTGAAGGGAGATATTGTCTCCTATACGGAAACTCCCTATCAAACAGACAGCGCCGGCGTAGCGGGTGACATGGATTCCTGTTGCATCAGCATGGCTGAATTCGACAATAACGGGTATATCATCCGTTCGACATCCAAGAACAGCAAGGGGGAAGTTACCCAAAGTTCAACCTACACCCGCCATCCGAACGGCCTGTGGAAGGGAGCGGAGAACACAAAAGACGGGAAAACAACCGGAGGCATGGAAACTGAACTGGATGATAAGGGCAATTACACTGTCGCCAGGGAAACCGATTCTACCGGAAAAATGTCCATCTACTATACGGATATCACAACTAATGAATACGGGAATGTAACGCATTGGAAACAATATGATCAGGACAGTGTATTCCGGCAGGAGGGCATGAGCACCTATGATAAAACAAGGCAGTTGTCTTTCGAATTAAAGGACAGCACAGGGAAAGTGAAATCAAGCTCGGCATCCAAGTATAATGATAAAGGAGAAATGACGGAAAACAGCTACACAACCACATCCGGGGATACCACAAAAACAACGGTCACCATGTATACCTATGAGTCGTATGATGATATGGGTAACTGGACACAGCGGACCAGTTGGGAAGATGGCAAAGCCAAAAAGGTAGTGAAGCGCACCTATGAATACAGGAAGGAAGGAGAGAAATAGGATTATTTCCAGTCTGTAATATTCAAGGTATGATCACAAAAATCATACTCCTGGTGGTCGTTTGAACTAACGACCACCAGTCTTTTTTTGCCATATTGTTCCATGAGTTCCTTGTACAAATCGATACCGGCTTTATCCAGGTTGGTACAGGGTTCATCCAGCAACAGGATATCCGTATCGGAAAAAATACACTGGGCCAGTTTGACCCTTTGTTTCATGCCCGACGAATAATAGCGAAGTTGTTTATTAACAGCCTTCTCCAGCCCGACGGCTGATATGATAAGATTGGGCGTGATCCCCGGGAGAAAGGATTTGAAACCCAGGTGAAAACGGAGGAACTCCATCAAGGTCATTTCTTCAACCAGTTCCAGGTAAGGAGCACAGATGGAAACCTTCCGGTGAATATCTTCTTCCCGGCAAGGGAGGCCATTTTCCGAAAAAAGGATCCGGCCCTCATTCAGGAGCGTGGCACCGCTGAGAACCTGTAACAGGGTGCTTTTCCCGCTGCCGTTGGGACCGGTGATGGCATATGAATTTCCTGAATCAAATTGGTAGCTGGCATGACGGAAGATCCAGTCACGGTTGAATCTTTTTCCCGCATCAGATAGGGAGATCGTCATCGTGGTTGCCTTTGGTGAATCGTTTGATGATCCCGCGTCCGCTTTCCCGGATAAAGGTTACGATCTCATCCCGTTCATCGGTGGCCGGCATTTCCTCTTCAATGTATTCCACGGCCTGGCTGGTGTTCATCCCTTTGTTGTAAAGCACCCGGTAGATATCGAGAATGTGGTTGATCCTTTCCACGCTGAAACCGCGTCTTTTCAGACCGATCGAATTGACACCCGCGTAACTGAGCGGTGTGCGGCCCGCCTTGATATAGGGAGGTACATCTTTGCTTACCAGGGAACCTCCTGCGATAAAGGAATGCGCCCCGATCTTCACAAACTGGTGTACCGCGCACATACCCGCGAGGATGGCCCATTCCCCGATGGTTACATGTCCCGCTACCTGGGTATTGTTGCTTACGATACAATTGTCACCCACCAGGCAATCGTGCGCGAAATGCGAATAGGCCATGATCAGGCAATTATTACCGATCACGGTCTTCTCCCGGTCGGCCGTACCCCGGTTTACCGTTACGAATTCACGGATGGTCGTGTTATCGCCAATGATCACATTGGAATATTCACCATGAAACTTCAGATCCTGTGGTATGGCAGAAATGACGGCACCGGGAAATATCCGGCAATTCTTGCCGATCCGGGCGCCTTCCATGATTGTTACGTTGGAACCGATCCAGGTCCCTTCCCCGATCTCCACATCCTGGTGGATCACGGTGAACGGGTCAACCTTCACATTGGTGGCCAGCCGGGCATTCGGGTGGATATATGTATGCGGATGGATCATAAACCGTTTATGGGACGGGCAAAGTTAACTTTTAGCGACCAATATGAAATTTTTTTTCAGCATAGCTTGTTAAAAATGAAGCGGGAACGTGCTTACTTAACGTTGTACCATTGAATCTCGCGGGGAATCCGTAAATTTGTGATTCACATCATGCTCAATCCTCCGGATATACTGACCCTGGCCAGCCCGCAGAAACTTTTGCAGGAAGACCTGCAACTGCTTCAGGAACGGAATCAACAGATCCCCGGTTCAGTAAATTACCGGATCCAGCGGTACCGCCGCAATCTGCAATGGAATATTGAGGATACCGGGATGTTGGTTTATCACTATACCCGGAACGAACCTGCAGAAAATTTTCTTGAACTCCGTTTCTGCGTAAGCGGCAATGTATACTGCCGCAAAAAGGACACCGAGTGCGATATGTGCCAGTTCGGGGCTTCCAGGGGTTGCCAGGAACGGGTGGACAGTGTGGATGTGGTTCGTTTTACTTTTAACCCCGTTCAACTGAGCCAGTTTATCAAACCACGGAAAGGAAATGCCGTGCTGACGGACGATATCCTGAGTTTCCGGCACCGTTCATCATTCACCAAGATCCTTCCCCTTTGCGGCAAAACCCGCATGGTGCTCGAAGGTGTCCTCAATCATACTTATTCAGACAGCCTCGAGAATATTTACATCAATGCCCAGACACAAATGCTGCTTTTGTACAGCCTCGATTGTATGCTGGGAGAGAAGGAGATCGATGTTATAAACTGTAAGTTCCTGGCCAACGAGGCAGACCGGGAGAAAATTATACGGGCCCGTGAAATCCTAGTCCAGCACATCGGTGAACCCATCACCATCAAGGAACTCAGCCGAAAAGTGGCCATCAATGAATGCTACCTGAAAAAGGGATTCAAAGAATTATTCGGAACCACGGTCTTTGATTTCTACCAGAGTCAGCGTATGGAACATGCCAAGTACCTGCTTTATGAAAAGGGACTCAGCGTCACCGAAGTATCCATGCTCCTGGGCTACTCCTCCATTTCACATTTTTCCACAGCATTTAAAAAGCATACGGGTCTCAAGCCCTGTGAACTTTTATTGAGGTAAATCAATTTTTCGGAATTACCCGGGCTCAAACCGTATTTATTCCCCGTATTTTTCTTGTTAATCTTGGTCCTGAGGACAATAAAAAAGGGCTTTGAAATGTTACGTTTCACATGGCATCATTTTTGGCTATTAAATTCCAGGCCATGCGGAACACCTTGCTTGTTATATTGATGACCCTGCATCTTACCGGGAATACGGAAGTGGGCCAGTTATTCAGGATGCCCAAGCTCATTGCACATTTCTTCCAGCATCATCGACAGGACAACTCCATCGGGTTTGTTGAATTCATCGCCATGCACTATGGCGGCGATGACGGCACGGATGCGGACGATGATATGGATAACCAGTTGCCCTGCCACAGCCCGGGGAATCATACGCTTGCCTGGGTTTATTATCCCATGACAAACGATATTTTCGTCGAAGAACCCGACTTGAATATCCAGGACCGATATTTTGCCCGGATCGTGGAGGGCATTCCTTCCAAACATGTATTGCTGATCCTGCAACCTCCCCGCGCGGTCTGACGGGCATTCCCCGTTATTCCAGGCCCGATTCCCATTCACCTTTTAGCGTATTAAACCTGCAGGCTGGCATATGCCTGTACTGTCGTTCTTACCAAATCCATTTTTATGCGAAACAAAATTATTCAAGGTTTGACACCGGTCATAATACTGATGGCGCTCTTTTCTGCCTGCCGGCATGAACTGATCAAGCCGCCACCCGAAACGGGAGGACCGGGTCCTGTTACCGCCAATGCCTGTAACCCGGATTCCGCATATTTCTATAATGACATCATGCCGATCATTGCTTCCAACTGTACAATGAGCGGGTGTCATGATGATATTACCCACGCGGACGGGGTTTACCTGACTACTTATACCCGGGTGATGCGGTATGTCCGGCCTTACAATACGAGCGACAGCAAATTGTATACAGTAATCACCAAGACCAACGGGGACCGTATGCCTCCGGCACCAAGAGCCCCGCTGAGTGTTTCACAGATCGCGTTGATCCGGAAGTGGATCGAACAGGGCGCCACAAGCAACAGTTGCAAATCCGCCTGTGATACCGCTGTCTTTACCTACAGCGGAGCAGTGAAACCCATAATGGATTACAAATGTGCCGGCTGTCATAACCCATCCAACCTGGGCGGGAATATTGATGTATCCACGTATACCGGGTTGCGGATCGTAGCACTCAATGGGAAACTGTACGGGTCGGTTTCACACCAGACCGGTTATTCACCCATGCCCAAAAATTCACCCAAGCTTTCCGACTGCGAGATCCGTCAAATACAGAAGTGGATCACGGCGGGAGCACTCAATAATTAAAAGAAACATCATGAAATATTTCCTGCCAGGTTTGTTGTTCATGGGTCTCCTGTCGGCTTCCTTTTCCTCCTGTTATTATGATAAGGAGGAACTGCTTTATGGTATCAGTAATCAGCCTTGTACCGATACCAGTACCACGGCTTCATATTCACAAAAAATCCTGCCTGTGTTCCGGCAGTTTTGCTATGGTTGCCATACCGGGAGTTTTCCATCCGGTGGGATAGTGATGGGAACATACCAGGCCGACAAGGCACTGGGCTCGGGCGGGAGACTGTATGGTTCGGTAAGCCATGCGTCCGGGTACTCACCAATGCCCAAGGGAATGTCAAAAATGACAAGCTGCCAGATAGCGGCCATCAAAACCTGGATTGATACGGGGATGCCCAACAATTAATCCTGATAAAACAACAGTTATGAAAAGAAAAAAAATCATTCGCTACAGCCTGCTTCTGTTGTTACTCGTGGTGTCGGCTGCCGCCTTCTATATTTACCGGGAATACAACAGGACCCATACGGATACCGCAAAACTCCGCCCCGACTTTTCGGTTAGTGCCACTTCGCTGATCAGTGAATTTGAATCCAACGAAACAGGCTCCAATAAAAAATACTGGGACAAAGTGCTGCGTGTCGAAGGAGTGGTTAAGGAGATTGCCAGGGATGAAAAAGGATTCTACTCCGTTGTGCTGGGGGATACAGCTGCTATGTCTGCCGTCCGCTGCAGCGTGGACAGCCAGCACCATAAGGAGGCAGCTGCACTGCAGAAAGGCATGACGGTGGCCGTCAAAGGGATCTGCTCCGGCTTCAACGCAGATGAGTTGCTTGGCTCGGACGTGATCCTGGTCCGATCCGTGATTGATAGCAAACAGAATTGAGTCCATTTAAAAATGAATAAACAATGAAAAAAATATTTGTCACATGTCTTTTATTTCTCCTGCTGGCGGGGATGACATCCGCCCAGATCTGGTACACCAAGGTTGCTGCCATTGGTTTTGACGCGACGGCACCTGCCTCACCCGAACGGATTGAAGGGAAAAACAGGAGCGCCACCTGTGTACTGGACAGCAAGACCGGGGCCATTCAGTTTTCGGTACTCATGAAAGGTTTTGCTTTTGAAAGAGCCCTGATGGAGGAGCATTTCAATGAGAATTATGTGGAGAGTAACAAATACCCGAAGGCCGAATTTAAGGGTAAAGTAAAGGACATGGAAGACATCGACCTGTCGAAGGATGGGAACTATACCGTCAAGGTTAAAGGTGACCTGTCCCTGCATGGAGAAACCCGGGAAGTGGAAACCACCGGCCAGATCCGCGCAACGGGCGGTAAGGTCTCCGCCACAGCCGCATTTATCATCAAACTCTCAGCATTCAATATCAGCATCCCGGGGCTGGTGGCCGATAAAGTGGGAAAGGAAGCCAGGATCTCTGTCGATTGTACACTTGAAATCCTGAAAAAATAACCTCAACCATCCAGTATGAAAAAGATCAGAATTTCCCTGTTATTTCTTGCAATTTTCACAGGCCCCCCGCTCATTAAGGCCCAGGATCAGGACCTGCTCAAGCTTGTGGACAGCCCGGAAAAACCGGTCAAGGAACGGATCAAATACGCTTTCAAATCTCCCCGGGTTATCAACAGTCACTCCATTGAATTTCTGAATCCCGGAACCCTGGATCTCCGGATCCTGCACAGGTTTGGGCAGCTCGACCAGGGGTACAAGAACTTTTTCGGGCTTGACCAGGCCAGTATGCGGCTGGGTTTTGATTACGGGATTCTTCACAACCTGATGGCCGGGGTAGGCCGCAGTACCTATAAAAAAGAACTTGATGCCTACCTGAAATATGCACCGGTCAGGCAATCAAAAGGCAGCTGGAGTTCTCCTGTTACCGTGGCCCTTGTATCTGGCATCACGATGGACGGTATGCCCTGGCAGGATCCCGACCGGATCAATTTTTTCAGTTCCAGGCTGGCATATTATTTCCAGGTCATGATCGGCAGGAAATTTAACGAGCAGTTCACACTCCAGGTAGCACCCACCATGGTACATAAAAACCTCGTCCAGCTCGACAAGGATCCGAATAATATCTACGCCGTGGAAGTCGGGGGTCGCTTCAAACTCTCCAGGCGAATCGCCCTTACCTGGGATTACTCGCATGTCGTGATCGGTATGCCCGACAGCGGGTATTACCATCCTTTGTCTGTCGGGTTTGATATTGAGACGGGCGGGCATGTGTTTCAGCTTCATTTTTCCAATTCCACGGGCATGAATGAAAGGGCTTTTATTACTGAAACCACCGGCCGGTGGGGGAAAGGGGAAATTCGTTTCGGGTTCAACCTGTCACGCGTTTTCCAGGTCAGGAAAAAAAGAACGGATAAAAAATAGCCGGAGATCACCCCGCTAGGACAGACCCGTTATTACCTGATCTTTTCTGCATATTTGTGGTATGCGCAAGAACATCGTCCTGCTGCTTCTGCTGGTTTGGGTAATCCTTTCCGTTTCCTTTTCAAAAGAGGGGCTGCGATCCATTTATTCCCGACCGCCTTCACAATGGCCCGCACCGCTGGTGGAAGAAAACCTTTCCTGGACAGAATTGGGTCCTTTACCTTCCGGACCTTTGGCCGATCGGACGGATTCACTCAGACCTCTCATTGAACTGGGTAAAACCCTTTTTTTTGATACCCGCCTGAGCGGATCGGGTAAGATCAGTTGCGCTACCTGTCACCAGCCCAAGCTGAACTGGACAGACGGTAAGGAAAAATCCATCGGGCACGAGGGTGCTGTAAATAAAAGAAACGCACCTACCATTCAGAACAGTTGGTTTTATAGCCGGCTTTTTTGGGACGGCCGTTCAAAGGACCTGCAGGACCAGGCTTTTGCTCCCATCAACAGTGAAACTGAAATGCACAGCGATATGCCGGATGTGATGCGAAGGCTCCGGGCTGTTTCGGGCTATGGGAAAATGTTCACTTCTGCCTTTGGTGACGCGGAGATCACACCCGACCGGATGACTGAAGCGATCGCGTTGTTTGAGAAAACAGTGTCCGGGCGTAAATCCCCTTTTGATCGCTTCCTGGAAGGGGATAAAAAAGCACTGGGAAAAAAAGAGCTGCTTGGCCTGCATGTTTTCCGCACCCGGGCGGGTTGTATGAATTGTCACAACGGTCCCCTGTTTTCAGATAACAAGTTTCACAATAACGGTTTTTCCGCGGGGGATGAGGGGCTGTACAAGGTTACACACCGGGATGAGGACCGGGGGAAAATTAAAACTCCTTCCCTTCGGGATGTCATGCGGACAGGTCCCTGGATGCATAACGGTGAGCAACACTCTATAGACAGCATACTCGCACGATACAACCGGTCGTCCCCTTTACCCGGTAAACCAGGCACCCGGGTCCGCAACCTGACCCCCGCTGAAATAAACGCCCTACGGGCCTTCCTGGATGCCATTTCGGCTCCACCAATCGATTTTTCCGAACCAAATATACCCGGGTAAGCAACTTTTTCACCGGAACGGCTATCTTTGTTCTCCCTGATTCAAAAACCAAAAAAAAACTGATATGAAAAAAATATTTTTGACCGTCCTGGTTTCCAGCCTGGCTTTTCTCTCGCAGGCACAGCCCCCGGAAGGGGATGCCAAACCCGGGGAGTGGTATGGTGAAAAGATTACGGCAACCGGCGCCATTCCCATCGGGGATGCCGTGGCCAAACTCAACAGTGGCCTGGAATCACTGGATACCAAAATCCAGGCGAAGATTATCGAAGTCTGTCCCAAGAAAGGCTGCTGGCTCAAACTGGAGCTGCCAAGCGGCGAAACAGCAACCGTCAAGATGAAAGACTATGGCTTTTTCCTGCCGCTGGCTGCAAAGGGAAAGACCGTGGTGATTGACGGGGAACTGAAGATCAAGACAACTTCCGTTGCGGAACTCAGGCATTATGCCGAGGATGCGAAAAAATCACAGGAGGAGATCGATGCCATCAAAGAGCCCCAGAAGGAAGTACGGGTGATGGCCAAAGGGATCGTCGTGGTGGAATAACTCTGTGTTCAAATATTTTTTTATAAGGGACTGTCTGCAAGGACGGTCCTTTTTCGTTTTGCGTAAACCGAATTTCTTTTTACGTAACCCCGGGGAGGTATAAAATATCAAATTTGCAAAAAAATTGCACATGCCCCGAAAACTACTGCTCTCAGCTGCCTGTATGATATCAATCTCCGTACTGGCACAACGGTATGATCGCCCTTTTCATGATGACTCTTTGAATCCTGTACACAAATATCTCCCTGATATTACCGTAGTGGGAAGAAACAGCAAAAGCGATTACCAGCAACTGCCTGAAGTGGTGGGCACTTCGATTTATGCCGGAAAGAAAAACGCCCTGGTGGTCATGGATAACGTGCAGGGGAATGTGGTAACCAATACTATGCGGCAGGTGATGGCCAAAGTACCAGGTATCCATGTTTGGGAAAGCGATCCCAGCGGGATCCAGGTTGGGATCGCAGCCCGGGGGCTGAGTCCCAACAGGAGCTGGGAGTTCAATATCCGGCAAAACGGGTATGATATCGCCGCCGATCCTTTTGGGTATCCGGAGGCCTATTACAACCCCCAGATGCAGGCTGTACAACGGATCGAAGTGGTCCGCGGCCAGGGAGCCCTCCAGTACGGTCCCCAGTTTGGCGGTCTTGTCAATTATATATTGCGCAATGGCAGCGGGATCAGCAAACCCGTGGAATTCGAGACTCAACAGACCATCGGGAGCCGGGGTCTGTTCAACAGCTACAATGCCATAGGAGGGAAAACGGAAAAGCTCTACTATTATTCATTTTTCGACCATCGAAACGGTGATGGCTGGCGGAATAACAGCCGTTATTTTACAAATGCCGGGTTCGGGACCCTTACTTATTATTTTAAACCCGGGTTTTCTTTATCGGCAGAGTTGATGCATTCCCATATCCGGAGCCAGCAACCCGGGGGGCTCACAGACCTGCAACTTTCGGCCGATGCCCGGCAAAGTCTCCGGGAGCGAAACTGGTTTGATATCAGCTGGACAACCCCGGCTCTTATCCTGAATTATGAAATCGATGAAAATACACGGTGGAACACCAAACTGTTCGCTACGATCGGAAACCGGAACAGTGTGGGGTTCCTTCAGCCGATTACGGTGCCGGATAGCATTGCTACAGCAACAGGACAATTCAGCAACCGCGTTCTAACTTCCGACCGGTACCGGAACTTTGGGTTGGAAAGTCGCCTGCTAACTGATTATAAGTTAGGCCGGATACGTTCAACATTTTCGGGGGGCATACGCCTTTATACCGGAACCACGCATCGCCGGTCAGACGGAAAGGGGACTACGGGGACAAACTATGATATGACTACAGAAGGGAATTACCCTCGTGATATTGAATTCGATTCTGAAAATGCGGCAATTTTCGCTGAAAATATTTTTCGCATCACGGATAAATGGCTGGTCATACCCGGGATCCGCCTGGAATGGTTAAGGGGCGCAGCAGGCGGAAGAAATGGCTATACCGGTACCGGAGCAGAGATCATTTTACAGGATATAAAAAGAAGCAGAAATTTCCTGCTGGGAGGGATCGGTACGGAATATCATATCACGACGGGTACCGAGTTTTATGCAAACTTCACCCAGGCCTATCGCCCGATCCAGTTTGCCAACCTGCAAGCCCCTCCGACCACCGACGTGGTGGACCCGGACCTGGAAGATTCTAAGGGATTCAACCTGGATCTGGGTTACCGGGGTAAAGTGAAAAACTACCTGCAATTTGATATCAGCGGGTATTATCTCCGTTATAATAACCGGATCGGAACCATCACTTTGGCAGGACCTCCGTCTTACCGCCTGATCACCAATGTGGGAGGCAGCAGCAGCAGGGGGATTGAAAGCTATATTGAGTTTAATCCCTGGCGGGCTTTTTCAAAAAGCACACGGGGCGATATCATCCTGTTTTCATCCTATTCATATACAAATGCCCGCTATGGGAACGATCAGAAAAATGTTTCAACCCGCGGGAAAAAAGTGGAAAACGCCCCTGCCCATATTTTCCGGGGGGGGATCACTGGCGGGTACCGGAACGGCTTGCTGACTATACAATAAAGTTATGTAGTCGAAACCTTCAGCGATGCCAACAATACCGAAATCCCATCCACCAACGGGAATACCGGTTTAATCCCGGCTTATCACGTGACGGACCTTACCGCAACATGGAAGTTTGCAAAGACCATGAACATACGGGCCGGGATCAACAATCTATTCGACCGGCGTTATTTCACCCGCAGAGCCGGGGGATATCCTGGACCGGGGGCCCTTCCGGCAGACGGGCGGACCTTTTTCCTGAGTGTGGGAGCAAAATTCTGATGCAATAAAGATATTTATTTGAAAGCCGGTTTTAGGCACCAATAACAAATCTATAGTTACGGGGATACATAACCGAAAAATCCAGTGTAAATAAATCGGTTTAATTATGACGTGGGTCATCTGGCATTATGATTAAACATCGGGGTCATGTCATTTTTTTGTCAAAGAATCAATCAAAGCCTCTTCTTGACAAAAGCATGATAATCGGGAAATTTTGCGGGGCAAACTTTGCCTCCGCAAAACAAAATGTATGAGAAAATATATTTGCCCGGTGATGGTTTTCCTCCTCGGGCTTTCCGTTTCATCCCCAGCGCAAGTGTACCGTATCACGCCGCCTGAAGACAGTACCCGGCCCAAAGAATTGCAGGAGGTTGTGGTCACCGGGCAATATAAACCCCAGTCGGTCCGGCAATCCGTTTACCAGGTTAAGGTGATCGGATCCGACCGGATCATCAGGCAGGGCGCGACCCGGCTGCAGGATGTTCTCAGGAATGAGCTGAATATCCGGTTTTCCCAGGATCTGTCCACCGGCGGCTCTGCTATCACAATGCTGGGTCTCAGCGGGCAGAATGTAAAGATCCTCATCGATGGCCTTCCGGTAACCGGCCGGCAGGGTGTAAACAATGAATTTGACATCAGCCAGATCGATGTGAATTCGATTGAGCGAATCGAGATCGTGGAAGGACCAATGTCGGTCATTTATGGTGCCGATGCACTCGCCGGGGTCATCAATATCATAACCAAGAAACCTGCCACAGCTGCATTCTCTGTAACCGCCCGGCTCCACGAAGAATCAGTTGGCCGGGAATATGGCGGCAAGCAGGGAATCCACAACCAGTATGCGGGTCTAACCTGGAAGCGAAACCGCTGGGAAGCCGGAGGCGGATTTGCCCATAATTATTTTGGCGGATGGAAAGACACAGCTGTCGGCCGTGAATTAGTCTGGCATAAGAAGGACCAGCGCATCGCAAATGCATTTGTCGGTTTTCACTCCAATCGGTTGACCCTTCGATACCGGATCGACGGCCTGGATGAAGTGATCACCAATCCCGGCAATTTTCAGCCCTACCCGGATCCTTTCTCGGGGGATACCCTTGCCTACGACCAGGAATATCTTTCTCAAAGACTGATGCACCAGTTTCAGGGAACCTATTTTGCAGGCCGAGCACTTTCCTTCCAGTGGCAGTCCTCCTATACCGATTACAGTCGCCAGGTCTTCTCCACCCAGGTGAATAAATCAAACGGGGATGTACGCCTGGATGCCGGTGAGGGTAGACAGTCCGTCGTGGATTTCTCCGGATTCACATTCCGGGGTACCGCATTGTACAAATATTCGGATCTCATCAGTTTCCAGCCGGGAGTGGACATCAACCTGGACCGGGGCAAAGGCGAAAGGCTGAAGTCGGGAAACAACGCCGTGAATGATTTTGCTTTCTTCCTGACTTCAGAGATCACCCCCGGAACAAGGATCAGCATCCGTCCCGGGCTGCGGTTTATTCACAATTCCGTATATGATGCGCCCCCGGTCATCCCTTCGATCAATACCAAATGGGGATTGACCCGGGACCTTGATCTACGTATTTCCTACGCCCGGGGTTTCCGTTCGCCATCCTTGCGGGAACTGTACTTCAGTTTCTTTGATGCCACTCACCAGGTGATCGGGAACCCGGACCTGAAAGCCGAAACATCTCATAGCCTGACTGGATCCCTGAATTTCACAAAAAAGCATACCGATGGCTCCCGGTTGTCGCTGCAGGCCGGCGGTTTTTACAATGCAGTCAGGAATCTTATCGATTTCGTATTCACCCCGGGATCTGATACAGCCAAACTCTACAATGTATTTGAAAGCCGGACCAGCGGCGTCAGTCTTTCTTCGGGATATAACAACCGGAACTGGGAGGTAAATGGAGGGATTGCTGCCACCGGTTTTAACAACGAGATGTTTACGACAGATAAAAGTCTTCCCCGCCAGCAATGGTCTGCGGAAATAAACCTGACCGCGGGTTACCGCTTTTCCCGGCTGGGGCTGGACCTGAACCTGTATTACAAGTTTACGGGTAAGCGTCCCCGTTATATACAAAGCGGACCGGATATCGTGATCTCCGAACAGGAGGGCTATCACCTGGCCGACCTGACGATCTCCCGGAAATTGTTCAGGATGTTCCGCCTGAGTGCGGGGGTCCGGAACCTCTTTGATGTAAGCCGGGTGAACAGCAGTTTTGTGGCCGGCGGTATCCACAGCAGCGGCGGACTCAATGTGGGCACCGGTCGCTCCGGCTTCGCCACCCTGGTGTTTAACTGGAATCAGAAATAACCTTCAATAAAATTTTTATGAAAAGATATACGTTGCATACCGTTCTCTCCCTGGTCATCGCCGGACTCCTGTTTTCTGCATGCCGCAAACGGGATGCCCTTGACGCAGATAATTATATCGTGTTTGAAACAGCCGCCCAGGGAATTACCGAATCAGAGAATGCCATCAATGTCCGTCTTCGGCTCTCCAGACAGGCCGATAATGAAATTCCGGTCACCATCAACCTCTCCGAATTGGGACTGGTTTACGGTACGGATTATACCACGATTCCTGCAGCGGTATCGGGGAAACTGAATCTGGTCGTGCCGGCTGGAAGCAACGAAGCCGGGTTTACCGTTTCCAAAGTCAACGGAGTCCTTTTTGACGGCGATGAGAAACTTAAGTGCGATCTGTTCAATTCCGGTTCTCAGGTTCAAATCGGGGTTACCCGGGCTTTCACACTCAGTTTCGGGGAGATCGTGGCCGGAACCGCAGCCATGACCATCGACGGGGGCGGCGCTCTTTACTCTAATAAGGTGTTTATTGACCTCAGCGCCAGCCGACAGACTGTCGTAAATCGCAATACCTGGGACCTTGGCTTTTATACCGGGGCTGATGATTTCCGGGTGATCCTGAATTCATCTTCTGCCATGATGGCCAGGCAAATCAATAAGATTGACCTGAACGCGGTAACCCCTGCGGATACGATCGGATTCTCCACCGAAGTGGCTTTCAACCAGTTTGCCCCTTCACCCGCTTCGCTGCCATATATCGACTATCCTTCCGGTGATCTGACCCGTACAGCCATTGCTGCCGTGAGCAGTCTGGCTGCCGATAACAAAGTGTATATCGTAAACCGGGGACTGGCTCCCGGAAACCCGGCAACTGCCCGGGGCTGGAAGAAAATCCGGGTCCTGAGGAATTCAACAGGCGGGTATACCCTGCAATACGCGGATATCGACGCTTCCACTTTCAACAGCATTGACATTCCCCGCGATACCGATTATTTCTTCAGGTACATCTCCTTTGAAAACGGATTGGTACCGGTGGAACCTGCCCGGCAGAAATGGGATATTGCCTGGACCTATTTTTCAAATGTGGCAAATTTCGGAACCGGGGAAGTACCTTACCTGTTCCAGGATATCATCCTTCTTAACCGCAATGTACAGGTAGCCAAAGTAATGAACAGTACAAAAGCTTTTGCCGACTTCGGCGAAACGGATATCACGGCTCAGGCTTTCCAGCCGGCTCAAAATGCGATTGCCTCCGACTGGAGAAGCGGGGGAGGACCCGGTTCCGGCCCGGCCATTCGGACAGACCGCTACTATATCATCCGTGACGGAAGCAATAACTATTATAAACTCCGGTTCACTGCACTTACCCAAAACGGAGAAAGAGGTTACCCTTCCTTCGAGTCCGTTTTGCTGAAAAAGGGCTGATCAGGACAAAACACGCATCGATTGGGCTGCAGTATCTTATTTTGGAATTACGGGGGTAACTGGCATTTTGCATGGTTACCCCCCTGTTTTTCCGTAACTTCGCCCTCCTTTTACAAGGGCTATGAGCGTTAAATACAAAGAATTTACGGGTTTAAATCTTCCAGCCTTTGAGGCGGAAATACTTTCTCAATGGACTGAAAAACAGGCATTTGAAAAAAGTATGTCCCTCCGTGAAGGAGCACCTTCTTTTGTTTTTTATGAGGGCCCGCCGAGTGCTAACGGGATGCCTGGTATCCACCATGTGATATCCCGTACCCTGAAGGACCTGGTTTGCCGCTACAAGACCATGAAAGGGTTCCAGGTAAAAAGAAAGGGAGGATGGGATACTCACGGACTGCCTATCGAACTGGGAGTGGAAAAGGAACTTGGAATTACAAAAGAGGATATCGGGAAGAAGATCTCCGTGGAAGACTATAATCAAAAATGCCGCGAAGCGGTTCTTCGTTACAAGGATAAATGGGATGAGATAACCCGGAAAATGGGATACTGGGTGGACCTGAACGATCCGTATATCACGTTCAAGAATGAATACATTGAAACCCTCTGGTGGTTGCTGAGCGAGTTGTATAAAAAGGGTTTGCTTTATGAAAGTGTCAGCATACAACCCTATTCCCCGGCCGCTGGAACCGGTTTGAGTTCTCATGAATTGAACCAGCCCGGGACCTACAAGGATGTTAAGGATACCAGTGCGGTGGCGATGTTCAAAGCGGTTAAAAATGAAAAATCAAAATTTCTTTTTGAAGCTGCAATATCGGACGAGGTATTTTTCCTGGCCTGGACCACTACTCCCTGGACCCTTCCTTCCAATCTCGGGCTGACCGTGGGAGGCAATATTGATTATGTCCTGGTCCGGACAGTGAATCCCTACCTGCATCATCCCGTTTCTGTGATCCTCGCCAAGGCCCTGCTGGCCAAATATTTCAAGTCGGAAAATGAAAATGCTGATTTCTCGGCCTATAAAAATGACGGGAAGAACATCCCGTATTCCATCATCACCGAATTCAAAGGGACCGAACTGGAAGGTTGTATTTATGAGCAATTGCTTGCTTACCCGGCCAACTCACCCGAAGTGATCGGATCGATCACTCCAGGGGCGAAGCCTTTCCGGGTGTTGCTTGGTGATTTTGTCACCACCGAAGACGGTACCGGAATCGTACACACGGCACCTGCCTTTGGCGCCGATGACTTTAAAGTAGGTAAGAAATACAATATCGGGATCCTGACCATGGTTGACCGGGAAGGTAAATTCGTGGAAGGCATGGGTGAATTCAGCAATCGCTATGTAAAAAATTATAAAGATGACCCCGACTACACGGATGTAAATGTTGACATCGCCGTGAAACTCAAAAAAGAGAACCGGGCTTTCAAAGTCGAAAAATATGAACACAGCTACCCGCATTGCTGGCGTACCGACAAACCGGTCCTCTATTACCCGCTCGATGCCTGGTTTATCCGGACCACCGCAATTCGCGACCGGATGGTGGAACTGAACAAAACCATCAACTGGAAACCGCGATCCACCGGCGAGGGCCGTTTTGGTAACTGGCTGGAAAACATGGTGGACTGGAACCTGAGCCGGAGCCGGTTCTGGGGAACACCACTCCCGATCTGGAAAACGGATGACGGAGAGGAGGAGAAATGTATCGGTAGTATCGAAGAGTTAAATGGCGAGATCCGGAAAGCCGCGCAGGTACTGGGCGGGGAAACAAACAAACACTACCTGCACGAAGGGATTCTCGATCTGCACAAACCCTATGTGGATGAGATCACCCTGGTAAGCGATACAGGCAAGCCGATGAAGCGCGTCCCCGACCTGATCGACGTGTGGTTCGACAGCGGGGCCATGCCCTATGCACAATGGCATTTTCCGTTTGAGAACAAGGAAACATTTAAAAATTCATTCCCGGCTGATTTCATCGCCGAAGGGGTGGATCAGACCCGCGGCTGGTTTTATACCCTGCATGCCATCGCCGCTCTTGTATTTGATTCGGTGGCCTACCGGACCTGTGTTTCGAACGGGTTGGTACTGGACAAGAACGGAAACAAAATGAGCAAACGCCTGGGCAATGTGGTGGATCCCTTTACCACCATCGAAACCTATGGCGCGGATGCCACCCGCTGGTACCTCATCACCAACGCATCTCCATGGGACAATATGAAATTTGACCTGGAGGGGATCAAGGAAGTGCAACGGAAATTCTTTGGCACTTTATATAACACCTACCAGTTCTTTGCTCTTTATGCCAACGTCGACGGGTTTTCCTTTAAGGAAGATTATATCCCGCTGCAGGAAAGACCGGAGATCGACCGCTGGATCCTTTCATCGCTGAATACCGTTGTGCGGAAGGCCAATGAGTTCATGGATGACTACGAACCTACCCAGGCCGGACGTGTGATCGAGGATTTTGTAGATGAGCAGCTGAGCAACTGGTATGTCCGGCTTTGCAGGCGTCGTTTCTGGAAGGGGGAATATGAACAGGATAAGATCTGTGCTTACCAGACCCTTTATGAATGCCTGGAAACCCTGTCCCGGCTTGTGGCCCCTATCTCCCCGTTCTTCAGCGATTACCTGTTCCGGAACCTGAATGCGGTAACCGGTCGTTTTGCCGTGGAATCCGTACACCATGCCGATTACCCGGTAGCCAATATGGATTCGATCGATGCATTACTGGAAGAACGGATGCAACTGGCCCAGGATGCTTCTTCCCTGGTGCTCTCACTGCGGAAAAAAGCAAACATCAAAGTCCGGCAGCCCCTTCAAAAAGTGCTTATTCCCGTAATGAGCAAGGGGATGAAGGAACAGCTTCAAAAAGTGGAGGACCTGGTAAAAGCAGAAGTAAATGTGAAAGAGATCGAATACCTCGACCCGGCCAATTCGTTTATCCGCAAGAAAGTAAAACCCAATTTTGTGGCGCTTGGGAAAAAACTGGGCGCTAAAATGAAAACCGTAACGACCGCACTGGCCGGGTTTACACCTGAAGATATCGCCCTGCTCGAAAAAGAGGGTCAATATAGTTTGCAGGTTGATGGTGAACCCGTAATATTACAGCTTTCCGATGTGGAGATCAGCAGTGAAGATATTCCCGGCTGGAATGTGGCGGGAAAGGGCACTCTGACCGTGGCACTGGATCTGACCGTGACCCCGGAACTGGAAGCGGAGGGACATGCCCGTGAGTTTGTGAACCGGATTCAGAAGATCCGGAAAGACAGCGGGTTTGAACTGACTGACCGTGTGGAGATCAGGGTAGATGCAGCGAACGGATTAAAAGATTCTTTAGCTCGTTTTAAAGACTATATTTGCGCCGAAATTCTGGCCGATAAACTTGAGTTTGCTGACACGCTCAGTGGCGGAACAGAGATTGGCATTAACGATGTTTTGCTAAATGTGATTGTTTCAAAAAAAGGGTAATTTATGGCAACAAAAAAGAAAAAGGCTGTAAAAAAAGCCGCCAAACCCGCCCCTAAAAAAAAGGCCGCCGCCAAACCAGCCCGTCCGGCAGGTAAAAAACCGGTTGCCAAGAAAACCGTGAAAAAAACCGCACCCAAACCGGCTGCCAAAAAGGCGGCCAAACCGGCCCCGAAAAAGCCGGCTCCGAAACCGGTGGCTAAGAAGACAGCCAAACCGGCTCCGAAACCTGCCCCGAAACCGGTAGCTAAAGCCCCTGTAAAACAGGAAGTAGCTCCCAAACCGGTTGTTCGCAAACCCGGTTCGGTAGACCCGAAATCTTTAGTATCCATAAAACCCAAAGTTCAACCTGTGATAAAAAAAGAACCCCCAAAGCCCTCGAAAGTCGTGATCCCGAAGACCACCACGAAGAGTTCTGTGAAGTATGAACCCGAGTTTACCAAGTCGATCCTTGATGCGCATTCGCCCGTCCGCTCGGAAGGACCCACCATGCGATACTCCGATAACGATCTGAACGAATTCCGGGAAATCATCCAGAAAAAACTGGATGCCGCCAAAAAAGAGCTGTCATATCTCCAGGGCCTGATCACCCGGAAGGATGAAGGGGGTGATATGGATGAAGCCCGTTATATGACCATGGAAGACGGAAGCGTGAGCATGGAGCGTGAACAGCTGAGCCAGATGGCAAGCCGCCAGATCACCTTTATCGATCACCTCGAAAAAGCCATGATGCGGATCGAGAATAAGACTTACGGGATCTGCCGTGTTACCGGGAAACTCATAGACAAGGCCCGCCTCCGCGCCGTTCCGCACGCGACCCTCAGTATCGAGGCAAAGCAGATGATGAATAAGTAATGCCGGCAGGGGAGATGTTTGGGGGTTTAGAAGTTTAGGGGTTTAGAAGTTTAGAAGATCAAATAATGAGAACAGGGTATACCAGTTTAGAACTTTGTATACCCTGTTTTATTTTGAATAGGTTTCTTCCGTATCAGCCCTTAAGCATAACCTGCCACTATTTCATCATCTAAACACCTCAACCTCTCTACCCCTCAACTTTTTACATCATTTACTTCCCCTTCCCTTTCGCAAAAACACCTGAAACCCCACCCCCAACTGGAACCCGTGATTGGTAAAGCTGGTGGTGGTTTTGTTTTTGAGGGTTTCGTCCACGGATCCGTCATTACCGATATCCCGGAGGGTAGTTTTGGTGAACGTGTTCTTATTATAGCCGTAGTTATACCCGATAAAGAAGTCAAGCCCGGCATTCTCCCCTGTCATTTTGGTAAACCCGGCCTGGAGACTGGCATTGGCAAAAAAGCCGCCACTGGAACTCCCGTCATAGGATAATTTATAGATATCCGGCACCGCCCCGCCGTAAAAGAATCCTTCAGTTTTCAGGCTACTGATACCCAGGTTAAACCCGAACTGCCCAAAAGGCAGGAGGGACCCGCTGCTACCCAGGTAATGACGAACAAAGCCTCCCAGACCGATATTGAAATTATTGGACTTGTCCTTCTGGTAAGTGGAGCCATTTTGTTCATACGTGGTTTTGGTCCCGGTGGGATTGATATTCAGGCTGGCGCCAACGGCTGTTTTCTCTGAAATGAACCAACCCATGGTCGGGGAAAGACTGATATGATAACTCGTGGTCCGGGAAGTATTTTCCCCGATTTGGTCAACGGAGATATCCGCGCTGCCCGAATTGTACACCACACTGGCAATGGAGGTTCCGACCATCCGGTCGCCTTTGGAAAACTGGGCTTTTCCGGCCAGGGCCAGGGTCCCCGCCAGCAGTGTGAAAAGGTGATTTTTAAAGGGCATAAAGCAGTTTGATTAGGACGCAAATATAGCCGATTGGGATATACCCGCACCTGACCGGTTTTCCGGGCTGGGTCATAACCGGTGTGTTTTTTTTCACCTACCTTTAAAATTATTGGTGGGAATTAAAAATCCTGTTATTTTTAGAATCGAAACCAATTCAA
This sequence comes from Chitinophagaceae bacterium, assembly GCA_049421765.1. Lineage (GTDB taxonomy): Bacteria > Bacteroidota > Bacteroidia > Chitinophagales > Chitinophagaceae > JJ008. Next base: position 21,286 of record JBMSNP010000028.1, read on the forward strand.
AGCCAAAACAACTTTTATGAGAAAGTTCAAACTTCTATCCCTCTTAGCCTTAGCCATAACATTCCTGGCCGTGAGTTGTACCAAGGAAGGTCCTGAAGGTCCTTCCGGTGCTACTGGTGCACAAGGTCCTACCGGAGCTACTGGTGCAACTGGACCTGCTGGTCCTGCCGGCCCAACAGGTCCTGCGGGTCCTACCGGTCCAACAGGAGCAACTGGTCCTGCCGGAACAGCCAATGTGATTTATTCACCATGGTATGGTCCTGGTTCCAATGGGGGAACTGCATGGGCTGGAGCCATTAATTTCGGACGTCAAACAAATTTTATTGATAAAGCTGCCCCAGGTGTTACATCTACAATTATCACACAAGGCGTGGTACTTGTTTACGCGAGATTGAACGGATACAACACTGCTATTTGGCCTGCTAATAATGTCTCGTTAATGCCTATTACAGTACAATATGTTTTTGGTGTTGGTCAGATCGATACATGGCGTGCTGAATATACGGTTGGAAATATTAGGGTGAATTTCCAAAACAGCAATGATTTATTCTTACCGGGTGGTATGAGTAATGGACACGAGTTTAGATATGTAATTATTCCCGGTGGTGTTGCCGGTGGTCGTTCAGCTGAAAAATCGGCTGAGATAAACGGTCAGGTGTATACCGAAAGCCAGTTAAAATCCATGTCTTATGCACAGGTTTGCAGCCTGCTGAGAATCCAGCCTTAATAAAAAGAATTATCTATAGTAAAGCCGTTCCTTCCGGGGCGGCTTTTTCTTTGCCCGATTTTTTTAATTCTGTCTTACATTGTGCGTCCAAAAACTCTGTCATGCGTTCAGGCACCTTGTTACTACTCTCCATATTATGTATTAGTATGCTCCAGGCCCAGCCCCGGATCATCTCCGGTCCCATGCTGGGTCCGGTGGAACTCCGCGATGCGAAGGTCTGGGTAGAAGTTTCACCCGAAGTAAAACAGGTCGCCCTGCAATACGGGAAAAAAGGAACTGTCCAGACACGGACCATTGCATATAAAGGTGAACTGGGAAATGATTTCAATCCCCTTCAGTTCACAATGGGCGGGCTGGACATGAATACCTCGTATACGTACAGGATCCTCATTAATGGGAAACCTTCGAATGGTTTTGGAGAATTCACCACCAAGGATCTCTGGCAATGGAGGAAACCCGCCCCGGATTTCAGCTTCCTGACGGGTTCCTGCTCCTATTTCAACCAACCCGAGTTTGACCGGCCGGGTACACCGTATGGAAATGATTCTTCTATCTTCGAGCCGATGGCTCGTGAAAAAGCGGCCTTTATGCTCTGGCTGGGTGATGCCTGGTATACCCGGGAAGTGGATTATTTCAGCGACTGGGGACTTTGGTACCGGGCCCACCACGACCGGGCCGTTCCGATCCTTCAACCTTTCCTTAAAGCCATGCCTCATCTGGGGATCTGGGACGACCATGACTACGGTCCCAACGACATCGGGAAAAATTATATCCTGAAGGAAACCAGTCGAGAGATATGGAAAAAATACTGGTGCAACCCTTCCTATGGCGAGAACGGGCAGGGTATCTATACCATGACCAGCTGGGGAGATGCGGATCTTTTCCTGACTGATGACCGCTGGTGGCGAAGTGCCGACGATATGAAAGATTCCGTAAACGGCGCTCCGAATCCGGAAAAAAGGATGCTGGGAACTCAGCAAATGGCATGGCTGAAAAACTCCCTCTTGTACAGCATGGCAACATTTAAGATCATCGTCGTGGGCAGCCAGGTACTTAATCCAGTTTCGCCGTTTGATAAATTGCGGGATTTCCCTGCGGAATACGACGAGATCATAAATTTTATTAAAGACAACAGGATAAACGGGGTTCTGTTCCTGACCGGCGACCGGCATCATAGTGAGATCATCAAAGTGGAAAGACCCGGTACTTATCCTTTATATGATATAACGGTTTCCCCGCTGACCGCAGGTACCCATGTTTTCGGGCGAGAGGAAAAGAATAATCCTTACCGGGTGCTGGGGATCGACCAGAAACAGAACTATGGAAAATTTTCTTTCAGCGGGCCCCGTAACAACCGGGTACTCTCCGTGGACTACTATGGAATTAGAGGCGAGAAACTTGGAACCTGGTCTGTAAACGAAAAGGAACTTAAAACACCATAAATAACAATATGAAAAGGATCCCTGCTGCATTGATGGCTGTGATCATTTTGTGGACAGCCTGCAAACAAAAGCCAAATAGCGATAATTCGTCAGGGGATAAAAGTCCCGGTATCACATCCGAAGCCGACTCTTCCACGATCCGCGAAACCGTTACCGATTTCTATGACTGGTACAATACCGGGTATGAGAAATTTTTCCGGTTTGACCTGTATGACGGGATCGAAAAACCCGATCAGCCCCCGTATCGGATCAACTGGGAAAACGTTATAAAGTATCAACAATTCATCACCGATTCAGTTCCCCAGTTGGGTCGGCAGTTCCTGGCCAACCAGAAACGATTCCTGGGACAATGTGATTCTGCCTTCCGGGTGGATACGACGGATGAAATCCCCTACGGGTTTGATTACGACTGGTACACCAACAGCCAGGAGGGGCCGGAATACCTGGTGAAAGATCTTCATGAACCAAAAAGCAAATGGGATATCCGGGTAAACGGAGACATGGCTGATGTGAAAATTACCTCCACCCGGGAGTTTGATGGGAAAGAAGAAACCTATACCGTGATCAGCCTGTCCATGCAAAGGGAGAACGGGCGGTGGAAGATTGCAAAAATCGGAACAGAAGAATGATTATGACCATACATTTCGGATACGACAAACCCAAAGTGCTGCAGGCCTTACGATATCATTTTATCAGCCGGCCGGAGATCCGGATCATGCTGATCCTGGTGAATGTCTTTGCCCTTGCTTCGATCACCTTGTATGCCTTGAAAAAAGTCACCCCGCTCGCATTCCTGGTAGGTTCTTTTCTATGGATCGTACTGATGATCAGTTTCTGGTTTATCCTCCCCGGGATGGTATACCGGCGGGCGGAAACATTCCGGCACCAGTTCAGCATGGATTTTGGGGACAGCGGGTTTACCCTTCGACATGAAAAGGGATCCCGCGGGTGGGACTGGAACGCACTCAAACATTATGTGGAGAGCCCGCATTTCTTTCACCTGTATTTTGACAACCGCTCTTTTTTCCTGGTGCCCAAGAGCGGATGCCGCGACAGTGATGAAGTGCATACCCTGCGGATGCTGATCAAATCAAAGGTAAAAAAAGGATAAAACCGGGGTCTTACAATTGTTTTTCCATCACATAGTGCGGGATAGTGATCTCGGTAAACTCGTCGCTGGCCACCCGGTAGCCCATTTTCTCATAGAACCCGATCGAGTTTTTCCGGGCGTGCATGGACAGAACTTTGAAACCCCGGTCGCGGGCGATGTTTTCCGCGAAGTTCATCAGGGCCCGGCCGATTCCCTTGCCCTGTAAATCATTCAGGACAGCCATTTGGCGCAACCGAACAATATCCTGGTTTTCCTCCACCAACATACAACAACCCAGGATCTGTTCTTCCTCGAAAGCCCCGATCAGCATATTTTCCCTTTCGGATTCAAGTTCCTGTTGAGTAAATTCAAGCCCAAGCGGTCGGCGCAGGATGTCATCACGCAGCTTGACCATTTGCTGGTATTCCGGTGTACCGTGATCAATTATTTTCAGCGCCATAATCTGGGTATAAGTCAGAATTAAGTTTGGGGGGGAGTACTACCGACAAATTACAAAGAACTTGCAATTCCGCCAACCGATAGGACAGTTATTTTAAGCAGATTCTTTCAATCTTCAGCGGTGTTATCCTTTCGTAATCAGTAAGTTGCTCTAAAAATGGAAAATTGGGAGTTTACGATGGGGATTAGATCAAAAAGTATATTTTTGCACCCAATAAACAAAACTTAAGAACATGTCAGACATTTCATCAAGAGTTAAGAAAATAATCGTTGACAAGCTGGGCGTTGATGAAGCCGAAGTGACCAACGAAGCATCTTTCACCAACGACCTGGGTGCCGATTCACTGGATACCGTTGAGCTGATCATGGAATTTGAAAAAGAATTCAATATTTCCATTCCCGACGAACAGGCCGAAACCATCACCACGGTGGGCCAGGCTGTCTCTTACCTGGAAGAACACGCTAAGTAAAAGCCTTCTGTTCCGTCAAAACGGAACTGACTTTGGAATACCTGCATAAGCAGGAAGCACACTTAAACATATTACCGCCTTTTGACTGTTTTACAGCGAAGGCGGTTTTTACTTCCGGTGCTCTTTCAGGTAGCAGGTTGTATATTTGAATAAATTTTTTATTTAACTGCGTATGGAATTAAAACGGGTAGTCGTAACAGGCATGGGGGCCATCACTCCGCTGGGAAATACCCTTACGGAGTACTGGAACGGACTGGTAAATGGCGTTTCAGGAGCGGATATGATCACCCTCTTCGATGCCTCGAAATTCAGGACGAAGTTTGCCTGCGAGGTAAAGGGGTTTGAGCCTACCCAGTTCCTCGACAGGAAAGAAGCCCGTAAGATCGACCGGTTCACGCAGTTTGCCCTGGTTGTAAGTGACCAGGCCATGGCCGATGCCGGTCTGACAAAAGAAAATATCAACCCCGACCGGACCGGGGTCGTTTTTGCCAGCGGGATCGGCGGGCTGATCACTTTTCAGAATGAGGTAACCGATTTCGCCCGGGGCGACGGAACCCCCCGGTTCAATCCGTTCTTTATCCCGAAAATGATCCTCGATATTGCCGCGGGACAGATCAGCATGCGTCATAACCTGCGCGGACCCAATTTTGCCGTGGTCAGCGCCTGCGCCAGCAGTACCAACGCCCTCATGGAAGCCTACAACCTGATACGTCTGAACAAAGCCAGCATCATTCTCACCGGCGGAAGCGAAGCCGTGATCAGCGAGGCCGGGGTTGGCGGATTTAACGCCATGAAAGCCATGAGCGAGAGAAACGATGATCCTAAAACAGCCAGCCGTCCATATGACAAGGACCGTGATGGTTTTGTTATGGGAGAAGCAGCAGGTATGATCGTCCTTGAGGAATTGGAGCACGCGAAGGCCCGGGGAGCCCGGATATATTGCGAGATCGCCGGCGCCGGCGCCACGGCAGATGCCTATCATATTACCGCCCCTCACCCGGAAGGTCTGGGAGCACGGAACGTGATGCTATCCGCACTGGAAGATGCCGGGATGCAGCCCGATGAGATCGATTATATAAACACCCATGGTACTTCCACGCCGATCGGCGACGGGGCGGAAGTAAAAGCCATCACCCAGGTTTTCGGGGAGCATGCATACCAGCTTAATATCAGCGCCACCAAATCCATGACCGGACATTGCCTTGGCGCCGCCGGTGTGATCGAAGCCATTGCCAGCATCCAGGCGGTGGTTCATGATATCGTTCCTCCCACGATCAACCACTTTACCGATGATCCGGAACTGGACCCCAAATTGAATTTTACATTCAACAAGGCGCAGCCCCGGACGGTGCGGGCCGCCCTGAGTAATACGTTTGGTTTTGGCGGGCACAATGCTTGTGTGATTGTAAAGAAGTACCCGGGTTGATGGAAAACCAGGAGCCTGTGAAATCCCGGGTTCCAACAATCGTTCACCCGGCCATTACTTTGACAGCAGTTTCTTGTTAGCAGTTCCGAGTTAGCCCACGGAACTTGGAGATTGCAATTAGGAATTTATAATACATAGTCCCCGTTCAGTAATTCATTATTTTTTTCGTAGCTTAATCCCCGTGGATCTCTTCAAATTCTTTTCCGGCAAAATTCCCGGTTCGTCTTTCAAAAAAGAACTCAAGAATATACTGGGTTTCAAACCGGCGAATGTTTCACTGTATAAAACGGCCCTGACCCACCGTTCTATCCGGGAGGGCGCGGATGAAAATAATGAACGGCTCGAATATCTCGGAGATGCCATCCTCAGCGCCCTGATTGCGGACTATCTTTTCAAACGTTACCCGTACCGGGAGGAAGGATTTCTTACGGAGATGCGGAGCAAAATGGTGAACCGCCAGCAACTCAACGAGATTGCAATACGGATGGGGCTCAAAAAAATCACCCTGTATAATAAGATGGACGGCTCCCTCAAAGTAAGCCAGATCTTCGGGAACACCCTGGAAGCGATGGTGGGGGCCATTTACCTTGACCAGGGATACAAGAAGACCGCAAAATGGGTGATGGAATGCATTATCATGCCGCATATGTTCATGGATGACCTTGAAAACCTGGAGATCAATCATAAAAACAAACTCTACGGGTGGGCCAACAAAAACGGCCGTTTGCTTGAGTTTGAGACATTGAACGAAAGGCTGGAAAATGGCCGGCGTCTTTTTACGGTGGCAGCCGTGTTGGATGGCCAGAATATCGGTGAGGGAAGGGCCTTTAATAAAAAGGATGCCTCCCAGATCGCAGCCCAGGTGGCCGTTGAAAAACTCGGGATCATCAATTCCGATTCACCGGGCGATGAAACCGGCTGAAGCAAACTATATTTGAAAAAAACAAAAACCTGCATGAGGAAAATTCTGCTTTTTGCCGTACTCGTATTTACACTCATTTCATGTAAAAACGATCAGGCCAAGGGAACCAACGGGGTTGTTTATAAAACCGCCGTACAGTACAACGATTATATAGTGTCACGACAGACCAAGTTGATGAAAAACATCATGGATTTCGTGGGCGCCGCGCAGTCAAACCTGGATTCGGCCGAAACAATGCTGGATAAATACGTCATGGAAACCGGCAACATGATCACAGATATCAAGGGGATGCCGCCATTCAAGGGGGATTCAACCTTGCGGGATGCCGCCGCCGGAATATTCGGTTTCTACAAAAGAATATTTGACAAGGACTATCGCGAGATCCTTCATATCCGCAAAAACGAAGACATGGATGCCGGAGACGCAGACGCCGAGATCGCCCAGATCGTGAAAAGGATCGAGGAAGAGGAAAAAGGCTTTGACAACCGTTTCCAGGGAGCACAGAAGTCATTCGCCCTGAAAAACAAAATGAAGCTGATTGACAACGAAATGCAGAAGGAATTCGATGAGAAGATGAAGGCGGAGGAGTAATAATTCAGGGCTTTTCCATACATAATTCAATAAGCACGCCCTGTGTATGCCGGGGGTGAAGGAAGCAAATCAGCTTATTATCAGCCCCCTGTTTCGGGGTCTCGTTCAGCAGTACAAATCCCTCTTTCCGGAGCCGGTCCATTTCCAGCTCGATGTCGGCCACCTCGAAAGCGATATGGTGGAGTCCTTCCCCCTTTTTTCCGATAAATCGCGCGATCACCCCATCCGGATCGGTGCTTTCCAGGAGTTCTATCTTGTTTTCCCCGGTTTTGAAAAACGCGGTGTTGACCTTTTCAGTTTCAACGAATTCTGTTTTATAGCATGGGGTGTTCAGCAGTTTTTCATACAGCGGAACGGAAGTCTCAAGGCTTTTTACAGCAATCCCGATATGTTCAATTTTTTGCATATTTCCCTGTTTTAAGGCCTTTCCGAAATCGGTAAAATCGTTCGGCGGATCGAAATTACCACTTTCATTTTGAACCTTTTGGGTTAATTTTGTGTATAAGAAACAAAAACGGAGAGAAAGAATTTTATGCAATTTCCCATCTACTTGGATCACAATGCCACAACCCCCTGCGACCCCCGGGTCGTGGAGGCCATGTTGCCCTTTTTTACCAACAATTTCGGGGACGCGGCGAGCCGAAACCATACCGTTGGATTGCAGGCTGAAGAGGCTGTGGACTATGCCCGGGAACAGGTCGCAAAACTGGTCAGCGCAGACCCGAAGGAGATCATATTTACTTCCGGAGCCACGGAAGCGGATAACCTGGCCATCAAAGGTGTTTTTGAGATGTATGCCTCCAAAGGCAACCATATCATCACCTGCAACATTGAACACAAGGCAGTACTGGATACCTGCAAGCATATCGAGAAGGAGGGTGGGGAAGTGACTTACCTGAAAGTAAAGGACAACGGGCTGATCGACCTGGCAGAGCTCGAAGCGGCGATCAAACCGACTACGATACTTATCGCCATCATGTATGCCAACAATGAGATCGGTACCGTGATGCCCATGAAAGAGATCAGTGCCATTGCCAGGAAACACGGCGTGCTGGTTTTCAGCGATGCCACCCAGGCTGTCGGCAAAATCCCCGTGAATGTAAACCAGGACGGGATCGACCTGATGGCATTTACAGCGCACAAAATGTATGGTCCCAAAGGGGTGGGCGCGCTTTATGTTCGCCGCAAAAATCCCCGTGTGAAAGTAACCGCACAAATGGATGGTGGCGGTCATGAACGCGGTATGAGAAGCGGAACACTGAACGTACCGGGTATCGTGGGGTTTGGAAAAGCCTGTGAGATCTGTATGAATGAAATGGAACAGGAGGGAAATCGCCTCCGTGCACTGCGCGACAAACTGGAGAACGCCCTGCTGCAAATCGAGGAGGCCTACCTGAACGGGGACAAAGAGCACCGGCTGCCCCATGTTTCCAATATTTCTTTTAAATATGTGGAGGGTGAAGGCCTGATGATGGGCTTCAATAAAAATATCGCTCTTTCCTCAGGTTCAGCCTGTACTTCGGCCTCGCTGGAACCGTCTTATGTATTGAAGGCGCTCGGACTGGGTGACGACCTGGCACACAGTTCCCTGCGGTTCGGACTCGGCCGGTTTACCACAGAAGAACAGATCGATTATACCATCAGGCAGGTGACCGATACCGTTCTTAAACTGCGTGAAATGAGCCCCCTTTGGGAAATGTACAAAGAAGGGATTGATATGAACAGCATTGAATGGGCGCATCATTAATTCATTAAAAAAGTAAATTTCAATAACCATGGCATACAGCGACAAAGTCATCGATCATTACCAGAATCCCAAAAATGTGGGAACCCTTGATAAGAGCAAAGCAAATGTGGGTACCGGTCTTGTCGGAGCACCAGAGTGCGGCGATGTGATGCGACTCCAGATCGAAGTGGATGAAGCGACCGGGCTGATCCGGGATGCCAAATTCAAAACCTTCGGTTGCGGCTCCGCAATCGCATCATCCTCACTGGCCACCGAGTGGCTGAAGGGCAAATCGGTAGACGAGGCCGTAAAGATCGATAACATGGAAATAGTGGAAGAGCTGAACCTCCCTCCCGTAAAGATCCACTGTTCGGTACTGGCAGAGGATGCCATCAAAGCAGCGATCAACGATTACCGCAAAAAGAACGGAATGCCGGAACTGAAGTTTGAAGAATCGGTTATACACTAAGAAAGTTAAATTATAGCTCTCAACAAATCACTTATCTCAAATGAGTGTAGCAACAGATAACAGCATTTTCATCAGCGACAAGGCCCGTGAAAAGGTGCAACAGCTGATGGCAGATGCCGGGGTGGCCGGGGATCCGTCCTATTTTCTCCGCGTTGGAGTGGTGGGCGGTGGTTGTTCGGGGTTGAGTTATAAGCTTGATTTCGATAACGAGCAAAAACCGATGGACCAGGTATTTGAGGATAACGGGGTAAAGATCGTGACCGATCTGAAAAGTTTTCTTTACCTGGTTAACACAACCCTGGATTTTTCAGACGGACTGAACGGAAAAGGTTTTTATTTCAGCAATCCCAACGCAAGCCGAACCTGCGGTTGCGGGGAAAGTTTCGCGGTATAAGAGCAGAACAAATTATTCGACAGTCATTTTCCTTCACGATCGTGAAGGATTTTTTTTAACCTGACACAAACAGGCAAACGAGGAATTCGGAACTAGGAATTTAGCTTTTTTCATTGATAGTCATTAAATTGCGTCATATCCTTCATCTCCATGTGGCCTGTATGTAAAAAAGAGCTTCGTCAATTCTTCAGCAGCCTGACCGGTTATATAGCGATTGTTGTTTTCCTGCTGGTAAACGGGGTCCTTCTCTTTTTTTTCCAGGATAATATTTTCGACTTCGGCTATGCCACACTGGATCGTTTTTTCCAGCTGGCTCCCTGGATCCTCATGTTGCTGATCCCGGCTGTAAATATGCGCAGCTTTGCCGAAGAATTCAGAACGGGGACTTACGAGATCCTGCAAACCCGTCCGCTCAGTCACCGGCAGATCGTCTTGGGCAAGTACCTGGGGAGCCTGGTCGTGGCTCTAATCGCGATACTTCCGACCCTCGTATATATCATTTCCATACAGAAGCTTTCGGCAGGAGAGGGCCTGGATATGGGGGCAACGATCGGAGCCTATATCGGGTTGATTTTCCTTGCGGCTGTTTTTACTTCCATCTGCATCTGCTGCAGCAGTTTTACCAGCAATGCCGTGGTTGCATTCATAGCCGGTTTACTGGGATGTGCCCTTCTTTATTACGGCTTCAACGCGATCAGCAAGCTGCCCGCTCTCAGCAACGGGACGGATTACTATGTGGAGATGACCGGGATCGATTTTCATTACCGGAGTATCAGCCGGGGCTTGATCGACAGCAGGGATATCATATATTTTCTGTCTGTGATCTTCCTTTTCCTGGCACTGACCGGAAGAAACCTTTCTAAACGTTAACAACCGCATGACGCCTGGGATAAAAAAAATATTGTCTTCCAGTTACGGATGGGTTTTTCTTCTCGTCCTGGCCGTATCAATCAATATCACGGCTTCTTTCTTTCATGCGCGGATCGACCTCACCAGGGAAAAAAGGTATACCCTGAACCGGACCACCGGCAGCCTGCTGAAAAAACTGGATGAGGTGGTGCAGGTGGATGTTTTTTTGAAAGGAGATTTTCCGGCCGGATTCCGTAAACTGGCTAATACCACGCGGGAATTCCTCAGTTTGCTCAAAGACCGGAACAGCTCCCGGATCAGGTATCGTTTCATTTCCCCGCTGGATGAAATTCCCGGAACAAAAATGAGCTATGGCGATTCCCTGGTACAGCTCGGGGCGGTTCCCATCAACCTTACGGTTCAGAAAAAAGCCGGGGAGAGCTCCAATATCATATTTCCCGTGGCCCTGGTCAGCTACAAAAACAGGCAAAGCCTGGTCAACCTCTATCCCGGGGCCAGCAGCCGGATATCTCAGGAAGAAATCAACAGTGCGGAAGCCCTGCTGGAATACCAGTTTGTAAAAACACTTGATCAGCTCACCAGCCAGACCAAGCCAGCAGTAGCTTATTCCACCGGGAACGGGGAACCGGTCGATGGCCGGACCTATGATATGGTGCAAACCCTCCGCGCCGATTACGAATTCGCAACGCTGAACCTAAATACTGTGGCCAGGATTCCTGATGCAGTGGATCTCCTGATGATCGTCAAGCCGACCCAGCCCTTTACCGAAGATGAAAAACTCCGGATCGACCAGTTTGTGATGCGGGGGGGCAAACTGCTTTGCTTTATCGATAATCTTATCGCCGAGCAGGACAGTCTTTCTTTCAAGCCCGAAACCATCGCATATGACCGTAACCTGAACCTGACCGATCTCTTTTTTCGTTACGGTTTGCGTATCAATACCGACCTGGTGATGGATCTGCAATGTGATGTGATCCCTTTTGTGGTAGGCGGAACCGGCGATAATCCCCAGCTTGAATTCCTGCGCTGGAATTATTATCCGGTTCTGAACCCGGGCAACAGCCGGATCACAAAAGGTACGGGTTATGTCACCGCTCATTTCGCCAATTCAATTGATACGATCGCCGTGGACGGTGTCCGGAAAGAACCCCTGCTGGTCAGTTCCCCGAACTCCAGGATCATAAGCACTCCCGCACTGATCAGCCTGAATGAGAACAAGGACGCTCCCGAGGACATGAAATTCAAAAAGAATGCGATCCCGGTTGCCATGTTGCTCGAAGGCAGGTTTACTTCATTGTTCAGGAACCGGATCAGCAAAGCACAGGCAGATACCCTTGCCGCAGCGGGAGAGCTGTTTCGGCCGGCCTCGGAGGAGAATAAGATGATCGTCGTGGCTGACGGGGATATTGTCCTGAACGATTTCATTACCCCGGGTGGGCCCAACACATCACCTGAACCCATCCAGATGGGTTGGAATAAATACACTTATACGGAATACCTGAAACAGTCGGAGCAGGGTAAGTGGTTCATCCCGGCTGCCAACCGTGAGTTCCTGCTCAACTGCATGGAATACCTGGCCAGCAACCCGGCGATCAGCGCTACAAGGAATAAGGACATCGTGCTCCGCCTGCTGGACAGCAAAAAAGTGAATGCCCAAAGATCCACCTGGCAACTGATCAATATTGCCCTTCCTGTATTACTGGTTATCCTTTTTGGATGGATCTACCAGGAACTGAGAAGAAGAAAGTACGGGAAGACGGGGTGATCGGAGGTGTAGGGATTATTTTACCCGATTTATCAATACCAGCATACGCGTCAGAATATATTATATAACCAAGGTCAAAAAATGAAGTTCCAGCATATTGGCACAATAAACCGAAATCTCACATGACCAGAGACCAGATCACTTATATCGTATTCGGGACCATTTTGGTTGCATCGCTGATTGCCGACCTGGGATTGCTCAGCCGGAAAGACCAGAAAATCACCATCCGCCAGGCCCTGAACCAGACTTTTTTCTGGGTGGGTCTTGCCCTGGCTTTTTTTGTCTTTATGTGGATCGAGAACGGCCAGAAACCTGCCCTTGAATATATCAGCGCCTACCTGATGGAGTGGAGCCTGAGCATTGATAACATATTTGTCTTCATCCTGATATTCTCAGCCTTTTCCGTAAAGGAAAAACACTATGGCCGGGTATTGCTGATCGGGATCATGATGGCCATCATTTTCCGGGTGATTTTTATTACGGTGGGCGTTGTATTGGTGGAGAAATTCCACTGGATCCTGTACATTTTCGGCGTATTCCTGGTTTACACGGGATACAAGATGTTTACCGCTAGTGATGAGAAGGAATTCAATCCGCAGGAAAGCAAGATTTATCGTTTTATGAAACGATTCCTGCCACTGGTTCCGCACGATGGGAACGGGCAATTTCTTATCCGGGAGAATGGCCGTCCGGCATATACAACGCTCTTTGTCGTGATCATTATGCTGGCTGCAGTGGACCTGGTGTTTGCGCTGGATTCCATCCCGGCGGTAATGGGGATCGTCGATACCAAAACACCCGGGTACCAACCGATGGCAAGACTGGTGATCTATACCTCCAATATTTTCGCCGTGCTGGGCTTGCGGTCTCTCTTCTTTCTGCTGCGCGGAGCTGTCAGCAAATTCGATTATCTCCAGCAGGGGATCGCAATAGTGCTTGTTTTTATCGGGTTGAAGATGCTGGCCGCACACTGGATCGATATGGTAATTGATAAGCAGATGCAGGTGTTTATTTCCCTTGGTGTGATCCTGACCTTTATCTCCGGTTCCATATTTTACTCGATATTTATCCAGAAAAAAGGAGTGCCTCCTGAATTCAGGGACGACAGTATAAGTTAGGCTCAATCGATTGAATTACCCGATACGCGATATCGCCCGGATTATTGACGCGCCTATACCGGCCGGGTCGGAAGGACATGCAATCAGCCATATCCTGCTCGACAGCCGGAATGTGTTCACGTCGGCCGACACCCTGTTTTTTGCCCTGAAGGGACCTCGTTGAGACGGTCACCAGTTCATCTCGGAGCTCTATCAGAAGGGGATCCGGTATTTTGTCATCAGCAACCCGGTGGAAACCGGTTTTTTCCCCGAAGCATTATTCCTTGAAGTGTTTGATACCCTGGCTGCCCTTCAGGCCCTCGTGTCCCATCACCGTCAGCAATTTGATATCCCGGTGATAGGAATCACGGGAAGTAACGGGAAGACCATTGTAAAGGAATGGCTATACCAGTTGTTAAGCGGGGATTATAATATCCTCCGCAGCCCTCGCAGCTACAATTCACAGATCGGTGTACCGCTCAGCGTATGGCCGTTGAATGAGCAGCATACCCTCGGCATTTTTGAAGCCGGGATTTCCGAGCAGGGAGAAATGCCCCGGCTCGAACGAATGATCCGCCCGGATATCGGGGTACTCACCAATATCGGGGAAGCACACAGCGAAGGGTTTATCGATCCGGATCACAAGTTTCGCGAAAAACTGATTCTCTTCCGGAATTCCCGGGTGATTATCGGTCGGGCAGTTGATTTTGAAGGCCGCGAAGAGACGCTGGAAATGCTGGGAGGGAATTTTCGCCTCCTGACCTGGGGAAAAAATGCGGATGCTTATTTCAGGATTCTTTCAACTGTTACACGGTCAGAAGACACAGACATCCGGCTCGCTGCAGGAGATAATGAGCTATTTTTTTCGATCCCGTTTACAGACGAAGCGTCCGTGGAAAATGCGATCACTTGTTGCTGCGTGATGCTGTACCTGGGTCATGATCCGAAAATGATCATGCGGAACATGAAAAAACTACACCCGGTGAACATGCGGCTGGAACTGAAAAAAGGGATCAACCAGTGTACACTGATAAACGACAGCTACAGTGCTGATACCAGTTCCCTGGAGATCGCCCTGAATTTCCTGGATCAGCAAAATCCCGGAACACGCAAGACAGTAATCCTTTCGGATTTTCTCCAGAGCGCCCTGCCGGATGATGAGTTGTACGAAATAGTCCTGGACAAGATTCGAAAGCACCAGGTGAACCGGTTGATCGGTATCGGG
>JBMSNP010000029.1:0-35606 GCA_049421765.1 Chitinophagaceae bacterium
CGTCCCTGATCAGCATGGCTTCCACGGTGGAGAATGCGGAATCAGCCGTATAGATGGTCGCATTGTAAACCAGCAGGTCTGCCTTTTCTTTTTTGGCACGGTTTGTACATGAAAGAAGGAATGCCGTACAAACGGCGATCCGGAAAAATCGGGTTGTATTCATGGATCAAATATATCAGTCTTTATAAATCTTTATTTCCGGTATTCCATTGTTTGTAACGGATCCCCGGTACATACCTTCCGTGCAAAAGGGCATGGCGATATTACCGTCCTTATCCACGGCGATCAGGCCGCCATCTCCCCCGAGACCCGGCAGTCTTTTCATGACCATCTCCTCCGCCGCCGATTTCAGGGGCATCTTCCCGAACTCCATCATGTCGCTGATGGTTTTTGCCATAACCAGCCGGATAAAAAATTCACCCCAGCCTGTGCAACTGATGGCGACGGTTTGGTTATTCGCATAGGTTCCTGCACCAATGATCGGGGCATCCCCGATCCGGCCGTATTTTTTATTGGTCATCCCGCCGGTGCTGGTGGCCGCGGCCAGGTTGCCGTTTCTGTCCAGTGCCACGGCGCCCACGGTGCCATATTTATCATCACGGTTTTCCGGTTGAAGGATACCGGAAGTTGATTTGGGCTTTTTCAGTTTCGCTGAATCGGCCGCCTGTGTTCTTTTGAGCCCTTTCCAGCGGTCTTCCGTACGGAAATAGGAGGGATCCACAATATCCAGTCCTTCCTGGGCGGCGAATTTTTCCGCCCCCTGGCCGCTCATCATGACATGCGGACTTTTTTCCATCACCGCCCGTGCGGCACGAATCGGATTGCGGATCGTGGTGACCCCCGCCACAGAACCGGCAGCCAGGGTGCGACCGTCCATGATGGCGGCATCCAGTTCATTCTTCCCTTCGCTGGTGAATACGGCTCCTTTGCCGGCATTGAACAGGGGGCTGTCTTCCATGACCCGGATCGAGGCTTCCACGGCATCGAGGGCCGAACCTCCCTTGTCAAGGATTTCATACCCTTTTTGAAGAGCTTCCCCGAGTGCACGGGTATAGGCTGCCTCTTTTTCAGGGCTCATCTGGCTTTTCAGAATCGTGCCGGCACCGCCATGTATCACTAGTACAAACCGGCCGTTGGTTAAAGGAGTACCTGGTTGGGCAAAAGTTTTGTTAAGAATGAATAAAAACAGGAGCAGAAGGGTTCTTTTCATGTCCGCAATTTGGTGCAATTTACAAGTTTGGGCAGTTGAAAGCGGTTTCCTCATTCCCGCCCTTATTTGTTGGTATTGAATTTGCCTAAAGGATTCGATTGCATACTTTTACACTTCAATTAACCGGGCCTGAAACGTTTCAAGAAAATACTCAAGTGGTTTTTCCTAATCCTGCTTTTTTTAATAGCGGCCGTTTACGTGTTTATTCAAACCCCGTTCGGACAAAACTGGATCGCCCGGATCATAACCAAGCGGCTCTCTAAAGACCTGCAGACCGAGGTTCGGATCGGGCATGTTGACTTTTCACTTTTCAACCGGATGCATCTTGAAGATGTACTGATCGGTGACCGGCAGGGAGATACAATCCTTTATGCCGGAGATCTGAAAGTCCGGATCACCGACTGGTTCTTTTTCAAAAAGGAAGCGGAACTGAAATATGTGGGTCTCGACCATGCGGTGATCAAGTTCCAGCGCACCGATTCGGTGTGGCGACAGCAATTCCTCTTTGATTACTTCGGATCATCAGCACCCCGAGACAGTACCCGCAAAAAGAAAGCCGGTATCCGGTTTGATCTCCGGAAACTGGAACTGCGGAATGTGACCTTCCTGAAAAAAGATGCCTGGATGGGGCAGGATATGACCGTGCATGTAAATGCCCTGAACCTGGATGCCGACAAACTAACCCTCTCGGGTAACCGCTTTGATGTGAATTCGCTGGTGATCGTGGAGCCCGAGATCTCCCTGAAAAGCTACACCCGGCTGAAACCGAAAAGGACCGTTACCCCCGGTGATCCGGAGGACACCGACACCGGGCCGGTTTCCTGGAACCCCGGAAACATGGCCATCCGGGTCGAAGACCTTCGCATCATAAATGGTACGTTCAGGACCGACCGGCTCAACGGGCGGCAGGCTTTTGCGCATTTTGACGGACAGCATATCCTGGCAACCGGGGTCAATGGTGAATTCACCCGGGCCCGGTTTGAGAAGGACACCATCACGGCCATCATGAAGCTGTCGGCCAGGGAAAGAAGCGGTTTTGAGCTCAAAAGCATGAAGGCTGATCTGAAGATGACCCCGCAGGGGATGGCCTTCAGCAATATGGAGATCCGGACCAACAACAGTATCCTTAAAGATTATTATTCCATGTCGTACCACGACATGGATGAAATGGATGACTACCTGCACAAAGTGCAGATGGCTGCCGTATTTAAGGATTCCTATGTCGATAGTGACGACATCGCCTATTTCGCGCCCGCACTCGGGGACTGGAAAAAAAGGATCAGCCTGTCGGGTAAAATACGGGGATCAGTAGATGCCCTGGTTGGAAAAGATATGCAGGTGGCAGCGGGCAGTAACTCCTTGCTGTACGGCGACATTTCCCTGACCGGTCTACCCGATATAGAAAAGACATTCATCGATTTTAAGGCCAATGATTTCCGGACCAGTTACCCTGATGCCGTCACCTTTGTTCCTGCCCTGCGCAAGGTAACCGTCCCGGACCTGCGCCGTCTCGGGTATATTCATTTCGCCGGCAATTTTACCGGGTTCATCCGCGACTTTGTTACGTTTGGGACCATCAGAACCGCCCTGGGAACAATCCGGTCCGACCTGAATATGAAACTCCCTGCGGGGCGCGACCCGGTATATTCAGGGAAGATCGCCACGGATAATTTCAAACTGGGCGAATTCCTGCATGACCAGGGGTTGGGCGATATTTCCCTGACCGCTCAGATCAAGGGAACGGGTTTCAGTGCCAAAAGCCGGAACACCACAATCGACGGAATCATCCGGTATATTGACTTTAACGGGTACCGGTATACGAATATCTCGCTCGACGGCCGGCTGGAAAAGAAAAAATTCGAAGGTGTGGCCTCAATCAAGGATGCAAATGCCGATCTGATCATGAACGGGATCGTGGACCTGAACCAGGCAACCCCCCGTTTCAAATTGCTGACCCATGTAACAAAGGCCGACCTGTTTAATCTCAAACTCCTGAAAGACAGCATTACATTCAGCGGCAACGCGGACCTTGACTTCTCGAGTATCAATCTCGACAATTTCCTGGGTACCGCCCGGATCACCGAGGCGGAACTCCGCCACAACGGGGAACGCATGTCTTTTGATTCGCTGATCATAGCCGCTGATTATACCGACAGCATCCGGACCCTGACCGCTTTGTCAAATGAATTCAGGGCCAGTATATCCGGGCAGTACCGGCTGAATGATCTCCCTGCGGCCGTAACCTTCCTGCTTCACAAATATTATCCCGCTTATATCAGCGCCCCTTCACACGCGCCGCTGGACCAGGATTTCAATTTTGATGTGGAAACGTATTATGTGGATGAATACCTGAAACTGATCAGTCCTGCACTTGTGGGACTCAGTAATTCACGTTTCAAGGGGCGGCTGAACCTGTCCGAACCTTTGCTTGAACTCTCGGTTGATGTACCCCGTTTCAGTTTCCAGGGCCGGCAATTTGAGGATATCATTATCGGGGCATCCGGGGATGCGGACAGCCTTCGGGTTGTTGGCCGCACAGGCAAAATCCAGATCAACGACAGCCTGAGTATACCCGAATCCTTTTTCAGCATCAGTTCGAGAAATGATTCATCAAGGGTTTCGATACTTACGGGCCGCAAACAGGCCCTGGAGCGGGCAGAATTCAACGCCCTGGTGCAAACCTACCAGGACGGAGTCAAGATCGAGTTCGATCCTTCCAGTTTTACAATCAACGGGAAAAAATGGACGATCAATGAAAACGGGGAACTGGTGTTGCGCAGTAATACCCCTGCAACGGGTCTGTTGGAACTGACTGAATCCGACCAGCGGATCGCCATCCGTTCACAACCTTCCTCCATTGGAAACGGAAGCGACATCAAAGTGGAAATTACCAACTTAAACCTGGCGGATTTCGCCCCGTACCTGCTGCCCAAAAACCGGCTGGAGGGATTGCTGAGCGGTAACATCCTGGTGGAAGACCCCACAAGGGAAATGCGCATCACTTCGGATAATATCAGCACCCGGTTTCTCCGGCTCGACAACGACTCACTGGGAGAAGTAAAAGCCAGTGTGGTTTATAATGACCGGTTAAAAGAACTCCAGGTAAAAGGGAATACCGTAAACCAGCTGAATTACCTTGGCTTTGACGGGAAGATCTATTTCGGTGACAAAGAAAGCCAGTTGAAGAACCGCATTGCGCTTGAAGCACGGCAATTCCAGATCAAAGTGCTTGAAAGATTCCTGGGGAATTTGTTCTCGGATATGACCGGGTACCTGACGGGGGATGTGCATGTGAACGGACCATTTGACGAACTGACTGTAACAGGAAACGGCCGGCTCAGGGAAGCAGGTCTCCGCGTGAATTTTACCCAATGCTACTATAAGATCCGGGATACCGATATCCGTCTTACCGATGACGAGATCAATCTCGACGGGATCATATTGACAGATACCATTACGGGTAACCCGGTGTACCTGACGGGTGGAATCGAGCACCAGTCGTTCCGGAACATGTTCTATAACCTGGACATTTCCACCCGAAAGCCCAGAAGTACGGGTGAAAACGACAACCGTCCGGTACAACTGCTCAACACCACATACCAGGACAACAAGGATTTTTATGGAAATGTAAAGGGGACAGGTTCACTTTCCCTGCTGGGTCCCCAGTCCGATATGTTTATGAAGATCGATGCCGTCGCTTCCGAAAAGGACAGCAGCTGGATCACCCTGCCACCTTCATCAAGCCGGGAATCTGGGATTGCCGATTTCCTGGTTGAACGGAAATTCGGGCGTGAGATGTCCGAATCAGATATCAGCCTGGGCAGCACAAGCATCATTTATGATGTAGACATCACGGTCAATAAAACACCCCGCCCGATGGTCGGAGTCCGGATCATCCTGGATGAACTGACCGGTGACGAGATCAAGGGGAAAGGTAGCGGATCGATGAATATCCGTTCCGGAACTACGGAGCCCCTTTCGCTCCGCGGGCGGTTTGATATTGAAGAGGGGAGTTACCTGTTCACCTTCCAGTCCTTCTTTAAAAAGCCTTTTGAACTGAAGAAGGATTCGGAAAACTATATTGAATGGAACGGGGATCCCTACGATGCCAATGTTAAGTTCAATGCCGTATACCGGGCAGAACGGGTGAGTTTTGCACCATTGGCCCAACTGCTTCAGTTAAGCAGCAATGCCGCCAATGCACGCGGGGATGTGTATGTGGTGGCCTCATTAAGCGAAAAATTGTTCTCTCCAGCAATCCGGTTTGCACTTGATTTCCCCAATACAAGTATCGCGGTCACCGATCCCGAACTGGCGCTGGTGGTACAGCAAATGCAGAAGAACCCGAACGAGATCAACCGGCAGGTCACCTACCTGATCGTATTCAACAGTTTTGCCCCGAGTGAACTGGCTGGTTCCTCAGGTTTCAACGTGGCCAGCCTGGGTCTTACGACTATTTCCGGCATTTTCCTGAACGTGATCAGCGATCAGATAAACAAGATCCTCGGGAACCTGCTCAAGAGCGATAAATACAATATCAGTCTGAACACGTCCATTTATAACCGCAATATCATCGACCCCAACAACAACACCAGGCTGGAACTGGGCAGTAACATCAATTTTTCCATCGGGCGTTCCTTTTTTAATAACCGCTTTATCATCACCACAGGGCTTGGGTTTGACGCGCCCCTGCAACAGACCGCCTCCCAGCAGGCGTTTTCACAGCAATTGCTGCCGGATGTAACACTTGAATGGCTGATCAACCAGTCAGGGACCATTCGGGCTTCATTCTTTTACCGGGAAAACACAGATTATCTTACAACAGCCACTTCGGGCGGGCCGGGCAAGGCCAGGCGGATCGGGGGAAGTCTGTCCTACCGAAAGGATTTTGACACCCTGGGGGAAATTTTCCGTCGCCGGAAAAAGGCAAAACCCGTAACTGAACCCCAGGTTGTTCCTGAAGAAACGGAGAATAAACCGGATCAGGTAGGGGATAACTGATTCTCAGGGCCGGTCAAGGATTTCGTGCCCCATTTTATCACGTTTGGTAGCCAGGTATTTTTCGTTATGCGGATTCGGACAGGTTTCGATCGGGATATTTTCCACGATCTCCAGCCCGTAACCTACCAGCCCCACTCTTTTTTTCGGATTATTGGTCATGAGTCTAAGCTTGGTGATACCCAGGTAACGCAGGATCTGGGCACCCAGACCATAATCGCGCTGGTCCATTTGAAACCCAAGGTGGAGGTTGGCTTCGACGGTGTCCATGCCTTCTTCCTGGAGCCGGTAAGCTTTTAGTTTATTCAGCAGCCCGATCCCCCGTCCTTCCTGGTTCATATATAATATGGCGCCTTTGCCCTCTTTCTGTACCATTTGCATGGCCATATGGAGCTGGTCCCCGCAATCGCAGCGGAGGGAGCCCAGGATATCACCGGTGAAACAGGAGGAGTGTACCCGTGTGAGGACCGGTTCGTCTTTTTCCCAGGTTCCTTTGATCAGGGCCAGGTGTTCGTTTGCTGAAAGTTTTTCCCGGAAAGCCACCAGGGTGAATTCCCCGTACCGGGTGGGCATTTCCACCCGCACGACCTCTTCAATCAACGAATCTGTTTTGATCCGGTATTCGATCAGGTCTTTTATTGAAATGATCCGGAAGTCATATTTTTTGGCCACTTCGAGCAACTCCGGCAGGCGGGCCATGCTGCCATCTTCATTCATGATCTCAACCAGCACCCCTCCGTAAGGAGGAGCAAAACCCGCGAGACGAACCAGGTCGGTGGTGGCTTCTGTATGACCGGCCCGGCGCAAAACCCCGCCTTTTTTTGAACGGAGTGGAAAGATATGCCCGGGTCTTCCGAGGTCGGCAGGTTTGGTTTCGGGGTTATTCAGGGCCTGGATGGTACGGGACCGGTCCTGGGCTGAGATCCCGGTGGTGCACCCGTGACCGAGCAGGTCTACCGAAACGGTAAAGGCGGTTTCATGGAGTGCGGTATTGTTATTGACCATCAGTTCCAGTCCCAGTTCTTCACAGCGATCTTCGGGGATGGGGGCGCAGATCAGCCCCCGGCCGTATTTACTCATGAAATTGATCACTTCCGGGGTAACGGTGGCTGCCGCGGCAATGAAATCTCCTTCATTTTCCCGGTCTTCATCATCCACCACGATCACCAGTTTTCCATCCCGAAGATCCTTTAGCGCAAGGTCTATTGAATCCAGCATCAGATTTGTTTTTTGCAAAAATAGAACAAAGCAACCGGAGCTGAAATCCGGGGTTTTGCGAAGCAGCGGGAGAGGGGCTCCGGGTGTCATTATAAAGCCTTATATTTCAGTTCAGAATTGTTAATATTTGCCTATTTTTATTTGGCGAATATTCCCTTTCTTTGCATCCGAAAACCAAACTATATGCTTAAGAGAGTACTCTTTTTCATTGCGTTGACACTGACGGTCAACACATTCGTAACTGCCCAGATCACCACATCGACCCTTGCCGGTTCTGTGAAAAGCAAAACCGATGAAGCCCTTGTTGGTGCAACGATCGTAGCCACCCACCTGCCTACCGGCACGAAGTATACGACCATATCCCGTACGGGCGGAGTGATTCGTATCGATAATATGCGGTCCGGTGGTCCGTATACGGTGGAAGTATCTTATGTAGGTTACGACAAGGAAACATTTACAGATGTTTTCCTCCAGCTGGCAGAATCATTTGTCCTTAATGTTTCTCTTAAGAAGTCCGAGACTACCCTGGAGACGGTGGTACTTACAACCAGTGGTCGCAGCCTGATCCTGAATAAAAACAGGACCGGTGCGGTAACCAATATCGGTCTGCGGCAAATCACCAATCTCCCGACCATTACCCGGAGCCTGAACGACCTGACCCGGGCTACCCCCCAATCGAACGGGCCAAGTATCGGGGGTGGTAACTATCGTCAGAACAACTTCACCATTGATGGTGCCGACTTCAACAATAGCTTTGGTATCGGCAGCAACCTCCCGGCTAACGGGGCCCCGATATCCCTGGATGCCGTCGGTGAGATATCTGTTAACCTGACCCCCTTTGATATACGCCAGTCCGGTTTTATCGGCAGCGCCATCAACGCGGTTACCCGTTCGGGTACAAACCAGTTTGCCGGATCCGTTTACAAGTATTTCCGTAATGAAAAATACCGGGGCGACCAGGTGGAGAAAGAGAAATTCATCCGCCCGGTTGAAGATTTCAAACAGTGGGGTTTCCGCATAGGCGGCCCGATCATCAAGAACAAACTGTTCTTCTTCCTTAACTATGAAAGTGAAGTCCAGCCCAAAGCGATCCAGACCAATTTTGCAGCAACAGCCGCGGCTCCTTACGGAAGTTCACCGAACGTGGCCCGTCCTACTGCAGACTCCCTGAACTATATCAGTAATTACCTCCTGACCAATTATGGTTATATCACCGGGCCGTATGATAATTACACACCGAATATCGAGCGGAAAAAGTATATGGCACGTTTGGACTGGAACATCAATAACAAGCACAACCTGGTGCTTCGCTACAGCCAGGTGGAAGGCGGAGAGCCAAACCCCCTGAGCAGTTCGACCGGTGGTTCCGGGTTTAACTACCCGAGCGGTCTGGGACGTACCAGCAACAACGCCCTCTGGTACAAAAATTCAAACTATTTCCAGGGTGCTAATTTTTACTCATTCGCCACGGAGCTGAACTCAAACTGGGGCCGGGTTTCGAATGTACTCCGGGCCACTTATACCTATCAGAACGACTCCCGTTCTTCTGAAAGCCAGGTGTTCCCGCTGGTGGATATCATGAGTTCCACGGCCTTGTCTACCCCTGCCAACTATGTGACCTTCGGATACGAACCTTTTACTTTTGGCAACCTGCGGAAAGTGAAAGTATACTCGATTGTCGACAATTTCAGCTGGACAAAAAACAAACACAGCTGGACTGTGGGTGGTCAGTTTGAACAAAGTGAAACCATCAACGGTTTCCAGCGTTTTGCAACCAGCTACTATGTATTCAATACCTGGAATGATTTTGTAAGTGGTGTCAATCCCCGTGATTTCGTACTGACTTACTCCCTGTCAAAGAACTTCGCACCTGCTTTCTCCGCGTTCAAGTTCCGGCAGTTCTCTGTGTACGGACAGGATGAAATTTCAGTTAATAAAAACTTCCGCATGACCCTGGGTCTGCGCCTGGATCTGCCGACCTATCCCGGAGTTCCCCAGATCATCACACACCCGCTGGTACTTGCACAGACTTTTGCCGACGGGGAAAGGGTCAATACCGGTCTGCTTCCCAGCAAGACCATCATGTGGTCACCACGCTGGGGCTTTAACTGGGACCTGTACGGAAACCGCTCCCTGCAGATCCGCGGGGGTACCGGTATCTTCACCGGACGGATTCCTTTTGTGTGGATCGTAAGCCAGTCCGGGGATAACGGAATGCTGCAGATCACCCAGAACTTTAACGGACAGTCCAATACCCCGGGTCCCTTTAACCCCGATCCGGCTGCTTACCGCCCTGCTTCCGTGCCCCAGGCCGGAACAATCGTACCGGCATCTGTTACCGCCATGGACCGCGATTTCAAAAACCCGCAGACATGGAAGTCCAGCATTGCCATCGATACCAAATTGCCCTGGGGGCTGATAGCGACAATTGAAGCTATCTATAATAAGGACCTGAAGACTGCTTTCTTCCGGAACCCCAACTACCTGTCACCCCAGCCGCTGAATGTGGCGGGTTATCCGGATCGCCGTATGATGTACGGAACTACTGATCCTACCCGTTACATCAATACGATCAGTTCAAGTGGTCTTTTTGTTTCTAACGGGTCTCAGTTCAACGTGGCTATCATCGACAACGCCCCCAAATCCAAGGGCTATTACGGGTCTTTGACAATCAACATAGAGAAACCGTTCAGCAAGGGATTGTCCGGATCTATCGCGTATACCAAATCCATCGCAGCAAACCTGTTCGACGGGGATGGAGACCAGGCCCTGGGAACCTACCAGAACCGCCAGCAGGTGAACTCGCTGAATACACCTGAACTTTCACATGCAGCATATGTAATGCCTGACAGGCTGATCGGAACGATCTCCTACCGCAAAGAATACCTGAAGCACCTGGCTTCGACCATTACCCTGATCTACCAGGGATCTGCCGCCTACCGCTTCTCTTATGTATACGGAGCGGATTTCAACCGCGACCGGGTTTCAGGAAACGACCTGATCTATATCCCGACTGCGGCAGAAGTACAGCAAATGCAGTTTGTGAGCCACACCCAGAACGGGGTTGTTTATGATCAGAATGCACAGCGTACTTTGTTTGAAAACTACGTTCAGCAGGATAAATACCTCCGCACACACCGCGGACAGTATGCAGAAAGAAACGGGGCTCTTGCACCGTGGAGAAACCAGCTGGATGTAAAATTCATCCAGGACGTATTTGTAAATGCCGGGAAATACCGCAATACACTTCAGTTTACTGTTGATATCTTCAACGCTGGTAACCTGATCAACAACAGCTGGGGGAAGTTCAAGGCGGTGAATGCGACCTCTATCCTGATCCCGCAAAACCAGAACAGCCTGGTACCGGGCGGATCGGTTGTACCGACCTTCAAACTGGCTACCGACCGCGGCCAGATGATCACCCGCACTTTCCGCGATGTCGTGAGCGTGGCTTCCACGTATTCGATCCAGTTGGGAGTACGGTATATCTTCAATAACTAAGATTCTGCCAGATAAAAAAGATCCCGTTCTGAATTCAGGACGGGATCTTTTTTTATTTAATGTCTTGTGTTTACGGTTTTCGGTTTGCAGTGAATGAATCATTTGGAACAGATATTATCTGTAAACACTAAACTGTAAACTGAAAACAAACTACCCGCAAATCGGTGATGATTCAAAATAGTTCAACCATAATTCAACAACCGTCAACTACTTTTAAACGTATCACTCCCCCGTTCCCCAACCCCATTTCAGAAATTCCGGCATGGCCCGTCCCCAGGTAAACACATCATGATGCCCGTCTTCCAGTTCGAGGTAAGTGATGTCTTTTTCCCGTTCGTAGCCTTTGGCCACCAGTTCTTTGATAAGATCGAGGGTGTCGTCGATGGAGTCGATGATCCCGTTTTTGTTGCGGTCGCGGTTTTCGTCAAGTTTTCCGCACTGAAAAAAGAATTTCAGATCGGGAGCATAGGTCCCGTTTCGTACCTGCTGGTGCATGATGCGGTGACGGTCGTCGTCGTATTCGGGGTCATCCTGGCCGAGGCTCCGCCACCAGAATGAAGAGGAGAAAAGGCCGGCCTTGCTGAAAACGGCTGGGTTGTTCCAGACAATATCCATGGCGCTGAGACCGCCGAGCGAAAAACCCGCAAAAGCGGTTTCGGAGAAGGCGAACCGGTTGAATTTTTCCCGGATAAAAGGGAGCAACTCTTCCAGTACAAACGCATTGTACTGCCCGGCCTTGTTGCCGCGGTTTTTATAATCCGGGGTATGCTGTGTGCCGTATTCCAGTTTCCGGTCGGCCCCGGCATGGATGGCACAGCATAAGACCGGTCTCAGTTCGCCGGCCGCATATAATTTGCGTAAAATCGAATCGAAGTGCATTTTTCCCATATCCTGACCGTCATTGATCAGGAGCAGGGTTAGGTCCTCACCGGTCATTTCGGTCGGTGGCAGAAAGAAATCCAGATCGGTATTTCGGTCCAGGTATCGGGAACGGATCCAGACATTCTCCGTGAGGATGTCGGCTTCAGAAAAAGGCATCGCCATGGAATCAAAAGTAAGGATTTAATCAAATCGGGGGAGTTGATCTTCGGAAGTACTGCGGATGATAAAACACCCCCGGGATTTGTTTATATGCCCCTTTAAAAATAATTTTGAACGTTCCGCACAGGTTCAGCCCAATTAAGCACATCGTTTATCTCATCAATAAAAAATACGTATGAAGAAGATCGGAATCCTGCATGGAAAAGAACGTTCATTCCCCGAGGCATTTGTGGCAAGGGTCAACAGTAAAAATGTGCCTGGAATTATGGCGGAGCCAGTCCGCATCGACAAAGCCCTGCAGGGGGATCCTGCCGGCTATGCTGTGATCCTTGACCGGATATCACAGGATGTTCCGTTTTACCGGACCTGGCTCAAGAATGCCGCGGTGACCGGTACGGCTGTTGTCAACAACCCGTTCTGGTGGAGTGCAGATGACAAGTATTTTAATAACTGTCTTATGACGAAAATAGGGGTGCCTGTTCCGAAAACGGCCATCATACCCTCACGTGATCTTCCTGATGATACTTCCGCCGATTCATTCAGCAACCTGGCTTACCCGCTCGACTGGGATCATATTTTTAAATACGTCGGGTTTCCTGCCTATATGAAACCTTTTGCAGGTGGTGGCTGGAAACACGTATACCGGCTGGCCAGTGCAGATGATTTCTTCACCAAGCATGGCGAAACCGGCCAGTTGGTCATGTTGCTCCAGGAAGAGATCGTTTTTACCGAATATTACCGTTGTTATTGCATCGGGGGCAAATATGTCCGGATCATGTCGTATGAACCCCGAAACCCACATCACCTCCGGTATGTGGCCGACTTTAAACCTTCAGCCGAAAGGTTGAAGCAAATGACCGAAATCGTGCTGCGGATCAATGCGTATCTCGGGTATGATTTCAATACCGTGGAACTGGCGGTCCGGGACGGGGTTCCATATGCGATCGATTTCTGCAACCCTGCTCCTGATGCGGACATAAACAGTGTGGGGGCCGAAAACTTTGAGTGGGTGGTGGAAACAGCCGCCAACTTCGCCATAGAAAAGGCTCTTTCCTGCAAGGAAGGGGAGGACAACCTGACCTGGGGTGAATATGTGAGGCGGGGGAGTAACAAGATGAGCCTGATGTAAATAAATCTCATTGGTTATTAATTAATGCTTATTAATTAATAGTGTAATGCAACAACGATGAACCTAAATTACAAGACCTTCACGCTCGGTGTGGAAGAGGAATATATGGTGCTCGATCCCCACACGTACGAGTTAAAGAGCCATGAGCAGAAGATCGTCCAGGAAGGACAAAAAGTGATCAAGGATAAGGTGAAGGCCGAAATGCACCAGGCCGTCGTGGAAGTGGGAACGGATATATGTTCGGATGCGGATGAGGCTTTTAAAGACGTTGCTGCCCTCCGGCGGACCATCGCTGGTATCGCCGACAACCTGGGATTTGCGATGGGGGCATCGGGAACCCATCCATTCAGCCACTGGGAGAGCCAGCTGATCACCGATCATATCCGGTATAATGAAATCGTGAATGAGCTGCAGGACGCGGCGCGCAGCAACCTGATCTTCGGACTGCATGTGCATGTGGGAATGGAAAGCCGGGAGATGGCCAATCACATTGCCAACAGCACCCGCTACTTCCTGCCGCATATTTTCGCCCTGAGCACCAACTCCCCATTTTGGGAAGGAAGGATGACAGGCTATAAATCATTCCGCACAAAGGTTTTTGATAAATTTCCCCGAACCGGTATCCCGGATGCGTTTGAAAGCATTGAGGCCTATGACAATTATGTAAAACTCCTGATCAAAACCAACTGCATTGATAATGCCAAGAAAATCTGGTGGGACCTGCGGGTACACCCGTTTTTCAACACGGTGGAGTTTCGTATTTGTGATATCCCGCTGACCGTAGACGAGACCATCACCCTGGCCGCCTTATTCCAGGCAATCTGTGCGCGGATATACATGTTGCGTTCAAAGAACCTGAACTTTATACAGTATTCCCGGGCCCTGCTGAACGAAAACAAATGGCGGGCCAGCCGCTATGGAGTTGACGGATACCTGATCGATTTCGGGAAAGAAGAGGAAGTGAATACCCGGGCCCTGATTTACGAACTGCTGGAATTTCTGGACCCTGTGCTGGATCATCTCGGTAGCCGCCACCGTGTGGCATATGTGAATAAGATCCTCGAGAACGGTACCGGAGCAGACCGCCAGGTGGCCGTATTTGAAAAGTCCAGGAAGCTTTCGGATGTGGCAAAATATATCAATGACCAGTTTCTCCTGGGGATTTAATTAAGCCAGTAATTTATTTCCGGTTAAAATACTTTCCGATCGAGAGTCCCGCCGCCCGGTGTACGATCCGCGGGCCTTTATCCGTATTTACGATACTGCCGACCCCGTGAGTATAATGAGCAAATATGACCAGCCCTCCGGCTGACTCATAACCAAGATGCAGAAGCAGGTTAGCTCCAAAACGACCGTAATCTGCAAACCCGAATTTCATATTCCGGCTTACTGAACCGCCACCGGAGGTATTGTATTTTTCCCTGCCGGTGAGTTGTATATCAATGGATGGGCCCGCCTTGATAAAAAAATGACCGGGTTCAGAACTGAAATTATATTGGAACAGTGGGGCCAGTTCAAAAGTATGCAGGGTTACATCGTTGTTCACCGCCGCTGTGTCGGGCGGGAGGGATGGCCGGGTAAGGGTTACCTTGAAACCTTTCATGCTGTAAAAAACAGCAGGTGAAAAATAAAACCGGTTCTCAAACTGCACCCGCAAGGTGCCACCGGCCTGGAAGCCGTACTTCAGCTCCGTTTTTTGGCTTGTCTTTCCCAGGTTGATCTCAGGGGTTGAATATTTGGCGGAAGTGATCTGGGGGCCTGCAAAAAGGCCAAACTCAGCCTGGCCATTACCCGACAGGGCGATCAATACTAATAGGTACAGAATACCGGTCTTTCTCATACAGTCAGTTATAAAATGGTATAAGCGTTAAAAGTAGCTATTAAATCCGGTCTTTGCAACCCCGAAACCCAATTGTTACCGACTGATGTGCAATTGTTTATGACTTTTCAAGGTTTAATAACTCCGGGCGGGATCCTTGGGTCCGGCAGAATCGTTGAATGCCTCTGATTCACCCGGCGGGATGGAGAGGTTTTTCCAGTTTTTGTTCTTGATCGTTTTGGCAATGTAAATGATCTGACCGATATGATAAGGATAATGAGCTAGTTGGCGGTTGATGGCATCCACAGCACTTAGTTTCTCCCCCCGGATAAGGACCATTTTTTTCAGATCCTTTTTAGAAAGGGAAGCAAGGGATGACAATAGACGGTCCCATCCTTTGCTCCAGTTATCCAGGAGTTCTTCTTTGGATTGTTCCACGATCTCGAATTCCTGGTCGCGGTGACGCCATTCCTTTTCCCCGTCCTCTTCAAGGAAATTGGTCCATCGGCTCAGCATATTCCCTGCCAGGTGCCGGATGATGGTAGCAATACTGTTAGAGGCATCATTGGGACGGTAATGGAAATCCCATTCATTCAATTGTTCAAAGGTCTTGTCGCCAAGATCCTTGTAGTATTTAAACCGGCGGATTGCGGTTTGCAGGTAATCTTTTCCGAGGGAGGCCATGGTTTTGGTTTAAGAGGTGACTTAATGGTTTTGATTTCCAAGATATCGGTTAAGAGTTCTGAATCAGGAGTTGAGAGTTTAAAACGCCTAACTCACAACTTCCATCTAATAGCCATCCGCTCCGTCTTCCCCGCGACTGTCTGCCACGGCTTCGAATTTTCCGTCTGGCAGCACCCGGATGATATCGGTGCGGCCGATTCCGCTTCTTTCTTTTGCAAAATGATAACCCATTTTTTGCAGGGCTTCTTTTACCGGTGCCGGAAATCCTTTCTCTGTCAAAATTTCATCAGGCATCCACTGGTGATGAAACTTGGGTTTGTTTACCGCGTCCTCTGAATTCATGTTGAAGTCAAGGATATTCACAAGTGTCTGAAATATCTGAGTGGGAATGGTGGTGCCGCCTGGTGTACCCACCACGATGAAAGGTTTCCCGTCTTTTAATACGATCGTAGGGGTCATCGAACTCAGCATCCGCTTCCCGGGTTTGATGGAATTGGCTTCAGCGCCAAGTGCTCCGAACATATTCGGTACGCCCGTTTTGATACTGAAATCATCCATTTCGTCGTTCAGGAAAAAACCGGCTCCGCCGACCACGGTCCGGCTTCCGTAGGAATTATTCAGTGTCGTAGTGATAGCCACTGCATTTCCCTCACGGTCGATCACACTGTAATGCGTGGTCTCCTCGCTTTCGGCACGGAGCAACTCACCCGGTTTTATTTCGGAACTGGGCGTGGCCCGGTCGGGATGATAATCTTTCATCCGCTCCTGCAGGTACACTTCGTTCCGCAACATGGATACCGGCACTTTATAATAATCGGCGTCTCCCATGTATTCGGCCCGGTCGGCAAATGCCCTTCTGGCCACTTCGGTCATCAGTTGTACGGCCTGCACTGAATGAAACCCCATCGCCCCGATATCCCGCTCTTCGATCATCTTCATCATCTGGTTCAACAGCAACCCGCCGCTGCTCGGCATCGGCATCCCCGCCACCTGGTATCCTTTGTAGTCAAAAACGTGCGGTGCCCGGTATACAGCTTTGTAATTTTTCAGGTCTTCATATCCGATAATACCGCCGCCCCGTTGCATTTCCTCTACGATCAGGCGGGCCGTTTCTCCCTCATAAAAACCGGCAGCTCCGCGGTCACGGATCCTTTTCAACGTAAGGGCCAGGTCCGGTTGGCTGAGTGTGTCTCCTGCTTTCCATTTTTCTTTTATAAAAGCGGGGATGCGGGTATTATAACGCCGGAGGTCTTCCTGTAGTCCGTTAAGCGAACGTGCTTCTCCTTCCGTAATGACAAATCCTTTTTCAGCCAACTCGATTGCAGGCTGGATCAGCCGGGCAAAAGGCAGCTTTCCGTATTGATGTGCGGCAAAAAGACCCGCCACGCTCCCAGGTACCCCACTGGACAAATGACCGTACTGGCTCAGATCCGTACGCGCATTGCCATTTGCATCCAGGTACATATCACGGTGCGCATTCCCTGGTGCCATTTCCCGGAAATCAAGGGAAAGGATTTCGCCTCCCGAAAGACGAGCGATCATAAATCCGCCGCCTCCCAGGTTGCCTGCATTGGGATAAACCACTGCCAGTGCAAGGTGGGTGGCGATCGCCGCATCAATTGCGTTGCCTCCGGCTTTCAGGATATCCACACCCACCCGGCTGGCAAGCGGGTGGGCACTGACCACTGCTCCATGTGTCGCAATCACCTTTTTTTGGGTCTCGTACCGAAACGGATCAAGAGCACGGGTATCTGTAGTGGTTTGCTGGGGTGAATGGCAGGCGGAAAAAGAAATAAGAAAGAGGCTGATATAAAACAGCCGGAAAAGTTGCTGGATCATAAAAAGGGATGCCAGAGGCCCTATAAAACTAGTGAATTCACTGCAGACTCATCAGGCTAAAAATGGATAATTCAGCCCCTGTTCGTTAACTTGCCTAACAAAACCAACACATGCTCAAAAAGGGTTTTTTTCTCTCCTTTTTTTTATCTGTAATATGCTCAGTTGCAGGCCAGCTGAAATCGCCGGAAGCATTTCTGGGTTACCGGATAGGCACCCGGTTTACCCCGCATTCCAAACTGGTGCAGTATTTTCAATATGTGGCCGCACAATCGGTCAACACCGTCAAACTGGAAACATACGGCGAAACCTCGGAAGGTCGCCCGTTGCTGCTGGCTTTCATTTCTTCCCCGGAAAATATGTCCAGCCTGGAAGCTATCCGGATGAATAATTTACGGCTGGCCAGCCTGGCCAAAGACCGGATGGCCCCGGTTGAGGAAAAAGCCCCGGCCATCGTATGGCTGAGCTACAATGTACATGGAAACGAAGCTTCCTCATCGGAAGCAGCCATGCTCACCCTGTATAAACTGGCAGACCCGTCTGTTCCAAAGTCGGCTGAATGGCTCCACAATACAGTTGTGGTAATAGATCCCTGCCTGAACCCGGATGGAAGGGATCGCTATGTAAACTGGTTCAAAACTGCCACCGGAGAAACATACAATCCCGATCCCATCTCACGCGAACACCATGAGCCCTGGCCCACCGGGCGTACCAACCACTATAACTTTGACCTGAACCGGGACTGGGTATGGCAAACCCAGACCGAGAGCCGGTCCCGCGTCGTACAATATCTCCGCTGGATGCCGCATGTGCATGTGGATTTTCACGAGCAGGGATACAACGAACCTTATTATTTCGCGCCCGCAGCAGAGCCGATGCACGAAGACATCACGCCCTGGCAACGGAGTTTCCAGGAAACCATAGGGAAAAATCATGCACTTTATTTTGACGCCAACAACTGGTTGTATTTTACCCGGATCCGGTTCGATCTTTTTTATCCATCTTACGGGGATACCTACCCGATGTTCAACGGCTCGATCGGTATGACATACGAGCAGGGTGGCGGAGGAGCCGGCGGATTAGGGGTGATCACAGAAAGCGGGGATACCCTCACCCTGGAAGACCGGACCATACATCATTTAACCACCTCACTCAGCACAGTGGAAGCCGCTTCAATGCATGCTTCAAAACTGATCCGTCAGTTTCATGGTTATTTCAATAACTCCGTGAGTGCAGGGGCGGGAGAGTATAAATCATATGTGATAAAATACAATGACCGGGATGCCCAGCGGATCAGGAAAATGCTGGACCTGCTGGATCGCAACGGCATCAGTTACGGAACCGGGAGTGGTTCAGGCAGGGGATTCAACTACCATACAGGCCGTGAAGAAAATTTTTCCGTTTCGGGAAATGATATCCTGGTCAGCGCCCTTCAGCCCAGGTCTGTAATGGTGAAAGTGTTGTTTGAGCCGCGACCAAAACTGGCGGATTCCGTGACCTACGACATCACAGCCTGGGCCCTTCCTTATGTATACGGGTTACAGGCCTTTGCCTCCCGGGAAAAATTAAATATGGGAGGGATGCCGGTGAGCAAACCGGTGGTGAACACTGAATCTGATTACGGGTATGTGATGCCATGGACCGGAATCCTGACTGTAAAAACTGCGGGAGAACTGATGCGCAGGGGAATTCTTCTTCGTTATGCGGAAAGACCATTTGAAATAAACGGGAAAAATTTTGACAGGGGCGCTGTCCTGATCCTGAAGGCAGGCAATGAAAAAGCCGGTGCAGACCTGTGGAAGCAGGTTCCGGAGATCGCGGGAGCCAATCAGATTCAGCTTTACCCGGTGAGTACAGGCATGGTGGATAAGGGATTTGATTTTGGCAGCAGCAAAGTACATGTATTGAAAGCCCCCCGGGTCGTACTGATTACCGGCGAGGGAGTCAACAGTTCCGCGGCAGGCGGGGTCTGGAATTTTTTCGATCAGGAATTGGGTTATCCGCTGACCCAGGTAAACATGAATGATATCAGGCAGCTCGATTGGAGCCGGGTGGATGTGGTGATCATGCCGGCCGGGAATTACCTGTTTCTCAGCGACAAAGAGCAGGCAGATTTGTTCAAGGCCTGGATCAAAAAGGGAGGGAAAGTGATCGCAGTGGAAAATGCGGTGGCTCAGCTGGCAAAGGCCGACATAGGTCTAAAAGAAAAGGGGGGTGGAGAGCCGGCTGTTAAAGATAACGATGAAGCTGAGGGCAACGGAATGCTACGCAAATTTGAAGACCGTGAAAGAGATGCCGTTTCCGGGATTACAGCCGGGTCAATTTATAAAGTTGAAATTGACAACACACATCCGCTGGCATTCGGATATCCGGAATATTATTATGCACTCAAACTGGATGACAAGCTCTACGAATACCTGGGAGAAAACGGCTGGAATGTGGGGGTAATCAAAAAGAACAGTTCCGTTACAGGATTTGTAGGTGCCCGGCTCAAACCCAGGATGCAGGATGGAATGCTGTATGGCGTACAACAGTTTGGTAACGGATCTCTTGTTTTCCTGGCAGATGATTTATTGTTCCGGAATTTCTGGGAGAACGGTAAACTCATGTTTTGTAATGCGGTGTTCCTTGTAGGCCCCCGGTGACCTGGTCGGTTTTGATGTATGAACGGTTCGTCTCCCGGGGATACAAAACCTATATTCGTGAAATATTTATGAAAATGCGAAATTTTTTTTTGTTGACTTGCGTGTTCGGATTGGGTTATTTCTCAACCCTGGCGCAGACACCGGTCAGTCCCTCTTCGGCAGATATGTATCAGTCTTTGCGAAAGCTGAATGTATTGGGCTCTGTGCTCTACGTAGCTGCACATCCCGATGATGAGAATACCAGGCTGATTGCTTACTTGTCAAAAGACCGGTTATTTCGTACCGGGTACCTTTCCATGACCCGCGGTGATGGCGGGCAAAACCTGATCGGGGACGAACAGGGAATTGAACTGGGAATGATCCGAACCCAGGAATTACTCGCCGCGCGGCGCGTGGATGGCGGAGAGCAATTTTTTACCAGGGCCTATGATTTCGGTTATTCCAAAAGCCCGGATGAAACATTCAGCAAATGGGACAAGGAAAAAATATTGTCTGATGTGGTATGGGTGATCCGGAAATTCCGTCCCGATATCATCGTAAACCGGTTTCCGGTAACCGGGGAGGGAGGACATGGTCATCACACTGCATCGGGCATCCTGGCCAACGAAGCTTTCTCTGCCGCAGCCGATCCCAACCGGTTTCCCGAACAACTAAAATATGTTTCAGTGTGGCAGGCCCGCAGGGTTCTCTGGAATACATTCAATTTCGGAGGGAACAACACCACCCGCGAAGACCAGTTCAAAGTAGATGTAGGCGGGTATAACCCGTTGCTTGGAAAAAGCTATGGTGAGATATCGGCGGAAAGCCGGAGCCAGCATAAAAGCCAGGGATTTGGCGTACCGGCCAGCAGGGGTGAACAACTCGAATATTTTAAGGCGACCCTGGGTGACCAGCCGGTGAATGACCTCATGGACGGGATCGACCTGGGTTGGAGCCGGGTGCCCGGTGCAGCAGGTATTTCCACAGCCATCGACAGCCTGGCCCGGGGTTTTGACCTTCTTCATCCCGAAAGATCCGTGGAGGGACTGGTTCATTTGTATAAAAAGATGAGCACGATCCCAGATCATCCCTGGAAGGAACAAAAGATAAAAGAGGTCCGGGAATTGATTGCCCAGTGCAGCGGGCTTTTTATGGATGTTACAACCAGTGAACCTTTTGCGGTACAAACCGATTCACTCCGATTCAATTTCCTGTTTAATAACCGGCTTGGGGCGGATGCCGTATTGCAGCGCGTATCCCTGGATGATTTTGACAGCAGCTTTTCCCGGAAAATGGAAAAAAACCGGAACATCAGCTTTTCCAAAATGATCTATATCCCGGGGAACAAACCTGTAACCCAGCCGTACTGGCTGGCCCGCAAGATGAAGGAAGGTTACTTTGACGTCACCGATCAGCAACAGATCGGTCAGGCGGATGTGGCCTCTTCTTTTACAGCCCGGGTACAACTGGTGGTTTACGGGGAAACCTTTGAATATCCCTGTGCGGTCAAGTATAAGTTCACCGACCCGGTGAAAGGAGAACTTTATCAACCGCTCGTGGTGATTCCCCCCGTGTTGCTTTCTCCCGATGAGAATATGAAGATATCCAGGGATAATAATAACATCAACGGAACTATTACCCTCACTGGAATGAAAAAAGGATTTGAAACCCGCTTTGACGGAGTGGGGAAGGAGTACCCGGATCAGGCCAAAGTAACTTTCCGGCCCGAGACACTCCGGTTTGATGAGAGAAATCAGACCGTGGCCGTCAGCTACGAGATCCGTGCCAGCCGGGACAATGAGTATTATTTCGCAGTGGATGCCAACAACGGGCGGAAAGATGTGTATCACCTGGGGATGAAGGAAGTTAAGTACGACCACATCCCCTATATCCGGTATTTTACGGTAAGCGAAGTGGTGAACCGGAAACTGGAGCTGAAGACCTATGGCAAAAAGATCGGCTATATCACAGGCGCGGGCGACAAAGTACCGGAAGCGCTGGAACAAATGGGATATGAAGTTGTATTACTTGGTAACAAGGAGCTTTCCCGGAATAACCTGAAGCAATATGATGCGATTATCACCGGGGTGCGTGCATATAATACACACAGCTGGATGAACAATCACTACGACAAACTCATGAAATATGTACAGGAGGGCGGAAACCTGATCGTTCAGTATAACACCAGCAGTAACCTCGGTCCGGTTAGGGCCCGGATCGGACCGTATCCTTTTACGATCTCCCGCACCCGGGTTACCGATGAAAATGCCGCAGTGACGCTATTGAAACCCGAACACCAGGTCTTTACATTTCCGAACAAGATAACCGGTGACGATTTCACCGGCTGGATCCAGGAGCGGAGTATTTACCACGGAAGTGATGAGTCAGGTAAATTTGAAAAGCTGATCAGCATGGCGGATCCGGGAGAGAAACCGGACAACGGAAGTCTCCTGGTTACCCAATACGGGAAGGGGTGGTTTACCTATACCGGGCTGGTTTTCTTCCGGGAACTGCCTGCAGGCGTTCCTGGCGCATTCCGCCTGATGGCCAATATCATCGCCCTGAACCAGCGCAAAAGCTTCTGATGACCGGAAACCTACGGGATAAAAAATATGGCTGATAATACAAAAGGATTGCGAAAGGGCGAAGTGGCATACCTGGTTGCCATCGTACTGGGTTTAGTGATCGGGGCCCTTATAAAAAGAGTCAGGATCGGGATATTTATAAGCCTGGCACTTTGCCTGGTGATCGCCTTGTCGGGTTGGTTTCGCTTTACGCGCAAATGATATGAGTTATGAAAGAAACAAATGACGATAAAGCCCCGTTGTTTAAAAGCTGGACCGGCTGGTATGTCCTTGTATTGGGTTTCCTGGTGCTGCTGATCATCCTGTTTTATTTTTTCACCAAACGGTTTGCATGAGCCAGTTCGACTGGATAGTACTGATCCTGACGTTGCTGGTCATCATTTTTTATGGCCTGTACAAGAGCCGTACCTCCCACAATCTCGACGGCTATTTTCTTTCTAACCGGAGCATGCCATGGGGGCTGGTTTTGCTGAGCATCATGGGCACCCAGGCCAGCGCCATCACTTTTCTTTCTGCGCCTGGGCAGGCATATACCGACGGGATGCGGTTTGTGCAGTATTATTTCGGGATTCCGCTGGCCATGGTCGTGATCTGTATATTCTTTGTTCCGATCTTCCGGAAACTGAAAGTTTATACGGCTTACGAATACCTTGAAAACCGGTTCGACAACAAGACCAGGACACTTACTTCTTTTCTTTTTTTATTGCAGCGGGGTCTGTCCACCGGGATCAGCGTTTTTGCCCCATCCATCATCCTCTCTTCGCTGTTTGGCTGGAATATATATTACACCAACCTCCTGATGGGAGGCCTGCTCATCATTTACACCATGAGCGGGGGTGCCCGGGCCGTGGCGTATACCCAGCAATTGCAGCTGATCATCATTTTTACCGGGATGTTCCTGGCGGGTTATATGGTAGTGAATATGCTCCCGGAGCATGTCAGTTTCACCGATGCGCTAGAAGTGAGTGGGAAAATGGGGAAGCTGAACGTGATCACCACCGGGTTTGAAAACGGCCGGTTCAACTGGAGCGATCAGTATAACCTGTTGAGTGGAGTGATCGGCGGATTTTTTCTGGCCCTTTCTTATTTTGGAACCGACCAAAGCCAGGTGGGAAGATACCTCACGGCGCGTTCGCTCAGGGAAAGCCGGATGGGGTTGCTGATGAACGGGCTGGTGAAAGTACCGATGCAGTTTGCGATCCTGTTGCTTGGAGCCCTGGTCTTTACTTTTTACCTGTTTAATAAGGCACCCATATTTTTCAACGATGTCCAGATCAGCAAGCTGGAGAATTCAGTTTACAGGGACTCGTTTGCCACCGTGAAGGCACAATATGCGAATCTTGCTGCAGGGAAGGAAAAAGCGGTAGTTGCCTACGCTGCAGCCACCGACCGGGGAGACCGGGAAACAGCAAACGCATCTATCGGCGAATTACAGGGCTTACAAAAAAGCTCGGACAGCCTGCGGACCCTGGTCAAGGGATGGCTCAGTACCGGGGAAGTAGGCGGGGACAGCAATGATACCAATTATATTTTCCTGCGGTTCGTGGTGGATAACCTGCCCGTGGGCCTGGTGGGATTGCTAATAGCCATTATTTTCCTTGCATCCTGGGGAAGCATCGCGGCCGCGATCAATTCCCTGGCATCCGCTACGATGGTGGACTTCCATAAACGATTTACCCGGAAAAAGGACTCCGGGGAAAAGGAGTACAGGCTTTCCAAGATCTACACGCTGTTGTGGGGTGTTTTCTGCATCATTGTGGCCATGTTCACTTACAATATCGGGAACAGCCTTATCGAGGCGGTAAATGTTCTTGGTTCCCTGTTTTACGGGGTGATCCTCGGGGTATTCCTGGTGGCTTTCTTCATCCCGCGTATCCGAAGAGGTCATGTGGTATTCTGGGCAGCCGTTTTGGCGGAACTGCTGGTGCTAACCGTTTTCATTCTTACCCGTGTGGGTATTTTCAAAATGGGATTTCTGTGGCTAAACCCGATCGGGGCATTTGGGGTGGTGTTCTTCGCTTTGCTACTGCAAAATCTCCTGCCTCCAAAAGAAAACCCTGTTTCCGCATAGATTCGGGAAACAGGGTCTCCGGAGATTTTTTATAACTTATTTCAGGGACTTGATAATATCCTCGTTTTGCTTTGCAAATTCGGGGTATTTGGTTTCGTTGGCAATGCGGATGGCATTGTTCGCTGCTTCTATCGCCTCTTTTTTCCGTCCCAGTTTCACCAGGATACGGGTTTTGAGGGTATGTACCCAGGGCTGTGCGTTGGGACTGGCTTCCGTGGCTTTATTGATCCAGGATAATGCCATGTTCATATCCTTGTCGTTGTCGTAATAATAGGAAGCGGCTCCGTAATACGGTTTGTTGTCCTTGGTCATGATGTTTTCAATCGCCTTCATCACTTTCGTGTCCACATCGGTGCTGATGGGAAGGGCAACATAGGAACGGTCCCACATGATGCCGAGTACACAACTGTTGCTCTTCATTTCATTGAACATGATGGTGAAAGTTTCAATGGCAAAAGGCATTTCGGCAGGGGTGACTTTTACCCGTACCATATCCTGGTCGGCCTTGTAGGCATCGGGGCTGGTGACATCCGTTTGCTTTGTGATGATGACAGTCCATTCATTGGCTTCGGGGATGGTGAGCAGGCCGTACTTGCCGGCAGGGATCTTGACGCCACCGATCATAACGTCATCTCCGAATGTAAGCGTCGTGGCGTTATTGGCCCCGGTACGCCAGATTTTACCGTAAGGAACCAGGTCGCCGAAAATTTGACGACCCTTCATTCCCGGGCGGGAGTAGGACAATTCAATTGACGACAACCCGAAGTTCTGCTTTACAGTTTGCGTCGGGCTGGGTTGCGGGGTGTTGAGGGATTGCGCATCCGCCAACATGAGGCTGCAGATAGCAATGGCTGAGAATAAGATTTTCTTCATATCTGGTGTTTTGAAAGGCAAAGTTAGGGGAAGCGATGGAGAAGATGACCTCTAATACTTTCTCGAAATAAATAATTAGGTAAGATGAATTAAAAATTGATTATCAGCCTTGTTCGTGAATTTTTATCTGAGCCACGTTTCCAGTTCGGACCTTCTTTCACAAGCCGGATCGCTTCCTGGTCACAAACAGGGCAAAGACTTTTTTCAATTTTTATTTTATTCGGCCTGCCTGATTTATCCACTTCGAGTGACAATTCCACGATCCCGTTTCCTGCACTACCGGATTTGAAACCGGCGGGATAATTGAGGTTATTGGCGAGGTAGCTGTCATATTTTTCCCAGCCAGCGAGTGGGGTGGGTTCCCCGGGTTCCCGCTTTGTCCCTCCGGGGCCTGATTCCGTGTTTAAATTCCTGCTTCTAGCTGATAGATCTGATTGTTTCCTGGTATCCTCCTGCATCACCACATGATTGCTGGCCAAATCATTCCTCAACTGAACGGTATTGTCATCATAACCCTGTGAACGTACCTGTACACGCAATACCGTATCGGGGGAGGTAATGACGAAGTTCCCGTTGGCATCTGTATAAGTGGCCTTGTTTTCTCCGGTGCCGGCCAGGTTTGCAAAGGGAAGGCCTTCATTGGAACCGTCCGTAACACGCCCCCTGAATGTGTTCAGGGCCCGGTTGCGGTAAACCTGGTCATCTGGTTGCTGCGCTGAAACGACATTCCCGGCTGACATGTCTTTGTCGCGGTTGGTTTGCTTAGCCGATAACGCTTTTGCATTTTCCGCTTTCCGGCTGCTCTCTTTATTTACGGCCCCTGGAGGAGGGGCGGGTTGCTGCGACGCGGAGACCACCACCGGTTTTGAACTGGGAGCTGGAACCGAAACTTCGCCTGCTGGGATCGCCTTTTGTTCCTCTATAGAGCCGGTCTGATCTTCTTTTTTGAGTGATGCTTTATCGCTTGCGACTTCCTTATTTGTCGTTTCCGGGGCATTGCCTGCAACAGGTTTTTTGGGGATCGATCTTGTTTGTCCTGCCAACTGACTGTCGGCCATAGACGTTAGTTCAGTTTGACGTGCCGCCTCCGCAGGAGGCATTGCCAAAGAATCCGATACAGGAGCCTGGTTCTTCAGGGCGGTTGGGGGCCTGGATTCTGCCAGCCCTTGTTCCTTCCTGTTAAATGCGAACTGGTAAACCAATAGACCGGCAGTCGCCAGCAGCAGGATCATCGCGGCTGCCCGCATCATGGGAGAGAAACGGCTTTTGCCTGAAGGAATGGAAGAGTTGCCTGCGGATCCGGTTCGTGCTGAAAGCCGGTTGCGGAGATCCGACAGGTCACCGGCCAGGTCGTTTCCGGCAAAGGCATAACCTTCCAGCGCATCTGCCAGGAAAGGATCTTCAAGCGCTGCTTTTTCAAGCGCATTCTTTTCCGTGGACGTAAGCTGACCCCGGTGATATTTTTCAATATCCGCCGCAGTGTATTTTTTTATGTCGGGTTTGTTTGCCATGAGGCTTAACAAAGTTCAATCATTTTAAACCAGCTTTCAATGTTCAGGAGCCGGCACGTGTTTCCGCTTTTTCCATACAGTTTTTCAGGTTTCGCCGGCCGTTCTGTATCAGGCTGCGGACCTGGTTCCAGTCCTGCCCGGTCATTTCCGTGATCTCGTTATAACATTTGCCTTCCAGGTAAAAGAGCCGGATCACTTCCCGCTGGTTTTCCGAAAGCGCGCCCAGGCAATCTTCCAGTTTCCTGAAATTCTCTTCTTTCTCGAATACACCATTCAGATGCAGGGTTTCCTCCGATTGCACAAACTCGGGTTTGAACTCCACGGTCTTCATATTTTTCGGGGTTCGGAGTTGCATCAGGCAGTGATTCCGGGCCACCTGTTGCAGCCAGGCACGGAAATGTTCTACTTCGTGCTTTCGGAGTTTGGTTACCAACTCTTCGAAGATCTGCATGACACTATCCTTGGCCGTTTCAGCGTCCTTGAAGTATTTCAGGCAAACGCCGTATACGAGTTCCATATACCGCTGGTAAAGCTCCCCCAATACGGTCAGGTCGCCCGCTTCCCTGTACAGGGCAACCAGTTCCTGGTCTGTAAGTGAACTGTGGGATATGTTACGGATAAACGCCAACGGCTAAAATTAACAAATAAAATGAGGATGTCCTTTTGTGCAATCCGGGAAATGCCTGCATCCGGGTATAGAGCCCGTAATTATTTTATTAAAACACACTTTATGAAACGCTTACTATTTATGATCATGCCGGTGCTGCTGTTAACCCTGGCATTTCGGCCGCTGAAAACCCATACGGTAACCGGAAGCATCACAGACGAGTCGGGAACGCCTGTATCATTTGCTTCAGTAATACACCTGGGTACGGGATCGGCCGTTTCGGCCGACTCGAAAGGCTTTTACCGGATAACCCTGCCCGCTGCAAACGGCAAGCTCCGATTTTCATCACTGGTTCATGAAACGATTGATATTGATATAA
The DNA here is from genome assembly GCA_049421765.1 of Chitinophagaceae bacterium. Taxonomy (GTDB): domain Bacteria; phylum Bacteroidota; class Bacteroidia; order Chitinophagales; family Chitinophagaceae; genus JJ008. The sequence continues at coordinate 28,087 of JBMSNP010000029.1, forward strand.
TCGGACGTTCCGTCATTAATGTTGTGATGAAGCAGGAACCGGTGGAAAAACAGGAAGTCATGGCTTCGGGCCAGGGTCTGAATATGAGAAAAGTGATGGCCCCCGGATACCGGGGCGCGCCTGTGACGGCTTCGAACCAGATTATGTATAATGAAGCATATGGTGTGAGATCAGATCATGTTGTGGTCGATTTCAACCGGGAAGGATATGACCGGATTACGGAGAACCGTTTTTTGAAAGCAACTGATAACCCGCTATCCACATTTTCGATCGACGTGGATGCTGCCTCTTACAGCAATATCCGGCGGTTCCTGAACAGCAGCCACTTGCCCCCGGCCGGTGCGGTAAGGATCGAGGAGATGGTGAACTATTTCAAGTATTCCTATCCCCAGCCCCGTGCCGATCAGCCTTTTTCGGTCAACACCGAAATTTCAGATGCACCCTGGAACAAGGATCATAAACTGGTACTTATCGGATTGCAGGGCAAGTCAATACCCACGCAAAACCTGCCTCCTTCCAACCTGGTTTTCCTGATCGATGTGTCCGGCTCCATGCAAAGCGCCGAAAAACTGCCACTGGTCCGTGCTTCGATGAAGATGCTGGTGGACCAGATGCGGGAGCAGGACAAGATCTCGATCGTGGTATATGCAGGGGCAGCGGGTCTCGTGTTACCCCCGACAAGCGGAGCGGATAAAACGAAAATAAAACAAGCCATCGACCAGCTAGAAGCGGGGGGATCCACAGCCGGTGGAGCCGGGATCAAACTGGCTTACCGGGTGGCCCGGGAAAACCTGATGAAAGAGGGTAACAACCGTGTGATCCTTTGTACTGACGGGGACTTCAATGTGGGGGAAAGCAGTGATGACGCAATGGAAAGACTGATCGAGGAAGAAAGAAAAAGCGGCGTGTTCCTGACCGTGCTGGGGTATGGCATGGGAAATTACCAGGATGCCAAAATGCAGAAGCTGGCCGATAAGGGAAATGGCAACCATGCCTATATCGACGGGATCACTGAAGCCAAAAAAGTGCTGGTGAATGAATTTGGCGGAACCCTTTTCACGATCGCCAAGGATGTAAAGCTCCAGGTAGAATTCAACCCCGCCAAAGTACAGGGATACCGGCTGATCGGGTATGAAAACCGGATGCTGGCCAAGGAGGATTTCAATGATGACAAAAAGGATGCGGGTGAGATGGGCAGTGGTCATACTGTCACCGCGCTATATGAGATCATCCCGGTGGGAGTAAACAGCAGTTTCCTTCAAAAAACAGACTCCCTGAAATACCAGTCCAACCTGACCCCCCTTAGCCGTTCATCTCAAAGCGATGAGATAATGACTGTGAAATTCCGGTACAAAGCCCCCGATGGGGATGTCAGCAAACTGATCGAGCACCCGGTCCGTGATAAACAGGTTCCCCTGGCCGCGACTTCCGATAATTTCCGGTTTGCCGCTGCCGTGGCCCAATTTGGAATGATCCTGCGCAATTCCGAATACCGTTCGGCTGCTTCTTACGACAATGTGCTGGGTCTCGCCCGCAAAGCCAAAGGAGCCGATGAAGAAGGATACCGTTCTGAATTTATCCGCCTTGTTGAAAGCGCAGAGCTGCTGGCCCGCGGAAAAAAGGAAAATTCTTCCGGTGATCAGGCGATCCGCAAATAATTAAAAGTACAGATGATCAATGAACAGGAGAGATAAGGGATGACGTTGGTGTAAAGGTTTTGTCATTCTTTCTTCTCCTGTTCATTCCTTTGTATGGGGGTTGTGTTTAAGAAAACAGGTTGAAAAAACAGTGAGCAGTAAACAAAAAACTTCTCACACCAATCCATACCTCTATTTCCTGAATCCCGGATGAAACTCTTCCAGCGTTTTACGGAGGAATTCCCGGTCGAGATGGGTATAGATTTCAGTTGTGGTGATGCTGGCGTGACCCAGCATTTCCTGGACGGCACGGAGATCTGCCCCGCCCTCGATCAGGTGGGTGGCAAAAGAGTGGCGAAATGTATGCGGGGAGATGGTTTTCCGGATACCGGCTTTGAGAGCCAGGTCGCGGATGATGTAAAAGATCATGACCCGGGATAGTTTGCCGCCCCGGTTGTTCAGGAACAGGATGTCTTCATTTCCTTTTTTGGGGGTGGTATGTACGCGGATCGTATTCCGGTAGAGATTGATGTATTTGATGGCGCTGCTTCCGATGGGGACCAGTCTTTCCTTGTCTCCTTTTCCGGTAACGCGGATAAATCCCACATCCAGGTAAAGCTGTGAGATTCGCAAACCCGTCAGTTCACTCACCCGCAGCCCGCAACTATAGAGCGTTTCGAGGATGGCTTTGTTGCGTCCGCCTTCCGGTTTGCTGAGATCAATGGCAGCGATCAGCTGTTCGATTTCTCCGAAACTCAGTGTGTCGGGCAGAGCTCTTTTCAGTTTGGGGGCCTCCAGCAGGGTGGTGGGATCGGATTTGGTGATATCCTCCAGCATGCAATATTTGTAAAAAGCGCGGATACCCGAGATGATACGGGCCTGTGAAGTGTCCGACATGCTTAACATGGCAATCCATTTGAGGAATTGCTGCAGGTCACGGAGCGTGACCGACCCGGGGTCTTTGAGATCTTTTTTTTCCTGCAGGAAAACAGTCAGGTGCCCGATATCACGCAGGTATGCTTCCACGGAATGGGAGGAAAGGGATCTTTCCAGCTGGAGATATGCCTTAAAGCCTTTTTTGTAGGTTTCCCACATCGGGGTGTCGGGTTGATTTGAGCGTTGGCGAAATCCCGGGGTATCGAAGTCCGGGGATTCCCCGGTCCGGGATCTTATTCTAGTGTGATTTTTTGTTCCAGTTCCGTCCACTTGTCATCGATCTTGACTTTCACCCAGATCCGTTCTGATGTCACATGTACTGAATCGATATATTCATGCAGGGCGTCATAATCGATATCAAGCCCTTTTCCAAAAGTCATCATGGCTTTTTTTCCGCTGCGGATCTCTTCGACAAAAATATTACCCCGGTCGGTAAAGGCGATCATATTGTCCGCTACTGCAAATTTGGGATCAATATTGTTGATGCCGCTGCTTCGCTGGCTGATGGTGCCGGTTTGATTGAATGGGAGCTTCACCTGGTACCCCCGGCCGGTGAGGCAATCGTTGAAAAGCAGGTAAGCGTATGCGGTATCGTTGAAAACACAGCGAACAAAGGCGGGGTTGAGCCGCACCGAGCTGAAGCTGAAATCTGTTTTGAGAATGGCACCCAGGGCTTCATGTCCGCGGATAATGCTCACAGGCCCGCAATCACCCGGAGCGATATATACATAGGGCTTCAGGGGGTGTTCGCCCGTAAAACGGATCGTATCCTGCAGGCAGGCTGTATCGCAGAATGTCGCCGGGGTCTTGGAAGACTTACAGGCAACAAATGCAAAGGCGAAGATGGCCACGATGGCCGGGATGCTTAGGTATCTCATAGTCCCTGTGTTGATGGAAAACAAAAATAACCAATGAAAAAGATCGTACCGATTTTATTTACCGGTGTTCGCAGAATGCGTTTGATTATTATCTTCGGGCGCATGAGTAAATCACAACCCGTTAATCTGCGTTCGTTCCGTCCCAAAGCCCGGCATGCCAAAAGCCGGATGCGCCGGTACCTGACCAAACTGGAAAAATCCAAGCCCCGTGGCCTGGATAAAAAGATCGAGTCGATAGAAAAGGAAGTGTGGCAGGAAACAGACTGTCTCACCTGCGCCAATTGTTGCCGGACCATGACCCCCACATATACTCCCGCAGATCTGAAACGGATCTCGGCTCATTTCAAGATGAGTGTGGAAGAGTTCAAGAAAAAATGGCTTCGCCGTGACCGTGGAGCTGACCGTGACTGGATGAATAAGACCGAACCCTGCCAGTTTCTTGATCTCAAAACCAACATGTGTTCGATCTATGAGATCAGGCCTGCAGATTGTGCCGGGTTCCCGCATCTTTCAAAAAAATTTGCCGATTTCGCACATATCCATAAACAGAATGTGGAACTCTGCCCGGCCACCTTCCGGCTGGTCGAAAAAATGATGAACGCGGCGATTGCCTGACAATGGATCAAATGCACCGGCCTGCGGTTATTCATCACATAAAAACATCCGCAAGCAGGAAAATCTCCGGCTCGCCGTTCCGTCGCAGGGTAACCGAAACGATATCATACTGGATCCATCGATTCCCCGGGTGACGAAACAGGTATTCGTCTGCCGCCTGTTTGAGTCGCCGGAATTTTCTGCGTGTCACATTATCTTCGGGATGACTATACGGGTTTTTATACCGGGTTTTCACTTCCACAAAATGCAGGAATTTTCCTTTGCTCGCGATAATGTCTATCTCGAGATGCGAGAAACGCCAGTTCCGGTGGAGGATTTGGTACCCCCGGGATGCCAGCCACTGCGCGGCCAGTTCTTCTCCTTCCTTCCCCAGTTCATTATGCAGGGCCATGCATTATCTTTACTTCACAATAACCGAATTTAATTCATGTCCGGCATTTTTCCCCTGCAGGGAGTGGTCAAGCATTATGATTGGGGCGGTACCCGTTTTATTCCGGAACTGACCGGGTTGAAAAACCCGGGTAGCCGGCCTTTTGCTGAATACTGGATGGGGATTCACCCGGCAGGTAGTGCGGTGTTGACTACTCCTGAAGGGGAAAAAAATCTGTCTGAAATTACCGGGGCGCTCCCTTTCATTCTGAAAGTCCTTGATGTACGGGAAATGCTTTCCATCCAGGTACATCCTACAAAAGATGGAGCCCGTGATGGTTTTGAACGTGAAAATGCGGCCGGGATCCCGATCGATGCCCCTTTTCGGAATTATCGCGATGCCAATCACAAGCCGGAACTCATGGTGGCGCTTGGTGATTTTTGGCTTCTTCACGGGTTTAAACCTCCTGAAGAACTTGTAAATACCTTGCTGAATATAGTAGAGTTCCAGGAATTACTCCCGGTATTCAAAGAATCCGGTTACCCGGGTCTTTATCGCTTTATCATGGAGATGCCGCAGCCGGATGTAGACCGGATCCTGGGTCCGCTGATACAAAAAATTTCAACTCTTTACAGGAATGAAAAACCGGACCGGTACGATGAGGATTTCTGGGCTTCCCGTGCTGCAGCCACATTTGCGAGGAAAGGTTCATTTGACCGGGGCATTTTTTCCATCTATCTGTTCAACCTGGTTCATTTGAAAAGGGGAGAGGGAATTTTCCAGGGTGCCGGGGTACCACATGCTTACCTGGAAGGTCAGAATGTGGAGATCATGGCCAACTCGGACAATGTGCTCCGGGGCGGACTCACTACCAAACATATTGATGTGACTGAACTGATGAAGCATGTGCGTTGCGAAGCCTGTTATCCACATGTTATCACAGGTCAGGAAACCGGCCGGGGCCAGGTCTTTTATGACACGCCCGCCGAGGATTTCAGGCTGGAAAAGATAAGGCTCGTAGAAAACCAGATCTTACGTGGCCGAGCCTTATTGCCGGAATTGCTGCTGGTGACTGACGGAAGAATTCGTGCGGGGGAGCAGGGTCTGGAACTTGGGCCCGGGCAACCTGCCGCCGCAGTTGCTGCCGGAACGGAATATTCCCTCACTGGGATATATGCAGAAACCACCTTGTTTCGTGCTACCAAAGGCGGGTCAGTTTCGGGCAATTAACAACCGTTGATAATTAGCCCGGCCAATTGGCTCAATTCTTTTATTTTTGCTGTTCATTAATCGCATTTTTATGAAGGTAAGCGGACGTCTGATTCTTTTCACGGGATTGCTGGTTGCCCTGGCAACCACCTGCAAATATTTCTTCGGCCCCGATCTGGATTGGTCCGGGTTTTCACCGGTGATCGCCATCGCCCTTTTTGCCGGGATGATCATACGGCGCAGGGATTTTTCATTTATGCTTCCCCTTTTGGCCCTCTTTATCAGCGATCTGGTAATCCAGGTACTTTACGCCCAGGACCTGTTCCCTTACGCCGGTTTGTATGCCGGCCAATGGAAAAATTACGCGCTTTTGCTGTCGGCCACCTTGCTTGGCTGGGCCCTGAAAGGCCGCAGTTATGGTCATTTGCTGGCAGGGGGTATCGCCGCACCTACCGTTTATTTTATCATTTCCAATTTTATGGTGTGGCAGGTTTCCGCGCATGGTCTTTATCCCCGGAGTTTCCAGGGATTGCTGACTTGTTATGAGGCTGCCATTCCGTTCTATCGGAATTCGCTGGTATCGACCCTGGTCTTTCTCCCGGTGATCCTGGTGCTGTACAATTATTTTACACGAAAAAAAGCCGCCCTCGTACTGGCCTGAGAAACGCATAAGTAATTAAAGAACCCACCCGGCAAACAGGTGGGTTTTTTCATTTTATGTCTCCGTAAGCAGGTAAGTTGTATCAGGCTCCTTCATATCCTTCATCCTTCAATAAGGTATGGTGATGCCCGTCGGCCGCTTCTGTCGCCAGTTCGTCACAGCGGTTATTAAAGGGGTTGTCAGCATGACCCCGTATCCATTTGAACCGGATACGATGCAACCGGGACAGCTCATAAAATTCAGTCCAGAGATCGGGGTTTTTCTTGCCGCCGCGAAAACCCGTTTGGATCCAGTTTTTCAGCCAGCCCTGTTCCCAGGCTTTTACCACATACTGGCTGTCGGAATAAATCGTTACATCCATTCCCTTTTTGCGGAGTGCCTTCAGGCCTGCAATTACTGCCATCAGTTCCATCCGGTTGTTCGTGGTTCTTTGATATCCCTGGGATAACTCCTTTCGGTGATGACCGCTCATCAGGATCACCCCATACCCGCCGGGTCCGGGGTTTCCGCGGGAGGAGCCATCGGTATATATCGTAACGGATGTGCTCATTTATCCTTTGTATACCATTTTTTATAACGGAACATGGCCTCGATAAAATAGTAATCTGAATAGGTCAGGGACTGATCCACTTCGCTTTTGTGAGGGAGGGCAAACACGTTGTGTTTGATCAGGCATCCTCTGTTCTCACCTTTTTCCGGACGGTACGCGGGGGAGGGACGACGTAAAAATAATTTGCGATTCATCATATCGGATCCGTGTAATTTGGGGCCTGAGCTATGCTGAGCCCGCCCCGGATTATCAATCCCGGAACAAATTCTGTTTTATACCTGGAATACACCGGTTCTCAACTCGGGTATGTCGGGATTGTGATCCGCAGCCGAGATTCCTTCGGAGATCATGACCCGGGTTTCAAGCGGATCGATGATGGCATCCACCCACAAGCGGGCAGCTGCATAGTAGGGGGAGGTTTGCGCATCATAACGCCCTTTTATTTTAGCGAGGAGTTTCTCTTCCGCTTCCGGTGTGATTTCTTCTCCTTTTGCTTTAAGGGATGCTTCCTCTATCTGCAAAAGGGTTTTGGCGGCTGCATCTCCGCCCATTACGGCGATCTTTGCAGAAGGCCAGGCGTAAATAAAGCGTGGATCGTAAGCTTTCCCGCACATGGCGTAATTGCCTGCGCCGTATGAGTTGCCGGTGATGATGGTGATCTTCG
>JBMSNP010000030.1:0-34380 GCA_049421765.1 Chitinophagaceae bacterium
GGGAAACTGATCCATACATCCACGGTACCGGCCACTTTCACGGCACGTGCGGGAAAATTCCCGGCGGCAAGGGCGGGTTGCATTTTTTGGGCGGCAGTCAGTTCCACAATGGACCTTACTTTCATCTGCCTGAGGAAAGCAGAATCAGGCAACCCGGTAAAAGTGGCTGTATATGCAAAAGATGGAATATAATCAAGCAGGGTGATCCCTGTTTGTTTCAAGCTTATTTTTTGCGCCTCGCCGGGAACCTGCTCAAACTGGATAATCCCGAAAGATTTTCCGGATACCTTTTGCTGCCGCTGTTCAAGTCCGCGTAACTGAGGTGATGTGATATTTTTTCCGGGTATGAAGGGCCCGGAAGCCAGCCGGAGTGTATACCGGGAGTCATCCTGTGCTTTCAGGGACAGGGATATCAGCAATATCCCGGCCATCAAGGGAATTGGATTGGATCTCATAGCATCAGATAATTCATTAAAGTTAGCGCAATTCGCCGACATACACCAACCCTGTTGAACGCTGTAAATCAACGAAGAATGTCATGAATGGGTTGCCCCGGGATCAGGAGCCCGCCAACCGGGGTTCAACGGAAAATTGGTGAATGGATTGCAGGAACCGGAGAATGTCTTCCATCCCCTTCACATCCTGTACCACCAGCAGGAATAATCTCCCGGTCTGCTTGAGTTTGGCGCGGTTGGTTCCGGTTTGAAGAAACTGCAGGACCTTGTTGAATACGGGTGATTCAAAATAAGGCGAGTCGGGCCGGTTGATGAAGAAACAGCGAAGGGTATTATCCTTCAGGCTCATTTTTTCAAAGCCCAGGTCCAAGGCCAGCTTGCGACAACGAACAGTGATGAAAAGGTCTTCCACCGGTTGAGGAATGGGACCAAATCGGTCGGCCATTTCCCCGCGCATCGATTCCAGTTCCTGTTCCGTTTCGCAGTTGTCGAGCCGCTGGTAGAGGGAAAGCCGTTCCGTGATACTTTCCACGTATTCGTCGGGAATCAGGATCTCGAGATCGGTGTCGATGGTGCAATCCTGTACAAAATCATCCTGCCGGGCGATCTCTTCCTTGAAGAGATCCCGGAACTCGGAACGCTTAAGTTCGCGGATCGATTCGTCGAGTATCTTCTGGTACATTTCAAAACCGATCTCCGCCATGAAGCCGCTTTGCTCCCCGCCCAGCAGGTTGCCCGCTCCCCGGATATCCAGGTCGCGCATGGCGATCTGGAACCCGCTTCCCAGTTCACTGTGCTGTTCCAGCGTCTGCAATCTTTTTCTTGAGTCGTCCGGGAGGGTACTCATGGGCGGAGCCAGCAGGTAACAGAATGCTTTCTTATTGCTTCTTCCCACGCGGCCGCGCAACTGGTGCAGGTCGCTGAGCCCGAACTGATGAGCGTTATTGACGATGATGGTGTTTACGTTCGGAATGTCCACTCCGCTCTCCACGATATTCGTACAAACGAGTACATCGTATTTCTTATCGATAAAATCCAGGATCCTTTCCTCGAGCTCGTGTCCTTCCATCTGGCCATGGGCATATCCGATGCTGAGGTCGGGACAAAGCGCCTGGATGATGGCGGCCATTTCTGCCAGCCCGGCGATCCGGTTGTAGATAAAGAAGACCTGTCCGCCCCGTTCGGTCTCGAAATAAATGGCGTCCCGGATCACATCTTCGTTATAGACCTGCACTTCGGTCTGGATCGGTTGCCGGTTCGGTGGTGGGGTATTCATGATGCTGAGATCACGCGCGCCCATCAGGGAAAACTGGAGCGTGCGCGGAATGGGAGTGGCCGTCAGGGTCAGGCAATCCACTGAAGTGCGAAGGGTTTTGATCTTCTCCTTATGCCCCACCCCGAACTTCTGTTCCTCATCCACTACCAACAAGCCCAGGTCTTTGAACTTCACCTCCTTTCCCAGCAATCCATGGGTACCGATGATGATATCTATTTTTCCTTCCTCAAGTTTTTTCAGCGTTTCCTTTTTCTCGCGAGCCGATTTGAACCGGTTGATATAATCCACCGTTACGGGAAAATCCTTTAATCGTTCTCGGAATGTCTTATAATGCTGGAAGGCCAGGATGGTAGTGGGCACCAGCACAGCGGCCTGCTTTCCGTCCACACAGGTTTTGAAGGCGGCGCGGATGGCCACTTCGGTCTTGCCGAATCCCACATCCCCGCAAACCAGCCGGTCCATGGGCGAAGGTGATTCCATATCCTTCTTCACATCCGCGGTGGCCTTGCTCTGGTCCGGTGTGTCTTCATATATAAAGGAGGCTTCCAGTTCGGTCTGCAGGTAATTATCGGGCGTATGCGTGAAACCCTGCTGTGCTTTGCGTTTGGCATAGAGGCGGATCAGGTCGAAGGCGATCTCCTTGACCCGGGTCTTTGTCTTCTCCTTGAGCTTGTTCCATGCATCGCTGCCCAGTTTGTTCACTTTCGGAACGCTGCCATCCTTGCCGGTGTACTTGGCGATCTTGTGCAGGCTGTTGATATTGACATAAAGAATATCCGTGTCCTTGTAGATCAGTCGCACCGCTTCCTGCATGCGGCCGTTCACCTCCAGCTTTTGCAAGCCGCTGAACACGCCCACGCCATGATCGATATGGGTGACAAAATCTCCCGGCTGCAACTCCCGCAATGTGCGCAGGGTGAGTGCCTTGTTTTTATTATAGGCCTGTTTGACCCTGTATTTGTGATACCGCTGGAAGACCTGGTGATCGGTATAGCAAACGATCTTCAGGTCTTCGTCGATAAACCCTTCATGTATGGATACAGGGACCGGGTTAAAGACCAGGGACGCCTGCAGGTCATCGAATATGCTTTGAAGACGTTCCAGTTGTCGCGGGTTTTCGGCGAAGATGTACAGGTCAAATCCCTTCGACTCCCAAGACTTCAGGTCCCGGATCAGCAGGTCGAACTGCCGGTTGAACGCGGGTTGTTCCCTAGTTTGAAAGGAAAGGGTGAAGCTTTTGAAATCCGCCGGGAATGTATCCCGGTAACCCATGCCCACGAGGGCTCGATCCCGGAGACTTGATTCAAACTCCTGAACACTGATAAAATCGAGCAGCCGGATATGTTCGCGAAGTTGCCGGTCTTCCTGTTCATCGTCCTTCTGTTTCCGGGGGTTCTTCCTTTGACTTGAATCTTCACTCTCCAATCTCAGCACCTGTTCCTGTTCCTCCCGCACACGGATAAAGTTTTCCAGCTCCTCCCGGTTGTCGAGCAGATGTTCCCGGCACAAGGCATAATCCTGCATCCAGATCACCGTGTGAGCGGGCAGGAAATCGAAAACAGAGATACGTTCCTGTGCCTGGAACTGGGTGTCGACATTCGGAATGATGCTGACCTGCAGTAGCTTTCTTTCACTCAGCTGGGTTTCCGGGTCCACGATCCGGATGGAATCCACTTCATTCCCGAACAGCTCTACCCGGTAGGGTTTTTCGTTACCGAAGGAATAGATATCGAGGATTCCACCGCGGATGGCGAACTGTCCCGGTTCATATACAAAATCCGTCCGCTCAAAACCCAGGTCGGCCAGGCGGAGGAGCAGGGCGCCCGTATCGAGGGTATCCCCGGTTTTTATATAGATGATGTTTGAAGAAAGCTGATCCCGGGGCACCACTTTTTCAAACAGCGCTTCGGGGTAGGTGACGATCACTTTTTTATTCCCTCCCGCCGCGATCCGGGTCAGCGCCTCTGTGCGGAGCATGACATGCGAGGGATTGAGCAATCGGAAATTTTTCCGGTTCTTGAACGAGGAAGGAAAATAGAAAAGGTCCAGCGCCGAGGTCAGGCTTTCCATGGAATTATGAAAGTAGGCAGCCTCTTCGGCATCATTCAGGACGACCAGGTGATTGAGCCCTTCCAGTTGCGGCAGGGTGAAGGCGGCGGAGACTACGAAAGAGGATGCGCTGCCTTGCAGGTTTTCGAGGAAGATCTTGGGAGCCGGGTTCCCGGAATTTTCAGGCAGGGCCATAGCGAGCCTGTCCGCCAATTGAAAAAGGCGGGGGGTGTTTTGATACCGTTCCAGCAAATCCTTAACACTCATTAGAGTCTGCAAAGATATGATATCGACAGCTTAAATAAGGAATTCAACGAATCCCGGAACCGGCATACTGCAGGACTAGCGAATAAATTTCCCCGAATAATTTTCCCTCCCGTCGCCCGTGCATCGCAGGATATAGATTCCCCTGGGAAGACCCGAAAGGTCGACTACCGTATTCCGGTACGGACGCGATGACGCATATACCTGCCGGCCTGCCATATCAAACACGCGAAGGAACATCGTTCGGGTTTGCAAGGAGCCGGGAACGATCAGAAGCCGGTTGTTTTCCGAATTGATATAACGGATAAAATCCGGCGTATTGACTACGGGATCTCCGATACCTGTGACCAGTGAGGGAAGCAATGTTGTGTAAAGTCCACGCCCATGCGTGGCAGCAGCCAGGGTGTTATCTGAAGCCCGATACCGCAGCATATCGGTCCGGACATTGGCCAGTCCGTTATTGTTCGGGATCCACTGCGTGGATGAACCGTTGATCTGTGATGTGGTCCACACCCCCAGCTCAGTGGCGAGAATGATACCGCCTTCCCCGCCGGTGGAACCGTTCAACTGTGCATTAGCGGGTGCGAACATGCCCCAGCGTACGGGCATATCCGGCAGGTTACCTTCAATACTCAAAAAACTGGTTCCCCCGTTTGTGCTTTCCAGTACACTGATAACTCCATAATTCGAGATGGTAACCAAGATATGATTGGCATTGGCCGGGTCAATATCGATCGAAGATATTGCGGCGCCGGCCAGCACGGTGCTCAGGTTGGCCACATTTACCAGCACCGGTGAACTGGTATTGGCGTTGCTGATCTTGATCACCCGGGGAGAAAGCAAAGGTGTACCATACGAAGCCCCGATCCAGATCGTATTAGCACTTTGCGGGTCGATACGAATCGCTGTCACTTCCATGTTTCCCAGGGCCGGCAGGTTCACGGAAAGCGAGGAGGGTGTTCCGGCGATATTACTGATCACAAAATATTTTCCCGCATCATCTCCCGAATACAAAATCCGGTTGGCATCATCCAGATCGCTGGGATTGATAAACTGCCCGCGGTCATTATTGATCCCCGACCCCAGCGATGAAAAATTAATCCCCCCGTTTGTAGAACGGTTAAAATTATTCGCGGTACTGGAAGTGATCTGTAATAGTCCGTCGGTCTGGTCGATATGACAAACCCCACCGTCTCCGCCCGTGACTGTGGTGGTGGTATTGATCCCTGCGCTCGTGAACTTCTGCGTACCGTTATCCTGCGCCCCGGCGAGAAAATAATTGGTAATGACGGGGTGAATGTCGCAGGCATAATATTGGGTTACGTTATACCCGGTGTTCTTAGCGGAAAATGCGGGCGTCCCCGCATTTATATTGGTGGAATAATATACACCCCCGTCGTTCCCGTTCAGCAGTTTGGAAGAACCGTCATAGATCAGCGCATGATGATCCACATGCACAGTGGATGAACTGGTGATCGTCGTCCAGTTATCCCCGCCATCTGTGGAGCGGGCCAGGTTCAATCCGCCCACCACCAGCGTATTGGCATTATTGGGATCCACCGCGCCGATCAGGTTGAACCAGGTTTGCGAATTGGCCCCGTTATTCAGCGCGGAAGGACCGGCGAGGGTGGTCCAGCTGGCACCGGCATTGCTTGAACGATACATATTCAGCACCTGGTTGGTGGCGCTGTCCTGCATCAGCAGGTATACCCGCTGCGGATCGGAGGGCGCGAGTATTATTTCAGTTCGCTGTGTGGTTGCCGGGGTTACGGGCGTGATATTGGTCCAGGTGCCCGGGGCTCCTGTATTGGCTCCGTTTGTGGCAAAAGATGATTTATAGACTTCCGACCGGCTGATGACTCCCAGGCTTGCGTATACATCACCATTTGATGAAACTTCCAGATCTGCTGCCCGACCGGTACCAAATCCTGCGAGCGGCGCTCCCAAGACCTGGGTCCAGCTGGCACCCCGGTTGGTGGAACGGAGTACGCCACGGTTGGTAGATGTGAGGTTGCGAAGCGACACATAGAAATTCCCGTTATTATCGATCACCATGTCCTGCACATATTCAAACCCGGAAGTCGATGGCATCAGGCTCCAGTTATTGCCTCCGTCAGTGCTTTTGTAAATCCCCCCTCCCCGGACCGCATCGACATTAAACCAGCCTTCCCCGGTGGTTGCGAACATGGTATCTGGATTCGCGGGATCCTGGAGAATTGTACTGATGGCCAGGTTGGGAAGAAAATCATTGACCACAGTCCAGTTGGGATTGGCACTGGTGAAATTGGTAGTTTTAAAAATACCCCCGCTGACAGAACCGGCGAAAACGGTATTGCCCGTAGCATCCCGCTTATCGAGCATCAGGGCCCGAGTACGTCCGCCTACATTATTGGGACCGCGTTCCGTCCAGGCCAGCGCGGAGGGCCGGCCATTCCAGCCACCACCCTGTCCCTGCTGGGTTTCCATATATGCCTTGGCATCGGCCAGTCGCTCCCTTGGAATGCGGTTTAGCTGCGGGTCGCGTGTCATCCGGAACTCCTGGTACATGGCTCGCTCCAATCCGTCGGACTGCGGGACGGGTTCCTTTTCGGACATGTCAGATTGATTCCCCTGGCAGGAAAGCAGGAAAATTTGCAAGAGAAAGAAGAAAGGCAGGGCGGCTATGCCTTGCCTGGTCATCAAAAGGGGTACCTTCATATTGGCATGATAATTACTCTAAGTTCGGTAAATTTTTAAACCCTTTTTTTAGGAATTTATTTACAGGAATAAAACCCGAAATGGCATCTTGTAATATATGACACCATTCACGAAATATCCATTGTTGCTTTTATTATTGTCCGGAGTGCAATTTTCATCCTGTCAGCCGGCAATGAAACTGGCCGTGTATTCCCGGACCTTTACCCCCGGCATCGTTCCCATCCGGGATATCCCGGATGAAAACGGCAACCGTACAATAAAAAAACCTTCGGCAAAAACATACCATTATATATATGTAACCATGGCCCCGGACATATCCATAAGTCCAGACAGGGTCTGGATAATGGGTAAGCCTTACGCCATTAAGGAAGTTATCCCGGTGGAAACACCCGTACTCTCGGATGATTCCGAACCGCGGGTACTCGTAAACCTGACCTCTGACAGGGTATTCCGGATCGAGCCCGCGGATACGATCTCCGGATCGGCCACAATACCGGAGAAAATATCCAGTCAGGTTCAGGAAAATGAATTTGTGCTGCAATACCACTGGAAACAGAAACCCTGGTATAAAACGGTTGCCCGGATCATTACACTTCCTCCCTTTCACGCCCAATAATGCAGGGTCCGGACTGGTCTTCGTAAATTGCCGTCTAAATCCCGCTACATGGCCCTGTTACCCTGGCAAAAAGGAAAGGTTATCCGCATCGAAGATCATACTCATAATACCCGACGCTACTGGATCGAGGTTGAAGGCACGGCCCGCTTTGATTTCTTGCCCGGTCAGTTTGTGACCCTGGATCTGCCCATTCATGAAAAACCCAATAAACGGATGCGCAGCTACTCCATCGCCAGCTGGCCCGACGGCACCAATGTATTTGAATTGCTGATCGTACTGGCGGAAAAGGGGCTGGGTACAAATTATATGTTCCATGAGGTTTCAGTGGGGAGTGTACTCAACTTCCGCGGACCACAGGGTGTATTTACCCTGCCCGGGAAACTGGAAGAAGATATATTCCTGGTGTGTACCGGTACCGGGATCGCCCCGTTCAGGAGCATGATCAACTTTATCCATTTGAACAAGATCCCTTTTACCCGGATCCACCTGGTATTCGGGTGCCGTCATAAATCCGACCTCCTGTATTATGAAGAACTTAAAAAGATGGAGAATGACCTCCCGGGTTTTCAATACCATCCCACCCTTTCCCGGGAACACTGGGACGGCCACTTCGGGTATGTGCATCCCATTTATATGGATCTCTGTAAAAACAGGCAACCCGCTTCATTTTACCTTTGCGGATGGAAACACATGATTGATGAAGCCAAAAAACACATCCTGGATATGGGCTACGACAAACGAGCGATCCACCAGGAACTTTACGGTTGAACCCTGTCCGCCGTAATGAATTGCAGAATGACTTAAACCCGCATCCGCGTTGATAATTCTCATGCCCGATTTCAGGCCATAGTTGCTATATTCGTGCCATTACAATCAAGCTTATGGGGGCTTCCTCACTCATTGTTCTGATCATAGCAGCCATCGCATTCTCCGGCATTGCTATCCTCATTTCCAAATTCGTGTTGAAGGCCACCACCAACAAACAAAAAGGCGAACCGTATGAGTGTGGGATACCCACCCAGGGGAAAACCTGGGTCCGGTTGAACGTGGGTTATTACCTGTTTGCCCTGATCTTCCTGATCTTCGATGTGGAACTGGTATTTCTCTACCCCTGGGCCGTGGTGGTTAAGAGTATGGGATGGGTGGCATTTATTGAAATCGTCATATTCTTTTTTATACTTTTTATGGGGTTCCTGTACGCGCACCGGAAAGGCGCGCTTAAATGGATTTAGTACCGGATAAATCCGGCGGCACCCCAGATTTGAAAAATAAACGGATCTATGAGCGGGCAAAACAGCAAAGCGGAGGGATTTCCCGGGCAGGTACATGACTTGCCGGGCGGCGGGATCGCGCTCAGCAAGCTGGACGATCTGATCAACTGGGCACGGGCCAATTCCCTCTGGCCGCTGACCTTCGCCACCAGTTGTTGCGGAATCGAAATGATGGCCACCGCTTCCGCGAAATATGATTTCTCCCGATTTGGATTTGAAGTGGCACGCGCCACCCCCCGGCAGGCCGATGTGATCATCATCGCCGGAACCATTGTCAATAAAATGGCGCCCGTGCTGAAAAGACTCTATGACCAGATGGCCGATCCGAAATATGTGATCGCCATGGGCGCCTGCGCGATCAGCGGGGGACCCTTTTTCTACAATACCTATTCCGTTGTCAAAGGCGCCGACCACGTGATCCCTGTTGATGTTTATGTGGCAGGATGCCCACCCAGGCCGGAAGCCCTGCTTCACGCGCTGATCACCCTGCAGGAAAAAATTAAAAAGGGCCTGACCCGTGAACAAATTAAATCAGGCAAGGACTGACCATGACCCACGAAGAACTAAAAAGCAAAATAACGGAACATATCCCCGCCGCCACCGTGGAGGAAGGCGGCGAATGGATCAACGTGAATATCGCACCCGTCGACTGGCCCGCCAGTGCGAGGTGGTTACGGGAAGATCCCAGCCTGTCGATGAACTACCTGTTCTGCCTGACCTGTATAGACTGGAAGACACACCTGACCATGGTCTATCACCTGACTTCCACCACATTCAGGCACCAGCTGGTGGTAAAAGTAAAACTGGACCGGGCCAACCCGGAAGTGGAAACAGTTTCGAATATATGGGCCACAGCCGAATTGCATGAACGTGAAGTGTATGAGATGTTTGGCGTAAACTTCATAAACCACCCCGATCTACGGCTGTTGATCCTGCCAGAAGGATGGGAAGGAAAGAATCCTTTAAGAAAAGATTTTGAAGACCCCGTGAACATGATAAAATTATAGCCATTCCGAAAAGAAAAGAATGTACAGGGAAACACAGATAATAAAAGATCAGTACTCTGCCTCCAAAGCTGGGGAAGGGGAAATGGTCATCAACGTGGGCCCGCAGCATCCGGCCACCCACGGTGTGTTGCACCTGGTCATTACGCTGAACGGCGAAACCATTGTAAAGGTGGAACCGCATCTCGGGTATATCCACCGATCTATCGAAAAGATGTGCGAGAGTCTCTCTTACCGGCAATTTATCTATGTTACCAGCCGGATGGACTATCTATCGGCCCATATTAATAACCACGCCTGCGCGCTTTGTGTGGAAAAAGGGTTGCAGGTGGAAGTGCCGCCCCGGGCAAAGGTCATCCGCGTACTGATGGATGAACTTACCCGCATTGCCTCGCATGAACTCTGGTGGGGCGCCATGGCGATGGATCTCGGTGCATTTACCCCTTTCTTCCATGCGTTCAGGGAACGGGAGACCATCAACGACATCATGGAAGAGACCTGCGGAGCCAGGCTGACGATGAACTATATTGTCCCTGGCGGCGTAATGCATGACCTGCACCCCGGTTTCCAACAGCGAGTGAAGGAATTTTTGAAGCTTTATAAAAGCAAGATTCACGAATATGATGAGCTTGTTACAGGGAATGTCATTTTCCAGAACCGCATGAAAGGTATCGGATACCTGTCTCCGGAGGATGCGATTTCATACGGCTGTTCTGGCCCGGTAGCCCGGGGAAGCGGGGTTCAATCCGATATCCGGAAAGTAGCCCCTTACGAAGGCTATGAGAACCTTGAGTTTGATGAAGTACTCGAAACCGGCTGCGATTCTTTTGCCAGGTACCTGGTCAGGATCCGGGAAATGAACGAATCCATCCGTATAGTGGAACAACTGATTGATAATATACCGGAAGGCGATTTCCAGGCCAAGACCAAGGCCGTGCTGAAACTGCCCAAGGGAGAGTTTTATACCCGGGTGGAAACGGCAAGAGGTGAACTCGGTGTGTATATCGTCAGCGAAGGAGGAACCACCCCTTACCGGATCAAGTTCCGTTCACCCGGTTTTTCCAACTTATCTGCACTGGATAAAATGGCCAGGGGCGGGAAGATCGGGGACCTGATCGCGATGATGGGTACCCTGGACCTTGTGATACCCGATATAGACCGGTAATAGCGGGCTGGATAAAATGAATTTTATTTTAGAATAAGATGTGGAGTTTTTCCGAGATAGCGAACTGGATCCATGAATGGCTGGGAGGAATCTTCAATCCCACCTGGGTCATGATCATCGAGATGGTCCTGGCCGGGGTGGCGGTGATCGGGCTCTTCGCCATCCTCGGGCTGGTACTGGTGATCATGGAAAGAAAGGTCTCGGCCTGGATGCAGATCCGGTTGGGTCCGAACCGGGTAGGTCCGAAAGGTATGCTGCAGTCGCTGGCCGATACGATCAAGCTGATCGTCAAGGAAGGTATGACACCTTCAGGGGCGGATAAGTTCCTGTTCAACCTGGCTCCTTTTATTGCGATGATCGTGGCCATGCTCCTGATGGCCCCGATCGCCTTTGCCTCCAATTTCCAGTTTTGGGACCTGAACATCGGTGTCCTCTATGTGTCTGCTGTTTCCTCCATCATGGTCATCAGTATCCTGATGGCAGGATGGGCCAGTAATAATAAATATTCCCTGCTGGGCGCAATGCGCAGCGGGGCCCAGATCGTGAGCTATGAATTATCCGCCGGTCTTTCAATCCTGGCTATCGTAGTACTCACCGGAAGCCTGCAGGTGTCGGAGATCATAAACTCCCAGGCAAACGGCTGGTGGATCTTCAAGGGCCATATCCCGGCGATCATTGCTTTTGTGACCTTTATTATCGCCGTAACGGCCGAAACAAACCGTGCACCATTTGACCTGGCAGAAGCCGAATCAGAACTCACCGCCGGTTTCCATACCGAATATTCGGGGATGAAATTCGCCCTGTTCTTCCTGGCGGAATATGTAAACGTATTTATTGTATGCGCGATCGGAGCCACCCTGTTCCTGGGCGGACCAATGCCGCTGCATATCGGGAACTGGGAAGGCTTCAACCATGCAATGGATTATATCCCATCAAGTCTCTGGTTCTTTGGCAAGACTTTTTTCCTGATTTTCCTGATCATGTGGTTCCGGTGGACTTTCCCCCGGCTTCGGATCGACCAGTTGCTGAACCTGGAATGGAAATACTTATTACCGATCAGCATGATCAATTTATTATTGGTAACCTTAATGGCCATTTTAGGCTGGCATTTTTGATATGGGGGCAGGTAAATACATAAAGGATGTGTGGCAAGCGGTTCGGTCGCTGCTGACTGGTATGCGGCGGACCCTGTATTATTTCACCCATCATAAGGAGATCATCACCCAACAGTACCCCGATAACCGGGATACCCTGAATCTGCCTGAACGGTTCAAGGGTGAAGTGGTGATGCCGCACGATGAAAAGAACGAGCATCGTTGCACCGGCTGCCAGGCCTGCGAGATCGCCTGTCCAAACGGAACCATTAAAGTGATCACCAAATTCGATATCCAGCCCGACGGCCGGAAAAAGAAAGCGATTGATAAACTGGTTTACCACCTGGAGCTCTGCACAATGTGCAATCTCTGTATCGAGGCCTGTCCGTCCGACGCGATCAAAATGGCGCAGACCTTTGAACACAGTGTGTTCGACCGGAATGAATTGATTAAGGTGCTGAATAAGCCGGGATCGAAGATTATGGAGGGAGTGGAGTGAGGTAGTCAGTTGTTTGGTAATTAGAAGTACAAAAAGTGTGAAACTGTATGTAGACCATAAAAACACATGACCGGACAAACCATCATATTCTACCTGTTGGCGGCTTTAACGCTGGTTTTCGGCGTCTTGTCCGTTACCACGCGGCAGATCTTCCGGGCGGCGATCTATTTGCTGTTCTCGCTGATCGGGATCGCGGGGATCTATTTCTGGCTCCAGTATGAATTTATCGCCGCTGTACAGATCGTGGTCTATGTGGGTGGGATCGTGGTACTGATCATATTCTCCATTTTCCTGACCCAGCAGGCGGGAGAAAAAATGGAACGACAGCAGACCGGGCGAAAACTGTTTTCCGCCCTGGCCGTATTTTGCGGGTTTGCCCTCACAATGCTGCAGGTATTCCGGCACAGTTTCCCCCCTGTAATTGAAGGGACGCCATCCCCCACAGTGCGGGATATCGGCCGGCAGATGCTGAATGTGGAGGAAAGCGGATATGCCCTGCCCTTTGAAGTGATATCCATGCTCCTGCTGGCGGCCATGGTGGGATGTATTGTTATTGCGCTGAGAGAAAAAGGAAATAAGAATAAAGAAATATCCGAGATTAACGAAACAACCATAGACTAGTTAAGACAATGACGACAAATTCTAAATTCCTAATTCTTTGTCCGACATTCAAAATTCATTTTTAATGTCCCCCGGATTGTACCATATACTTTTCATCAGCGCCGCGCTTTTTTTTATCGGGGTGTTCGGGTTTTTCACACGCCGGAACCTGATCACCATGCTGATGAGCATTGAACTGATCCTGAACAGTGTGAACCTGAATTTCATCGCGTTTAACAAATACCTGTGGCCGGGGAAAATGGACGGGTTGTTCTTTACGGTATTTATCATCGCCATCGCGGCCGCCGAAGCCGCTGTGGCCATAGCCATCATCATCAACTTATACCGCAGCCATCAGTCGATTGACGTGGCCAATGCGGAAGAACTGAAATACTGATATGCCCGACGCCTCTATCATATCGCTGGTACCCCTGCTCCCCCTGGTGGGTTTTATCCTGTTGGGACTTTTCGGAAAAAAATTTCCCGGACGCACAGCGGGATTTTTTGGCACGGCCCTGTTGATGGCTTCGGCCGGAATTGCCCTGTATACTGCCTATACCTATTTCAGCACCACCCAAACCGGGCCCTATCCCTCGCTGGTGCCGATGGAATATCACTGGCTTCCCTTTACAGACAAGTTGTCCATCAACATGGGCCTGCTCCTCGACCCGATCTCCATGATGATGATCGTGGTGGTCACCTTTATATCGCTGATGGTACATATTTACAGCCTGGGGTATATGAAGGGAGAAAAAAGGTTCGCGACCTATTATGCCTACCTGGGACTGTTCACCTTTTCCATGCTGGGGCTTGTTTTATCTTCAAATATTTTCCAGATCTATATTTTCTGGGAACTGGTGGGAGTTTCCTCCTTCCTGCTCATCGGGTTCTATTACGACAAACCCAGTGCGGTGGCTGCTTCCAAGAAAGCATTTATCGTTACCCGGTTTGCCGACCTCGGCTTCCTGATCGGTATCCTGATCCTCTCATACACATCAGGCACCCTAGATTTCAGGACCCTGATTGACACGCTGACTTCACCCGGATCGGAACCCCTTAAAAATGCGGCGGCAACTTCCTTCCTTGGCATCTCGGCCATTACCTGGGGAAGCGTGCTTGTGTTTATGGGCGGAGCCGGAAAAAGCGCGATGTTCCCCCTGCATATCTGGCTTCCCGATGCGATGGAAGGCCCGACGCCTGTTTCGGCCCTGATCCATGCCGCTACCATGGTTGTTGCCGGCGTATTCCTGGTGGCCCGCTTGTTCCCCATTTTCGCACTCACCGCCCCGGTGGTGCTGGAGATCGTCGGGTGGGTGGGCGCTGTTTCTGCCATCCTTGCAGCGGTGATCGCCTGTACACAAACCGATATCAAACGGGTGCTGGCCTACTCCACCATGTCGCAGATCGGGTTTATGATGTTCGCCCTCGGGGTTTCAGGATATGGCGGTGAAGCCGGATTGGGTTATACTGCATCCATGTTCCACCTCTTCACTCACGCCATGTTCAAAGCCTTGCTTTTCCTTGGCGCGGGTGCTGTGATACACTATGTACACAGCAATGACATGAACGACATGGGCGGGCTCCGGAAATATATGCCCGTTACGCATATCACTTTCCTTGTGGCCTGCCTTGCGATAGCCGGGGTGCCTCCCTTTGCAGGATTTTTCAGCAAGGAAGAGATTTTACTCGCAGCCTACCAGCACCAGCCCGCCATTTACTGGATCGCGTTACTGACATCCGGGCTGACAGCCTTCTATATGTTCCGGTTGTACTTCAGCATATTCTGGAATAAAACTTATCACCCTCACGGGGAAGCCCCGCACAGCGAAGGCGGATTCACCATGCGGATGCCCCTGGTGATCCTTGGCTTGGGCGCCGCCCTGGCCGGTTTTATCCCCTTCGGAAAATTTGTTAGTTCAGATGGCCTGCCCCTTGAATCCCATTTCCACCTGCAGTTCTCCATCGCGCCCGTGGCACTGGGATTGGCCGGTATCCTGGCAGCCCTTGTCCTTTATAAAAAACAAAATGAAAGACCGGGTAAACTGGCCGCTTCACTGGGAGGACTATACAAAACGGCCTATCATAAATTCTATATTGACGAGATTTATTTATTCATTACCAAAAAGATTCTTTTCAACCTGGTGGGAAGACCTGCGGCCTGGATCGACCGGAACGTGGTGGACGGGCTGGTGAACTTTACCGGTAATACCACCGAGTTTGTATCGGAAAAAATAAAAACCCTGCAGTCCGGAAAAGTGCAGCAATATGCAATCTTTTTCCTGGGGGCTGCGATTGTTTTGGCCGTCGTCCTCATTTACGTCCTGAAATAACACGGAATGAACCTATTGTTACTCATAGCGACTCCTCTTCTGACTGCCCTGGCGGTATTACTCTGCCGGAACAAGGCGCAGGTGCGGTGGACCGCGCTGGCTGGATCCCTGGCCCAGCTGGGTATCGCATTCTATCTTTTATATGCATTCAATTCGGAGCGGGCGGGCGGCGCTATGGCCCAGGTTCTTTTCGAGGATAATTACCGGCTTTTCAGCACTCCGCGCATCAACTTTCATTTTGGCGTGGACGGACTTTCCGTGATTATGATCCTTCTTACCTCTTTTGTGGTCATGGCGGGTGTCTTGGTATCCTGGAATATTGAAAAGATGACCAAGGAATACTATTTCCTGCTCATCCTGCTCGCGTTGGGCGCCTACGGATTCTTTGTCTCACTTGATCTTTTTATCCTGTTCTTCTTCCTTGAAATTTCCGTGATCCCCAAATACCTGCTAATCGGAATCTGGGGCAGTGGCCGAAAAGAATACAGCGCCAACAAACTGGCCCTGATGCTGATGGGTGGTTCGGCACTGATCCTCGTGGGGATTCTCCTGCTTTATTTCAACGCAGGACACAGTTTTGACATCAACGAGCTTGCACAGGTTAACCTGAGCGGCCATTTGCAAAAAATAATATTCCCCCTTTTGTTTATCGGATTTGGTGTGTTTACCGCCCTCTTCCCCTTGCACACATGGGTGCCCGATGGTCACTCTTCGGCTCCCACCGCGGGATCGATGTTCCTCGCAGGGATCTCGATGAAACTGGGAGGTTATGGCTGTCTGAGAATAGCCACCTACCTGCTGCCGGAAGGCGCCCGGGAATATGCCCAGATCATTATTATTCTTTCCGCCATCGCGATTCTTTACGGGGCCTTTGCCACCATGATGCAGAAGGACCTGAAATATATCAATGCCTATTCTTCAGTAAGCCATGTGGGTTTCAGCCTGCTGGGGATCGGGATGCTAACGCAGACCGCACTTACCGGCGCCATGATGCAGATGGTATCGCATGGTTTGATGACGGCCCTTTTCTTTGCCATCATCGGGATGATCTACGACCGCACACATACCCGGATGACAAACGAGATGGGCGGACTGATGAAAATGATGCCTTTTATCACGACGACCTTCTTTATCGTGGGTCTTTGTTCGCTCGGTCTCCCGGGACTCAGCGGATTTGTTGCCGAGATGACAGTATTTGTCGGCTCCTGGGAAAACCCGGGTGGATTTTACCGGATCGCAACCATTGCAGCCGCCATGTCGATCGTGGTGACTGCAGTTTACATATTAAGGGCCATCGGGCAAACCGCCATGGGCCCGGTAAAGAACGAATCACACCTGGAACTGAAAGATGCTGCCTGGAATGAACGGCTTGCCGCCATCCTGCTGATAGCGGGAATCCTGGCTATCGGGATCGCGCCCGGCTGGCTGAACGACCTGCTGCAACCCGTTTCAGAGGTGATCATGAAAAGAATAAGCGGAAATTAATATTATGAACGCCGAACAAGGAATTTTAAAATCTGAATTGACCGAAGTACGGTCACCTGTTTAATGAATCCCTTGTTCATTATTAGATATGCATGACTGATTTTCTCATACTGATGAAGCACGAACTGGTGATTTCAATCATCATCTTTCTGCTGCTGTTCATTAAGATCGGCAAGGGGATGAAGAACAGTACCCTGCTGCCCGTGATACAGGTTCTGTTGCTCCTGCACTTCATCGCCGGTTTCTTCTTCAACCGGGAAGGAGCCCTCTTCGGGGATATGTTCCATACCACGCCACTGATTGCCCTGCAAAAGAACATTCTTAGCCTGGGTGTATACCTGATATCCCTTCTTTGTGCCGACTGGCTACGGAAATCAGAACACCTGGCGGAGTTTTTCATACTCATGTTATCAGCACTCCTGGGAATGTACCTGATGATCTCCGCGGGAAACCTGCTCATTTTCTACCTGTCACTCGAATTGTCATCCATCCCGGTCGCAGCCATGGTCAACTTCGACCTCGCCAGGAAAAGATCTTCGGAGGGGGCCATGAAAATGATCCTTTCCTCCGCATTCGCATCCGGGATCCTTTTATTTGGCATTTCCCTTTTTTATGGAGCTACGGGTACCGTGGGCTTCAGCGAACTGTCCCTACGCCTGGATGGCAGCCCACTGCAGGTACTGGCATTTGTATTCCTGTTTGCGGCCTTTGCCTTCAAACTTTCGATTGTGCCCTTCCACCTCTGGACTGCGGATGTTTATGAAGGCGCCCCGGTAGCCACCACTTCATTCCTGTCTGTAATATCGAAAGGCGCCGTTGCATTTATTCTCATTACCATATTGTACAAGGTATTCCAGCCCATGCAGGAAACCTGGTACCTGCTTTTGGCCTCCCTCGCGGTCATCACGCTCCTGATCGGGAACCTGTTCGCCCTGCGCCAACAGAATATCAAACGCTTCCTGGCGTTTTCCTCCATAGCCCAGGTTGGGTTCATACTTGTTGCACTGACCAGTAACTCTGCATCGGGGATCTCTTCCGCAGTCTTCTTTATACTGGTCTATGTATTTTCAAATCTTGCCGCATTTGGTGTGGCAGCAGTGATCACGGAATATACCGGGAAAGAACGTATCAGTGACTACAAAGGGCTTTACCGGACCAACCCGTTTCTCAGCTGGATCATGGCGCTGGCCTTGTTTTCACTGGCCGGCATCCCGCCCACTGCCGGTTTCTTCGGAAAACTTTTCCTGCTGACCGCCGGTAGCAGTGCGGGGAATTTCTGGCTTATCCTTTTCGCGGGACTGAACATGGTGATCTCCCTTTTCTACTATCTGAAAGTCGTTAGGGCCATGTTCATGGATCCGAACGAAACCCCGATCGAGAAAATTAGAATTTCGGGGGCTGTAAAACTGGGAATGATCATTTGCGGAACGGGCATCGTACTCCTGGGCCTGCTTAGCTGGATCTATGAGTATATTCAGTCATTAATAAACTAAATGCTTCCTGCCGGGAAGCGGATACGGAAAAACCATGGCGATCAACAAGAACCACGAATTTGAAGAGCTAAACGGTATCAAATGCGGTATCGTTGAGAAAAATGTAAAACCGGAACGGGTAGCTTTTCTGAAAGAATTGCTGGAGTTTAACGGTTTTGAAGTTGTAGCCATCTCGTCGCCTCCCCCAAAGACTGCTGCAGCCCCGGCACCGAAAGAAGGTGAAACACCCCCGCCACCGCCACCGCCCGCCCCGGAAACCTATACGGTAGGTGTTACCGATTACACATTCAACCCCATAAATGCCATTTTCGGGCGTCAACTCAAAACACCCGACGGGCATATCGTAACCCTGGCCTACTGGCAACAAAAGGAAGGGGTCAGCCACGATGAGATCCCCTATTACGAACACGAATAGGCCTGCCTGGCCTCTTAGTTAATTTTTTCATCCGTTATCCGGGGTTTTGACAGGATATGGAATGATATTAATCAAGTTCTCCGTTGACCGCTGTTCCCGTTATTGCCCGTTGCCTTTGTTAACTATGCAGGGTACAAAAGCCATTTGCTATGAGCACAAAAACAAAAGCCGGAAAATATGTCTATTTCTTCGGCGGCGGCAAAGCCGACGGAAACGAATCGATGAAGAACCTGCTGGGTGGTAAGGGTGCCAACCTGGCCGAAATGGCGGGGCACCCCAAACTCCGCCTCCCCGTCCCCCCGGGATTTACCGTCACAACGGAAGTCTGCACTTACTACTATGACCACAAGAGAAAATACCCCAAAACCCTGGCGGTCCAGGTAAAGGAAGCCCTGGAAAAAATGCAAAAGCTTACCGGCAAGAAATTCGGTGATCCGGACAACCCGCTACTCGTCTCCATCCGTTCCGGAGCCCGTCGTTCCATGCCCGGGATGATGGAAACCATCCTCAATGTGGGTCTGAATGAAACCACGATCAAAGCCATTATAGCCGACAGCGGGGACGCCCGTTTCGCTTACGATGCGTACCGGAGGCTGATCATGATGTATGCCGATGTGGTCATGGAAAAAGCGGCCGGTATCGAACCACGTCATGGCAAGGGAATCCGTAAAGTCCTTGATGAAAAACTGGAACATGTAAAAAAAGAGAAAGGATATAAGAACGACACCGACCTCACCGCGGAGGACCTGAAGTCCCTGGTACAGGTTTTTAAGAAAACCGTGAAAAAGGAACTTGGCGCGGAGTTTCCGGAAGATCCCTGGGATCAGCTCTGGGGTGGAATCGGAGCCGTATTCTCGAGCTGGAACGGGAAGCGCGCGGTGGAATACCGCCGGATTGAAAAGATCCCCGATGAGTGGGGTACCGCGGTAAATGTACAGGCGATGGTGTTCGGAAACATGGGCAACGACAGTTGTACCGGGGTGGCTTTCACACGCAACCCCGGGAACGGTGAGAATAAATTTTACGGCGAATACCTGGTCAACGCCCAGGGAGAGGACGTGGTTGCCGGTATCCGCACCCCCGCGCCGGTGAATGAATATTCAAAGAACGCGCAGAGCAAACAGTTCAAGACCCTGGAAAAACTCATGCCCGCTCTGTATAAAGAATTGGACGGCTACCAGAATAGACTGGAGAAACATTATAAAGACATGCAGGATATCGAGTTCACCATCGAGAGGGGAAAACTCTATATGCTGCAATGCCGGGTGGGAAAACGCAACGGGGTGGCCGCCGTAAGAATGGCCGCTGAAATGTACAAAGAGAAACTGATTGACGCTAAAACCGCTGTGATGCGGGTGGGTCCCAATCAGCTTGTTGAGCTGTTGTTGCCGATGCTTGATCCCAAGGTGGAACAAACTGCGCCGGTTATTGCAAAAGGACTTCCGGCCGGACCAGGTGGCGCCCGCGGACGCGTTGTATTTTCCTCTGCTGATGCGGTGGCATGGGCAGCAAGGGGCGAAAAAGTGATCCTTGTCCGAGAAGAAACCTCGCCGGAAGATGTGGACGGAATGCACAAATCAGAGGCCATCCTTACCACCAAAGGCGGAATGACTTCCCACGCGGCCCTGGTAGCCCGCGGCTGGGGTAAATGCTGCATCGTAGGTTGCGGGGATATCGAGATCCATCAGGAGCAAAAGAATTTTCATGCCAAAAACGGTGTGATAATCCATGAAGGCGACTGGATCAGCCTGAACGGAACGCGCGGCCTGGTATATGAGGGCAGCATGTCGCTGGTGGATATCGACATCGACAAAAATCAATCCTACAAAGACCTGATGATTCTCGTGGACAAGATCAAAGAGATCGGGGTCCGGGCCAATGCGGAAACGCCGGAGGATGCCACACATGCCGTTAAATTCGGGGCACAGGGAATTGGCCTTTTCCGTACCGAGCATATGTTCTACGGCGAAGGAAGCGACGAACCCCTGTTCCAACTCAGGAAAATGATCGTGAGCAAGACCGAAAAAGAAAGAAGGGAAGCATTGAACGGTTTATTTAAATATGTGAAGAAAGATGTGAAGGACACCCTGCATGTAATGAAGGGTTATCCGGTAACCATCCGTCTGCTGGATCCTCCCCTGCACGAGTTTGTCCCGCATGACAAGGAAAAACTACGTCAGCTCAGCAAGGAACTTGGCATCAGCATGGGAATGCTGAACCGCCGGGTATTGGCCCTCCATGAGAACAATCCCATGCTGGGTCACCGCGGGGTGCGGCTGGGGATCAGTTATCCCGAGATTACAGAAATGCAGGTCCGTGCCATATTTGAAGCCACTGCAGAACTGCTGAAAGCCGGGAAAAAAGCGTTCCCAGAAATCATGGTACCCGTAACCGTGATCTGGCATGAACTGCGTCATCAGAAAGAGATCGTGGAACGCGTATATAAAGAGGTGTGCAAGAAAACTGGCCTGAAAAAGATTCCCTATCTCTATGGCACCATGATCGAAACTCCACGGGCCGCCCTGCGAGCAGACTATATGGCGAAAGTGGCGGATTTCTTCAGCTTTGGCACCAATGACCTGACACAAATGAGTTTTGGTTTCAGCCGGGACGATATAGGCGGTTTCCTGCCCAAGTATCTGGATGAAAAGATCCTGCCTTCAGACCCTTTTCAAACCATCGACCAGGAAGGAATCGGGCAACTGATCAAAGTGGGAACCGAAAGAGGCCGGATTACCAAACCCCATCTCAAGGTTGGTATCTGCGGAGAACATGGGGGCGACCCGGACAGTGTGAAATTCTGTCACCGGATCGGGATGAACTACGTGAGTTGTTCACCATTCCGGGTACCTATCGCAAGGCTGGCAGCAGCCCAGGCTGCTATTGAAAGCCCGAGGAAAAAAAAGGTATAAGTTAAGGTTTAAGGTTATATGTTGGTTAGATTAAGGCGCTGGTTAGCGCGCAACCCCTGCGACACCCGTTGCAGGGGTTCATTTTGTATATAAGCCGTCTGATTCGGCTCAGGAATATTTGCAAACCACGATATTTGTGTTTTTAATAAGTATCGCATGGAAGTTAAAAATCTTTTCGACCCGGCCGTTAAACAGGAAATCATAAACCGCATTCAATCGCTGAATCCTCAAAGTACCCGCCAGTGGGGGAAGATGAATGTATCGCAGATGATGGCCCACCTGCGTAAACCCATTGAAATCGCCTACGGAACACATACCCCAAAGGGAAACTTAATGCTCAGGCTGATCGGCCCGATGTTCAAATCCAAACTCTGGGACTCCACGCCTTACAAACAGGGCCTGCCTACCGACCCCACATTCATCATGACTGGTTCTGAAAAAGAATTTGAAACCGAAAAAAAGGCCCTGCTGGAGCTTGTTCATCGTTTTTCCGAAGACCAGATCATTTCTGAACGTCATCCTGTATTTGGTAAACTTACCAAAGAGAACTGGAGCAAGGCCACCTGGAAACACCTTGATCATCACTTAAAACAGTTCGGCGCCTGACCGGTGTCATATGATGAAACTGCCCTTCTCTATAGCTTTGATTCTTCAGCACTGATCCATGAAGATCTGGAAGAACATTATTAAGAAGCCTACCTGATCGCTTACCCCCGCCGTAAGACAATCCCCTTTTTTTCGCAAACGGCCCGTTTGGCCGGTTAAATACGCATGTATGAAAACGATTATTGAACCATTCCGGATCAAGTCCGTGGAGCCGATCCGTTTCACGACACGGGAAGAACGCATACGAATACTGGAAGAAGCATATTACAACCCCTTTCTCATCCGTGCGGCAGATGTCCTGATTGATCTCCTCACCGACAGCGGCACCAGTGCGATGAGCAGCCAGCAATGGGCAGGGATCATGATGGGAGACGAGTCCTATGCGGGCAGCAACAGTTTTTTCCGGTTTGAAGATGCCGTACACCGCATCACCCGGATGCCGCATATCATCCCCACCCACCAGGGTCGGGCTGCCGAAAAGATCATCTTTACCATCCTCGGAGGGCCGGGGAAATATTTTATAAGCAATACTTTTTTTGATACAACCCGGGCCAATATCGAATTCTCGGGAGCACAGGGGATAGATTGTCTTTGCGAAGAAGGACTGAATCCCGGTCGCCCCGCCCCGTTCAAGGGTAATATGGATATCCGGGCTTTGCGGAAATCGATCCGAGAAAAAGGAGCAGCGAACATTCCGATGGTAATGCTGACGGTAACAAATAATTCCGGTGGCGGCCAACCTGTGAGTATGCAGAACATCCGGGAAGTCCGGGCTGTTTGTGATGAATTTCAAATTCCGTTTTTCATCGATGCCTGCCGGTTTGCGGAAAACGCCTGGGTTATCAAACAACGGGAACCGGGCTACCTCGAAAAAGCGGTACCGGATATCGCCCGCGAAATGTTTTCCTACTCTGATGGTTGTACCATGAGTGCCAAGAAAGACGCGTTTGCCAATATCGGCGGCTTCCTGGCCATGAAAGACCCTGCGCTGGCAAACAAGTGCCGCAACCTCCTTATCATCACCGAAGGTTTTACCACCTACGGGGGGCTGGCGGGGCGCGACCTGGAAGCAATTGCCGCAGGTTTACAGGAAGTAATGGACGAACATTACCTCGAATACCGGATCCGGAGTATGGAATACCTCACTGAAAAACTTTCAGCAGCGGGTGTTCCGGTCATGAGGCCGGCGGGCGGTCACGCGGTATACCTGGATGCCCGGGCCTTCCTCCCGCATATACCCGTACATCAATACCCGGGACAATCGCTGGTTTGTGCCCTTTATATAACCGGCGGGATCCGCAGCGTGGAGATCGGGTCGCTGATGTTCGGAAAATATGATCCGCTGGGCGAACTCATTCCAGCCCAGATGGAACTGGTTCGCCTCGCCATCCCGAGGAGGGTATACACGCAGAGCCATATAGATTACGTAGCCGAAGTGATCCTTGAAGTATTTGAGAAAAGAACAACATTGAAAGGACTGGTCATCACCGAAGAAGCGGAAATGCTGCGGCACTTCACGGCCAAACTCAAACCCGTGCAAAGACTTTCCTGAAGACAATACTCATTTAACATTACTCATAAAACAATATAACATGAAACACTCCTCCAAAGCCGCCGCAACCGGGTTCACTCCCACCCGCATAAGCAATGGAAAAATCACAAAAAGAAGCTGGGCGGAACCATACAAAATAAAGATGGTGGAACTGCTAAAGATGACAAGCTCAGCCCAACGCCGCAGGTCTCTGCTGGAAGCGGGTTTTAACACATTCCTGCTGCGATCCGAAGACGTGTATATCGACCTGCTCACCGACAGCGGCACATCCGCAATGAGTGACCAGCAATGGGCAGGTATGATGATGGGTGATGAAGCCTATGCCGGCAGCCGGAACTATTACCACCTGGAGGACGCAGTCCGGGAGTACTACGGATACAAATTCCTGATACCTACACACCAGGGGCGCGGCGCGGAGAATATCATATCCAGGATCCTGATCAGGAAAGGAGATATTATACCGGGCAATATGTACTTTACCACAACCCGGTTGCACCAGGAACTGGCAGGAGGAAAATTTGAAGACATCATCATCGATGAGGCTCATGATTCGACATCAGAATTCCCCTTTAAGGGAAACGTGGACCTCAATAAACTGGAGCGGCTCATCAGGAAATACGGCAAGGCACGGATACCCTATGTAAGTATTGCTACCAGTGTCAACATGGCCGGCGGGCAACCCATCAGCATCCGGAACCTGAAAGAACTGAGGAACCTGACCCGCAAACACGGAATCCGCATCATCCATGATATGACCCGGGTGGCGGAGAACGCTTATTTTATCCAGCAAAGGGAGTCGGGATACGCGAATAAAACCATACGCCAGATCGTCAAGGAGATCTGTTCGCTCACTGACGGCGCCACGATGAGTGCCAAAAAGGATGCCCTGGTTAAT
The DNA here is from genome assembly GCA_049421765.1 of Chitinophagaceae bacterium. Lineage (GTDB taxonomy): Bacteria > Bacteroidota > Bacteroidia > Chitinophagales > Chitinophagaceae > JJ008. The sequence goes on from JBMSNP010000030.1 coordinate 24,679, forward strand.
ATCGGGGGCTTCCTGGCCATCAATGACACGGATATATTCGAAGAAGCCCGGAACCTCGTCGTGGTTTATGAAGGACTCCACACATACGGAGGATTGGCTGGCCGGGATATGGAAGCCATGGCCATCGGGATCGCCGAAAGCGTGAACGACAATCATATCCGGGCCCGGGTCGGCCAGGTGATATACCTGGGTGAAAAAATGTCCGCGTTCGGTATTCCCATTGTACGGCCAACCGGTGGACACGGAATATTTGTCGATGCGAAACAATTCCTGCCGCATATCCCCCAGGACCAATTTCCCGCACAAACACTGGCAGGTGAGATCTACCTCGACTCCGGGGTAAGAACGATGGAGCGGGGCGTGGTATCAGCGGGAAGAAAAGCCAATGGGGAGAACTATTACCCCAAACTGGAACTTGTTCGTTTTACCATCCCCCGCCGGGTGTACACGCAGGCACATATGGATGTGATCGCAGAATCGACTGCACGGGTATTTGAACGAAGAAAAAAAATCAGGGGCCTGAAGATGATCTATGAACCAAAATATCTTCGGTTTTTCCAGGCCAGGTTTGAGCGGCTTGATTAAAATGATTCATACCGGCTTAATATAAAACAGAGCTGCCCGGAACCCTGTAAAACCAGGTACAATTACCAAATAATAATATGATGCGGACTTGCCGGGTTTTCAATCTGCTATGCGCTTCCTTCAGATCCTTCATCAAAAAAAAGCATCTCCGGTTCTTCACGCCTGGACCAGGTCTGCTTCTTTCCGAAACCTGCCGTGCTGTCAGTGAATTTGATGTGATTGATTTGGATGATCCTGATTTCACCGGGTACGGTAATTGCCAACGGATGTTTCATGTAATAATCCCGGGCAGCCGCTTTCGTGAGCGGATGACCTGAAGGCAGCATTACTCCCTCAAATTGTATTCCTCTAACCTTAAGCTGATTAAGCCTGTCAGGCAATATGGTACCGGCCACAACAGGATGAAAATCCAGGATGGCGGAATGACGGCTCATGGATGAGGATTTATAATACAGCAGACCTGTCTTACTGTCAAATGAATAATAGCAACTGAAACAATAAGGTTCGCCTTTTTCGTCCACACAACATACGCTGGCACAGGTTTGCTCCCCGATAAATCTGGTAATGGGATCGTTCATTTTTATTTAATTCCTTCGAGGATCTTAATATAATTGGCTCTTTCGTAAGCAGTAGGATCAGATACATTTTGCTGGCTCATGCTCCCCCGGAATGCGGAAATATTGTCAAAACCCATGCTGTACATCCAGTTCTGGAGTTCCTTGTTCATGGTCTTCAGGTAGGGGATCCCGTTTTTGTATAACGAAGAGGCCGTCATCACGGCGTCCGCTCCGGCCAGCAGGTATTTGACCACTTCCACCGCGCTTTGCACCCCGGTGGTGGCCGCCAGCGATAAATTTACTTTGCCATATAGCAATGCGATCCACAACAGGGGTAACCGGATCTCCCCGGCTTCGCTGTATTGCAGGTCGGTCTTTATAACCAGTTCCTGTATATCGAAATCGGGCTGGTAAAACCTGTTGAACAGTACCAGCGCATCAGCTCCTGCGTTTTTCATCCGCAAGGCCATGTTTCCGGTGGCACTGAAATAAGGATTCAGTTTTACCGCCACCGGAATCTTCACCGCCTGTCGAATGGACTGGATGATGTTGAGATACCGGTGCTCCACTTCTGAGGAAGACATGGAAATATCGCCGGGTATAAAGAAAATATTCACTTCGATTGCATCGGCCCCCGCCTGCTCCATCAGCCTCGAATAATCGATCCAGCCTTCTGTGGTGATCCCGTTCAGGCTTCCGATCACAGGGATATTCACCCGCTCCTTGGCTTTCCGGATCGTATCCAGGTATTCGTCAATACCCACATTAAAATCATCCAGGTCGGGAAAATAATCAAGGGCTTCAGGAAACGCATAGGTGGTTTCAGACATCACCCCTCTGAATTTTGCTTCTTCTTTCCGGATCTGTTCCTCAAACAATGAAAACATCACCACGGCCCCTGCATTATGATCTTCCATCATCACGATATTTTCGACCTTTTCCGACAATGTACAGGCGGATACGATGATCGGGGAATCCAGTTCTATCCCCATGTACGAAGTTTTCAATTTCATATTTTCCGTTTTATGCATTCAAAATTCCATCCGTTACGCCACCGGCACAAAATCACTTGCCTTTTTTGTCGCCATTTCCTCATAGGTCTTCCACTTCAGGTTAACCAGGTCCTGCGCGTGTTTCATCAGTTCTTCGGCAGTTTCCGGGTTGGTGATCGTAAGCACCTTGTACCGAAGTTCGTTATACGCATAATCCCTAAGCGGAAGGCTGGGTCGCGGCGAGTCCAGCACAAAGGGATTTTGGTTCTTCTTCCGGAGCACGGGGTTATACCGCAACAGGGGCCAGTGTCCGCTGGCGACTGCCTTATGCTGCTGGTCCAGCCCGTCCTTCAGATCATACCCGTGTGCGATGCAATGGCTGTAAGCCAGGATCAGGGATGGTCCGTCATAAGCTTCGGCTTCGCGCATAGCAAGCAAGGCCTGCTGCGGGTTGGCGCCAAATGCAACCCGGGCGACATACACATTTCCGTATGAAATGGCCTGCATGGCGAGATCCTTCTTGCCAACGGTCTTCCCGCCCGCCGCGAATTTCGCTGTCGCGGCCGTCGGTGTGGCTTTTGAACTCTGGCCTCCTGTATTCGAATAAACCTCAGTATCCAATACCAGCACATTTACATTCCGTCCGCTGGCCAGGGCATGGTCAAGTCCTCCATACCCGATATCGTAGGCCCAGCCATCTCCTCCCACCAGCCAAACACTGCGACGGACCAGCTGGTCGGCCACAGACAACAGTTGCGCGGCTTCAGGTGTATCAAGGGATTTTAGTTTTTCGCGCAGGATATCCACCCTTTTGCGTTGATCTACGATCTCGGATTCAAGGGTTTGGCCGGCATCCAGTATTTCTTTTACCAACGCCTCTCCGATCACTTCCTTCATATCTCCCAACAGCTGCCGGGCCACGCTCAGTTGTTTGTCAGCCGTGATGCGCATACCCAGGCCAAATTCCGCATTGTCCTCAAAAAGCGAATTGCTCCATGCAGGCCCCCTGCCTTTTTCATTCATGGCCCAGGGCGTTGTTGGAAGATTGCCTCCATAAATGGATGAACATCCTGTGGCATTGGCTACCAGCAAACGGTCGCCAAATAACTGGGAGAGCAACTTGAGATAGGGCGTTTCGCCGCAACCGGCACAGGCGCCTGAAAATTCAAACAAGGGTTCCAGGAACTGGGCACCGTGAACCGTGGAAAAATCAATACGGGAGCGGTCGTTCCATGGAATGTTTTCAAAGAATCGGATATTCTTCTGTTCCGCTTCCATGATGGCATCCTTCTCACCCATATTGATCGCTTTGCGTGACCGGTTGACCGGATCGGTGGCCGGACAAACTTCCACACAAAGATTACAACCGGTGCAGTCCTCAAGGTATACCTGCAGGGTATACTGGGTTTCGGGAAAGCCGCGGGCATTGATCGGCGCAGACTTGAAATCATCCGGGGCTTTTTTCAAATAATCCTTATGATAGAATTTGGCGCGGATCACACTGTGAGGACATACATAGGCACAATTACCGCACTGGATACAGGTGTCGGGCTCCCAGATCGGAACCTGATCGGAGATATTCCGCTTTTCCCACTGGGTGGTACCGCTCGGGTAGGTACCGTCCACTGTCATTTTGCTCACGGGGATATCATCGCCGTGACCCGACATCATCATAGCCGTTACTTCCTTTACAAATTCAGGTGCTCCACCGGGAACAGTCAGCATTTCTGTATGTTTTGCTGTGACCTTTTTCGGGTAATCCACTTCATGAAGGTGGGCCAGCGTGGCATCCACCGCCTTGAAATTCTGGTCAATTACTTTCTGTCCTTTTTTGAAATAGGTTTTTTCGATCGCTTTTTTGATCTGCTCAATGGCTTCTTCCCTTGGTAATACGCCGGACAGGGCAAAGTAGCAGGTTTGCATGATTGTGTTGATCCGGGTTCCCATTCCGTTTTCGCGGGCTACGGTGGTGGCATCGATCACGTAAACCCTGATCTTTTTATCGATGACCTGTTGCTGGATCTGTCCGGGAAGCTTACTCCAAACTTCATCCTTGTCAAAAGGACTGTTCAGGAGGAAAGTGGCTCCCTCTGCCGCGAATTCGAGCATCGCAACCTTTTCGGTAAAGTTGAACTGGTGACAGGCGATAAAGTCTGCCTTGGAGATCAGGTAAGGCGCGCGGATCGGTTCTGGTCCGAACCGAAGGTGGGAAACCGTGCGCGCTCCGGATTTTTTAGAGTCATATACAAAATAACCCTGTGCATACAGATCCGTATTTTCCCCGATTATCTTGATCGTATTTTTATTGGCGCCCACAGTACCGTCGGCCCCGAGCCCGAAAAACAAACCCTGCCGCCAGGCCGATTCATCCAGCTTAAAAGAAGGGTCATAATCAAGACTGGTAAATGTTACATCATCGAGTATCCCGATTGTAAAACCATTTCTCGGATTGGGCTGCTGCATTTCATCAAATACGGCCTTCACCATCGCGGGTGTAAATTCCTTGGAGGAAAGTCCGTAACGCCCGCCGATGATCCGGGGCAAGCTTTGGATCTTGCCTTGCTGGAGGGCATCTACGAGTGTGGCCATGACATCCTGGTAAAGGGGTTCTCCTGCGGCGCCCGATTCCTTCGTGCGGTCCAGTACGGCAATGGTTCGGGCTGTAACAGGCATTGATTGAATAAAATGGGTAAGCGAGAAGGGGCGGTAAAGCCGGACAGTGATGACGCCGGTTTTTCGGCCTGAACGGTTGAGCGATTTTACAGTCTCGGAAACAGTTTCTCCGCCTGAACCCATGATTACGATTACCTCCTCAGCATCGGCTGCTCCCGTGTATTCAAAAAGTCCGTAATTCCGGCCGGTTATGCCGGCAAATTCGCGCATCACTTCTTCCATGATCCCGGGCATAGCATTGTAAAATGTGTTGACTGTTTCCCGACCCTGGAAATATACATCCGGGTTTTGGGCAGTACCCCGGATAAAAGGATGGTCAGGGTTCAGTCCGCGGTTTCGGTGAGCGATCACCCATTCGTCGGATATCATGGCCCGGATCTGTTCATCGCTCAGCATATGGAGCTTATTCACTTCGTGTGAAGTCCTGAATCCGTCAAAAAAATGAACGATGGGAATTCTCGACCGGAGGGTTGCCGCCTGGGCGATCAGGGCGAAATCATGTGCCTCCTGGACACTTGCGGAACTCAGCAATGCAAAACCGGTTGTCCGGGCCGCCATCACATCCTGGTGATCCCCGAAGATGGAAAGCCCCTGGGCGGCCAGCGAACGGGCTGCAACATGAAAAACCGCAGGTGTCAGTTCTCCCGCGATCTTGTACATATTGGGCAACATCAGCATCAGTCCCTGAGAAGCGGTGAATGTGGTAGTCAGCGAACCCGTCTGTAAAGCGCCGTGAACGGTTCCAGCAGCGCCGCCTTCGCTTTGCATCTCAATCACATCCGGGATATTACCCCATATATTCGGAATTCCCTTGGTAGACCATTCATCGGCCAGCTCGGCCATGGTGGAGGAAGGCGTGATCGGGTAAATGGCACAAACTTCGTTGACCCGGTAGGCCACATAGGCCGCCGCTTCGTTGCCATCGATCGTGGAGACGAATGAATTTTTATTTGACATCACTAATGGAATTAACTGGTTCAGGAATCATTTCTATTGCATGACACGGACACTGCTCGTAGCAAACCGCGCAACCCGTACAGGCATTATAATTGAATTTATAGCGGTTCCCTTTTCCCAACTTGATGATGGCATCTTCCGGGCAGGCCCCGAAACAGCCGTCGCATTCAAAACAGTTTCCGCAGCTCAGGCAACGCTGTGCTTCAAATGTGGCCTCAGGTTCAGTCAGCCCCGAAACCACTTCTTCAAAACTTTTGACGGCCACGGCAGGCGCGAGTTTGTCCTGCTCCTGCTGCGGGGCATCGGTCTTGTACCACATATGCAGCTTGCGGTAACTGGCAGTCGGGTGTTTATCCGGCTTCTGATACGGGGATTGCATCAGGTATCCATGGATATACCGGGCCGCTTTTTTGCCATGCCCGATAGCAATGGTCGAACTCCTGTTTTCACCGGGAAGCATATCCCCTCCCGCGAAGATTCCCTCGTGACCAGTCATCCGCTGGGTGTCGATAACCACGGTGCCATCATCATTCAGCTTTATACCGTCTACCTCGCGTAAAAATCCTGTTTCCGACTCTTGTTTATAGGCATTGATCAGCACATCGGCTTCCACGGTTTCAAAATCAGCTGTACCGACAGCTTTACCTTTTTCCACTTTCATTTTTTCCAGGATCACTTTCCCGTTTTCGATCCGGCTGATCCCCCTGAATAACTGGATATTCACTCCTTCCGCAAGGGCATCTTCCGTTTCATAGTCATAGGCAGGCATCATTTTCTGGTCGCCTGGAAAATATACCGAGACGTCTGACCCAAATCTTTTTAATACCCGTGAAAGATACATGGCAAGCTTTCCTCCACCGTATACCACCACACGCTTCTTCACGAAAGGCGAAGAATTTTTCCGGGTCTCTCTGAAGAAACCAAACGCATCCGTAATAAGCACGGACTTATCATGTTCAAATCCCTCGTCATGAATGAGTTGGGCTCCTAATGACAGGTAGACAGCATCAAAATGACCGGCCTGTCTCTCAGTAAGGACATCCCGCACCCGGTAATTAAGCCGGATTTTAACTCCCATCCTGACCAGGCGGTCGATTTCTCCGTCCAGAATTTCTTTGGGCAGGCGGTAGTCAGGAACCCCGGTCCACAATAATCCACCGGGATGATTCCCGGCGTCAAAAACCTCCACCTGGTGTCCCATCCGGGTGAGATGGTATGCTGCTGACAGTCCGCCGGGACCGGCACCAACAACCAAGACTTTTTTACCTGAGGATTTTGCTGAAAACCTGACCTCCCATTTCTGACGAATTGCCTCATCACCGATAAACCGCTCTACCGCATGAATACTTACAGTACTGTCGATATGATTCCTGTTACATCCCGTTTCACAGGGCTTTACGCAAACCCGGCCCATAATCCCCGGAAAGGGGTTGTCTTCCAGGATAGTCTGGAAAGCCTCAAAATAATTGCCAGCCTGGGCATGCGCCATCCAGGCCTGGATATTTTCACCTGATGGGCATGCGCTATTACAGGGGGGCATGAAGTCGACATAAACAGGACGGCGGTTACGCTTGGGACCAGTTCCTTCCGCGTGCAGGGTAAGGTCGATCGGTTTGGTGATATCTGTTGCTGCCATGACAGTGATTTTGTAGCGGGAATTCATTACAGGCAATACGCCCTTAATTCGCTTACGTGCAGCAATTTAGACTCATTAAAAAAGGGCATGGGTGACCTAATTCAAGAGGAAAAATGATTCCCATCATGATTTTTGGGATTTTAATGCGCTGCCTCAAACAAAAAAATGCCCCGATATCGGGGCATTTTCAAATAGATTATTGATCCAGGCATCAATTGATCGCAGAGAGCACGATATCCCGGATTTTGTTTATCGGTACCCGCTCCTGTTCCATGGAATCCCGGTGACGGATAGTTACCATATTATCTTCCCTGCTTTGATGGTCCACGGTTACACAAAAGGGTGTTCCCAGGGCATCCATCCGCCTGTATCGTTTTCCGATTGAATCCTTTTCCTCATAAAAACAACGGAAATAGGAACGGCAGTCCGACATGATCTGTTCCGCGATCTCAGGTAAGCCGTCCTTTTTGGTCAAGGGCAATACGGCCAGTTTGACGGGAGCCAGCCGGGTCGGCAGCTTTAATACAACCCGGCTATCCGGTTTTTCCGGAGTGCCCAGGTCCTGTTCCTCATATGCCTGGCTGATCACAGCCAGGAACATCCGGTCCAAGCCAATGGACGTCTCTATAACATAAGGGATATAATTTCCGTATGGCTTGCCGGTCGCGGGGTCTATATCATTATCAAAATACTGTTGCTTCTTTTTGCTGTACTCCTGGTGTTGTTTCAGATCGAAATCGGTACGGCTGTGTATTCCTTCGAGCTCTTTAAATCCCATCGGAAACTCAAATTCGATATCACAGGCAGCGTCGGCATAATGCGCGAGCTTAACATGGTCATGATACCGGTATTTTTCTGCAGGGATTCCAAGACCCAGGTGCCATTTCAACCGCTCCGCTTTCCAGAACTCATACCATTCTTTCTGCGTACCCGGACGTATAAAGAACTGCATTTCCATTTGCTCAAATTCTCGCATCCGGAAAATGAACTGCCGGGCCACGATCTCGTTGCGAAAAGCTTTTCCGATCTGGGCTATACCAAAGGGAATCTTCATCCGGCCGGTTTTCTGCACATTCAGGAAATTGACAAAGATACCCTGCGCCGTCTCGGGTCTTAAATAGATCTTGTTCTCCTCGCCCTCTGAAGAAACGGTGGAACCGAATTCGGTGGAAAACATCAGGTTGAACTGACGGATATCTGTCCAGTTACCGGTCCCGCTGATGGGGCATTTTATTTTGTTATCCTCGATCAGCTTTTTCAGCCCGGCAAAGTCATCCTTGCCCAGTAAGGCTTCCATTGACGCAATCAGTTCATCAGCCTCTTTCTCCCTGCCCGCAGCTCGTAGCTCGTCGCTGAAAGCTTCGATCAGGTGATCAACCCTGTAGCGTTTTTTGCTGTCCTTATTATCGATCATCGGGTCATTGAAATTATCCACATGTCCCGATGCCTTCCAGGTGGTGGGGTGCATAAATATAGCCGCGTCGATGCCGACGATATTGTCCTGCAACTGCGTCATGCTCTTCCACCAGTAATCCCGGATATTCTTTTTCAGTTCCGCACCCATCTGTCCGTAATCATAGACGGCCTGGAGACCATCATAGATCTCACTGCTGGGAAAGATAAAGCCGTATTCCTTGCAATGCGAGATAATGGCCTGGAACCTGTTTGTATCATTTGCCATAAGGCGGCAAAGATAAGTTGAAAGGTTGAGAAGGCGGAAGGGTGACAGGGGGTATCCAGGGGCTACATCCTGGCCTGATTAGTAAAAATCAAAAGATGCAAGAAACCAAATCCGGCTCTACATCTTAACAGCTCAGGGCTTGAGTTTCTCGTTCTGTTGATGCCTTTCAGCATCCCGGGTATTTTTTTTCTCAAAGTTCTCCCTGAGTGCTTCCGACAGGTTTACTCCGGTCTGATTGGCCAGGCAGATCAGCACCCAGAGAACATCGGCCATTTCATCCGCCAGGTTTTTTCCCTTATCAGAATCCTTAAAGCTTTGATCCCCGTAGGTACGAGCCATGATCCGTGCCAGTTCACCGACCTCTTCCGTCAGGATGGCCATATTGGTGAGTTCACTGAAATACCGTACCCCGGTAGTTCGGATCCATTGATCTACCTGTTGTTGGGCTTCCTGTATGGTCATGGTTCGAGCTTTTATTACTGCAAGTTATTTTCAATCCTTTCTACAGGCAATTTTTATTTAATAAAAAAAGGATGCCCGTTTCCGGGCATCCTTGCTTATGTAAACTATGCTTATTCCTGTTTACGGTTTCCTTCTCACGATGATCTGCTTGGCGCCCAC
>JBMSNP010000031.1:0-33693 GCA_049421765.1 Chitinophagaceae bacterium
GGAAGTTTGTTTTGTCCAAATAAATTTAGAGATGTAAGAAGTGTTAGTGTCAATATTTGTAGTAGGGTTCTCATAGCATTGTGCATAACGGCCAGGCTTTGCGTTCGGCGGGACGGATTTATTCGTCCCGCCCGGTACAAGAGCTGCTACATGTTACAAAAGTTGAGAACATATTTTATAGCCGAGATGCCCTGGGTCGAGCCCGAACCGAAGCTGAGCGTAGTTACCAAAGCTGAAGGCTCGACCCCGTCAGCCCCGCTGACGCAAAGCCGGTTGTTGTATGCTGTGGCTCTTCTGTGTCAAGCTCACCTAACAGTTAAGAAATCATGCATCACGGACACGGAACAGATTCATGTGAATACATAACCTTCCAATTATTACCAACTCTTCTGAAAAGACTCGTGACTGAAACATCTTTAGAGGTGAAACTAGAATCATTCTTAAAAGTTTCTAAAACGTCACCATGCCAAAGCCAGTACACATTGTCTTTGTCAAGAACCCAAATGTCTTCAAATTTTTTTGTGAATTTTTGGGATTTCGCATTTGCCGTCCCTTCACTAAAAGCCTTTCTTCTATCAACGTAATTGAATATTTGCCCAGAAGCTACAATCGATGAAGAGCTGTCATAAAAGTCAAATAATTTCAGGTCTAAATTGCTCGCCAAGTTAATAAGCGAATTACAGATCTTTTGTACCTCGGCCTTGATAGATTGTTTTTCCTGTTCATTTAGTTGATTGCTTGTACTTTGATTGCAGGCTACAAAAAGGAAAGATGTAGCAAAAATTAATAATAATTGTTTCATAAATGATAGTTTATATTATTAAATATAGAGTTGAATAGGTTTTACGGTAAAATGTCTATTGTTTAGCTTTAGCGGTAAGCAAGTTTATGTGCTTAACTCAAAGTAAAACCGGTTTGCTATAGCATACAACGTAAAAGCATTGGCGATTGTGGCCGGATTCATGGCTTCGTCCGCCCAATGGCTGAACGTCCAGCCGGCCATATAGCCAATGCGATGTTAGCTGTAATTGTCATTCCTTTTTAATTCCCAGAATATTGTATCCGACTTTAATTGCAAAAATGTGAAACTGTTCGCCAAAAACAAAGCCGTCGGCACTTGTAAAATGATAGCTAAGCGCAAAACTGAATTTCCTTTTTTGAATGCCTGGTTCAAAGCCGGCAAAAAAGCAAGTACTGCTATAGCCCGTTTCATTGTATAATCCAAAACCTGCTTGCGGCTCAAAATAAAATGATTTAATCGTTTTTCTATATCCAATTGAGGCCATACTAAAAGTGTAAGTAATATTTCTCCCGGTGTATCTGTTTCGTTCTGTCAGGCGATCAAATTCAATTGCAGAAGTAATGAAATTATCATTTTTTCTAAGTGGCCATAATAATTTAAGACTTCCCCCGTATCCCAAAAGAAAATCATCATATAATGCCATATGTAAAAAAGCGCTTCCGTCTAATCTCAATTCCTTGGTCTGTGAATACGATAGTTGGGCACAAAAAAGAAAGCCAATGAATATAGAGCGTCTAAAGATTTTATGTGACATTGTTTAAAAAATTACAGCTAACACATAAATATACGATCTAGATATTATTTTTTTAAAATGCCCGTCTCTTGAAAATCAATAAGTTGTTATTATACAATTTTAATTGTTATAGCATCAATCACCAATCGATCTTGTTTTGTCCAAAAAGATCATCCAGGGGGCTGATAATATTTACCAGTCTTTGGCGGGCTACATGGAGATATCGCTCTGTGGTGCGGATATCAAAGTGCCCCAATAATTCTTTGATATAACGGATGTCCACCCCTTTCTCCAGGAGGTGGGTTGCGAAACTGTGCCGAAGACTGTGAATTCCCACTTCTTTGGTAATACCGGCTTTTTTTTTCGCATTCGAAAAGATCTGTTGTACAGTCCGGGCCGGATAGGCTGTTCCTGTCTGACCGGATTCAAAGAGGTATTCGGTTGGTCGGGGCCGGTAACTAAGCAGGTAACTCCTTAGTATATCAAGCAATACGGGACTCAGATTTACATACCGGTCTTTTTTACCCTTTGATTTTTCGATCAGGATTTGCATCCTTGAGCTGTCTATATCCCGGAGCCGAAGCCTTGTCAGTTCACTTACCCGTAACCCGGCGCTATACACGGTAAAAAGCATTGCCTTATGTTTTCGGTTTCCCAGGGCATTGAACAACCGCCCTATTTCATCCTCGTTCAGGAGTTTGGGCAACAACATCGGTTTTTTGGGCCGGGGGATATGCCAGAAGAATTTCTCCCTTCCCAGTACCTGCTCGTAATAAAATTTCAATGCATTGATCCGGCTGTGAAGGGTGTTTTCGGAGAGTTTCAGTTTCTCAAAACAATATACTAAATAACGCTGCAAATGCTCCGGGGTCAGTTGGTCAGCCGGGATCTGACCCAGTGTTTGCAGGAACTGCCTCATTTCATTCAGGTAGGTTCGCCGGGTTGAATCACTCAACGCCTTCAGGGTTAACCGGCGTTCCATGGCCAGGAGTACTTGCCCGTTCACGGCCTGGATCTTACCGGGTCGGGATACCGGAACCAATCCTCGCTTTTTTTTCGCCAGGTACCGGCGAAGCTCTTCGTGCTCCACCAACGCCAAACCTTTCAGCACTTCCCGAACCCGAAGGTAATTTTCTTTACTTAGGGGAACATACCAGCATTTTTCCGTTTTGCTGAACCGGGCCAACCCAGTTTTCAATATCCCCTCTTGTATATGTTTATCTTTTTCAAAATACAGTCCGATACATTCCACACCCCGGTGAAAAAGGGGTTTACAAACCACGGTAGTCATCTGAATTTTTTCCGGTAAAATAACCTGCGGAATGCAACAGGAACTGTTGTTTTCAACCGGTTCAGCGGGTTTTTTCCCTCAACCGGTCTCTCACACCGCCAAACCATTCGCTTTTGAGGATGCTTAGCACCACACTGTCGCGTCGCGATCCGTCAACCGTGGGCATATGGCTGCGCAGGGTTCCTTCCATCACGCAACCGATGGCTTCCATGGCCCGGATGGAGGCCTGGTTGCCCGCGTGCGCGCGAAACTCGAGCCGTTCCAGTTCCCAGGTTTCAAATGCATACGTGAGCAAAAGAAGTTTGCAGTGCCGGTTCAGCCCGGTACGCTGAAATTCCCGGCCATACCAGGTATAGCCGAGTTGCGCCGAGCCGAATGAAGGCAGTATATCATAAAACCGGGTGCTGCCGGCATAACGACCCGATGGCTTGTCGTACACGATGAACACAAACTCTTTTTTTTCCTCCATATTCTTCACCGCGCCATCGATATAGGATCGCAGGTTCGCTTCCCCCGCGGCGGTGAGCAGCCCGTATTTCCAGATATCCGGTTCGTTCTGTGAGAAGGGGAGAAGATGCGCATAGTCATCTTTTCGTATCGCGCGGAGGATTGCGCGGTCGTTCTCGAGGACGGGGTTTTGTTCGAAGATGTCGATTTGCATAAGAAAAGGCTGAGGCAAAGGTTTAGGTTAAGGGGCGGTCTTGGGTTATTATTCTATTGAGCTGGCAAACTAATGCCAAGGAATAGTCACCATTCTAATGTTTATTGAACATCCCTTTACCCGAGTCTCAATCTCAATCTTAGCCTCAGCCTCTTCTCTCAATCTCCGCCCCGAGTTTCCGCAGCCGGCCGTCGATATCCTGGTAACCGCGGTCGATCTGTTCGATGTTCTGGATGATGCTTTTACCATCGGCGCTCAGGGCCGCGATCAGCAGGGCCACCCCGGCCCGGATATCGGGAGAGCTCATGGTAATGCCCCGCAGCATTTGTTCCCGGTCGAGCCCGATCACCACGGCGCGGTGCGGATCGCAGAGTACAATGCGGGCACCCATATCGATCAGTTTGTCGACAAAGAACAGGCGGCTTTCAAACATTTTCTGGTGTACCAGCACCGAACCCCGGGCCTGGATGGCCGTGACCAGCACAATGCTTAACAGGTCGGGGGTGAAGCCTGGCCAGGGATGATCATAGATCGTCATGACCGAACCGTCGAGAAAGGTCTGGATCTCATAACTTTCCTGTGCGGGGATATGAATATCATCACCGGTAAATTCCATTTGTATACCCAACTGCCGGAACTTGTCGGGAATGATACCGAGATGTTCTATCCCCGCGCCCCGGATGGTGATATCGCTTTGTGTCATCGCGGCGAGCCCGATAAAAGAGCCCACTTCGATCATGTCGGGCAGGATCCGGTGCTGGGTGCCGCGGAGACGATCCACTCCTTCGATCTGAAGCAGGTTGCTGCCGATCCCGCTGATCTTCGCACCCATCCGGTTCAGCATCGCGCAGAGTTGCTGGATATAAGGTTCGCAGGCGGCATTGTAAATGGTCGTATGACCTTGCGCCTGTACGGCCGCCATGATGATATTGGCGGTACCTGTCACAGAAGGTTCATCGAGCAGCAAATGGGCGCCTTTGAGATCCGGGGCACTGAGGTGAAAAAACCCGTCCTCTTCATGGTAGGAGAAAGAAGCACCCAGTTTTTCAAAACCGGTGATATGCGTGTCCAGTCTCCGGCGACCGATCTTGTCGCCACCGGGTTTGGGAATAAAGGCTTTTTTATAGCGGCCAAGCATCGGGCCTGCCAGCATCACCGAACCGCGGAGCCGCCCGCTTTTTTTGCGATAGGCGGCGCTATGGAGATAATCGATATCCACGTCATCGGCCATAAACCGGCAGATCCCCCTTTCGGTGCGCTCTGTCTTCACATTCATTTCGCCGAGTAGTTCGATCAGCAGGTTTACATCGATGATATCGGGGATGTTTTCGATCGTCACCGGTTCGGGGGTGAGCAACACGGCGCTGATCACCTGCAACGCTTCATTCTTCGCGCCCTGTGGGATGATATCACCCGATAGTCTTTTCCCGCCGGTTACGAGGAACTCCATAGTAAAATAATATGCTGATTAATCATTGTGTTGATGTGCTAATGAAACTCAATATCCGGTTGTCCCACCCCTAAAATACAAAACTTTCAAGCGACCCATTTGCACTTTTGCCAATGAGGACATGGACTAATCGGCACATTAGCACATTTTCAATTCCGGTCAATAAAGTTTTATCAGAATCTTTTCTTCTTAAAGCCTCCCCCCCGGTTATCGCGCCGGTCGTTGCGGCCACCGCCGCGGGGCTGGAATTTTCCACCGCTGCGTTTGCCGTAGTTTCCGCGGTTGTCTCTTCCTTCCTGCTGGGGGCGGAAGGCTTTTACAAACGGTGTGTTGGTGAAGGTAAGCTGGCCTTCGGTGATGCTGCTGAGTTCACTCTGGATGGCGTCATCCTGGGCCTGTTCCTTGTGCCAGTTATTATAGGCCAGCTTCATGTAGTATGCGATGGCATTGGCAAAACCCAGTCTTTTATCGGGATTATCTTCTTTCAGGGCTTTGTTGATTACCACTTCCAGGTTCTTGCCCAGGTGCGAGAATTTGGGATATCTTTTGGGATAGGGTAGTGGTTTGGGCCGGGCCTTGAGCGTTTCCCGTGTGGGGATCGGGTAAGGGGATTTTACATCCAGGCTGAAGTCGGCGATCAGGAAGAGGTGGTCCCATAGTTTGTGCCGGAAATCCTCGACGTTTTTCAGGTGCGGGTTCAGGAATCCCATCAGTTCGATAACGGCCTGCGCATTCCGCTGGCGGCGTTCGGGTTCCTCGATCGTCAATATATGCTCCACCATCTTTTGAACGTGGCGGCCATATTCCCGCATGATCAGTTCATTCCTGGTCGTGTTGTACTCCATATTTTCTACATCCATAAATACAAATGTATTGAAAGAAGTCCGAAGTCCGAAGTCCGGAAAAGGGGGAAGAGAAAAGCATATAGGGATTGGATGATATGGGATCTGGGCAATTGGGGATTCACCTGCGCATTGGCCCTTGAACAGCTTCCCTTCGAATCCCCGCAGAATTTCCTGTTCACCAAAAAAGAAAGGGGCCCCGAACCAAGGCCCCTTTTACAAGCCACCATCCTCTTCCACCTAAGAGGTCGTTTAGTGTCTTTTTCCGGCGGGAACCGGATAAATTATGTTGTTTCCAAGGCCGGGGCAAGCTGCCCTGCCCGGGATAAAATGCTGTCGAACGGCATAACAATCAGCAAAATTGATACCAACAACCCCTTGGGAGGGAAAAATCTTGTCTGCTCCGCAAAATATTTTGGTATCAGGAGATGAATTCCGGTTTGTTTTATCAGGGGACCGGTCTTTATGGATTGGCATCATAGGCGGTTGATTCGTTGATCGGATATGGGAGCTGTTGTAAAGCTAACCAGCCAACGGGGACCGGACAATTGTACTTCTGCCCCTTTTCGGGTCTGGTATTTAATGAATATCCACAGAAAAACTGCCTGCCCGAACAACTCCCGCGGGATACGGGAAAACCGGGGGGTGGTACGCATCGAACGGGCCGGGTCTTCCCTGTGGTCCCCGTTTTTTTACGAAGTAAATCAGGTGGCCATCGGGTACCTTTGACCGCGATGCGCATTGCGGTCAATACAAGATTTCTCCTCAGGGGGGAGCTGGAAGGGTATGGATATTTTATCCGGGAAACCTTTCAGCGAATCACACGTGCCCACCCCGGGCATCAGTTTATTTTCATTTTCGACCGCCCCTTTGACCGGGAATTCCTGTTTGCTCCCAACGTGGAGGGGGTGGTGACCGGCCCTCCCGCCCGTCACCCGCTGCTCTGGAAATTCTGGTACGATGTGCGGGTGCCAGCCGTCCTGAAAAAATTTAAGGCAGATGTATTTGTTTCCCCCGATGGGTTTGGCTCCCTGGCCACAAGGGTGCCGCAATGCCTGGTGCTTCACGACCTGGCCTTTCTGCACCACCCCGGTTTTATCCACGCTTCACACCTGCGGTTTTATAAAAAATATACGGGACGGTTCCTGGAAAAAGCATCCATTGTGGCCACGGTTTCGGAATTTTCAAAAAGAGATATCATTTCTCATTACCCGATGCCGGAGCAGAAGATTGGTGTGGTCGGGAGCGCCGCGAAAGAATGCTTTGTCCCCCTGGGTTATGAGGCCCGGGAAAAAGTAAAGCAAAAATTTACCGGGGGGCGTGAATTTTTCCTGCACACCGGCGCCATCCACCCCCGCAAAAACCTGGTGCATCTGCTCAAGGCCTTTTCCCTTTTTAAAAAACGGCAGCAAAGCGGGATGAAACTCGTACTTGCGGGCCGGCTGGCCTGGAAATACGGATCTTTTATTAAGGACCTCGAATCCTATAAATACCGGGATGATGTGGTACTTACCGGTTACCTGGAAGAATCGGACCTGGCCGCGCTAACCGGGGCGGCTTATGCGGCTGTGTATCCTTCCTGGCATGAGGGTTTCGGTGTACCCGTGCTGGAAGCAATGCAATGTGGTGTGCCGGTTATCACATCTTCCGATTCCTCCATGCAGGAGATCGCCGGGGAAGCGGCCCTCTATGCTCCGCCGGGAGAATTTTCTGCGATCGCTGAAAACATGATGCGGTTGTACAAGGATGAAAACCTGCGCCGGCAAATGGCGGAGATGGGCCGCACCCGTTGCCTGGATTTCAGCTGGGATCAGACCGCTGAAAAGTTATGGTCCTGTATCCGGAAGACGATCGGCTGATTTGGGTTACCTTTGACCCCTTTCAAAAAAGCTTTACCATGAACAAATCCAGCATACTGATCGATGTGATGACCGATGAAAACCGCGTGCCTTCCGCCATTTCATGGAGCGCATCCGATACCTCGGCCGAGAACGCCCAGAAAGCCAAAGCCATGATGATCTCTTTTTGGGACGGGGCCGAAAAAGCCGCTCTCCGGATCGACCTTTGGACAAAGGACATGATGGTGGATGAGATGGCCGATTTCTTTTACCAGACCCTGATGACCATGGCCGATACCTATGGCCGCGCCACCCAGTACGCAGAGCAGGTGGAGGATATGAAATCCTTCGCTAAAAAATTCTATGAGGATTTCCGGGCGAGGCAGTTGAAGGAGAACAAGGCAGGGTAGGGGGATGTTTGTTGTTCTTTTTGGAGCCCGGAACCTGGAGCTTTTGCCTGAATTTTCTGATAAATGCCCGAATATTAAATATTTACCTATGAGCCTGGAACAAAAAATAATGACCGACCTGAAAGCCGCTATGCTCGCGAAAGATGAAGCCGCTTTGCGGAGCCTGCGTGCGGTAAAGGCTGCTATCCTGCTTGCCAAAACCTCCGAAGGGGCCTCCGGCGAACTGAAAGAAGAAGATGAGATCAAACTGTTGCAGAAAATGGTCAAGCAACGGAAAGACTCACTCGAAATCTTCAGGCAGCAGAACAGGGCCGACCTGGCAAAAAAAGAAGAAGAGGAGATCGCCGTGATCGAAAAATTCCTGCCCAAACAAATGTCGCCCGATGAGATCCGCGCAGAGCTGAAAACTATCATCAGTTCCGTAGGTGCAGCTTCTCCGGCCGATATGGGCAAAGTAATGGGGGTGGCTACCAAACAATTTGCCGGCAAGGCCGACGGGAAAACAATATCCGCGCTGGTGAAGGAGTTATTAGCAGGCGGTTAGTTTGTTGTTTGCGGTTTTTCCTTTAAAAATTAAAGTTCCTCACGGAACCTGGATTTTTTTTGGTTCTTGTCATTTGTTTCCTGGTTCTAAATCCGGGGCTTTTTCTGATGATCATCGACTTCCTCATATTGATCTTACTAAGCCTGGCTCTCTGGCGGGGATACCGCCAGGGTCTGATCCTTGGGTTGTTTTCGCTGCTGGCGGTCATTATCGGTTTGGCAGCAGCCATGAAATTATCAGTGGTTGTTTCCGGCTGGATCGGCAGGGAAGTGAGTGTGGCGGAGGAATGGCTTCCCCTGATTTCATTTGTCGTGGTTTTTATCGGGGTGGTCATCCTGGTCAGGCTCGGGGCAAAGGCACTTGAGGGAACTGTACAGCTTGCGATGCTGGGCTGGCTGAATAAACTGGCCGGGATGCTTCTTTACGGTGCAATGGCTGTAATGATCTTCAGTGTTCTGCTTTTTTATGCCGAACAGATGGAATGGCTGAAACCGGATGCCTTGAGGCAATCGGTAACTTATGAATACATCCGCCCCTGGGGTCCTAAAGTGATCAACGGTTTGGGCCGACTGGTACCGCTTTTCCGGGATATGTTTGCAGAGCTCGAGGAATTCTTCAACCGTCTCTCGACACAAATAAAATCCTGAATCGGCGAAACAGCGCAGCAAAATGCGCAATCCGTCATTTATTTTCATTATCTTATTCCCCGCAGGGTCGGGCCCTGTTTTCTGCTGCAAAAACCCCCGTTTTTGCCTTAAATCGATTATTTTAGCCGTTGAATAGCCACCAGAGAAAAGATTGACCGCCATGGAGTATGAAATCAAACAGCATGAAAAGTTCAGGTATATAGATGAGGGTGCCGGTGAGCCCCTGGTGCTGCTTCATGGGCTGTTTGGTGCGTTGAGCAATTTCAAAGACCTCATCGAATATTTCCGTCATCATAACCGGGTTGTGGTACCCCTGCTCCCCCTGCTGGAAATGGACATACTTCACACTTCCGTGGGAGGCCTGGCCAAGTATGTCCATAAATTCCTGGAAGCGATGGATATGAAAAATGTTCATCTGCTTGGTAATTCACTGGGCGGTCATGTGGCGCTGGTGCATACCCTTAAGCATCCGGAACGTGTAAAATCCCTGATCCTGACCGGCAGCTCGGGACTTTTTGAGAACGGGATGGGCGACAGCTATCCCAAGCGCGGCGATTATGAATACATTCGCAAAAAAACGGAACTGACTTTCTACGACCCCAATGTAGCCACCAAGGAACTGGTGGATGAAGTATACAGCATCACCAACAACCGGATGAAGGCCATCAAGATCATCGCCCTGGCCAAGAGCGCCATCCGGAACAACCTGGGTGAAGAGCTGAACCAGATCAAACAACCCACCTTGCTGGTTTGGGGTAATAACGATACGATCACGCCACCGTTTGTGGCCCGGGAGTTCAATAAACTGATTCCGAACAGCGAATTGTATTTTGTCGACAAATGCGGACATGCACCCATGATGGAAGTCCCGGAAGAATTCAACGCCATCTTGCACAAATTCCTGAAAAAGCTCACCGAGCCTGCAACAGTTGGCTGATCCCGCTTGTCCTTGAATAGTTCTTTC
The DNA here is from genome assembly GCA_049421765.1 of Chitinophagaceae bacterium. GTDB lineage: Bacteria > Bacteroidota > Bacteroidia > Chitinophagales > Chitinophagaceae > JJ008. Next base: position 10,183 of record JBMSNP010000031.1, read on the forward strand.
AGTCCCGGATTTATAAATTTGTAAAGCCGCTATCCATGTTAACCCGAGAACTACTTACCCAATCCCTCCCATTCCTGCATCTTACCGACAAGGTGTACCAGGCTCTTCAGCTCATGAACGACAACCATGTGACCCATCTCCCGATCGTGGAAGGGGATAAATTTGTGGGGCTGATCAGCGAAGAAGACCTGCTGCAGGCCGAAAACGACCACCATACCCTGGGACAGCTGGAACAATCTTTTTTCAACGTTTCCGTCAGGGAAGAAGATCATTTTCTGAAAGCCGTTCAGATGGCTGCGGAAGCGGGCCTGAGCGTGGTGCCAGTTGTAAATGAAGAAAATGATCTCACCGGCACCGTGGCCTATACCGACCTGCTCCGTTATGCATCGGATTTCATGAGTCTTAAAGAACCCGGCGGCCTGATCGTACTCGAAATTCCCAGCAACCAGTATTCTTTCAATGAGATCAGCAAACTGGTGGAGACCAACGACGCGCAGATCACCCAGCTCAATACATCCAACGATGCAGAAACAGGGATGATGCAGGTCACCATCCGGATCAACAAACCCGATGTGTCGGATATCGTTTCCACCTTCCAGCGTTACGAATACAACATCAAATATTTCTTCGGTGAGGAACACTACGCCAATGAACTCCGCACCAATTACGACAACCTGATGAACTATCTTAAAATGTAGCGGCGGTACGGGAATTGCTCCCGGCATGGTTGGTTGAATATGAATCCCTTGAACCGGAGGGAATCATCGATGTTATGAATGCTTTGCTTTTTCGAGTAATTTAGACCCTCACCAAAACGGGCTGCCTGAAAACTTCCTTCACATACCGTCTTTTTTTTGCCTTGCTGTTATTGATATGTGGTGGGATAAACGCCCAGCCTGTGGCAGCCCTGGCCGATCCGCCTCCGGCACCCGAATCAAACTATTATACAATCGGGAACGTGATCATAAGCGGCAATGTCAAAACCAGGACCTCCATCATTGAACGGGAGCTGCCCTTTCTTCCCGGCGATCATTACACCCCCGAAGAGCTTGTCGGTAAAATGGAAACCGCCCGCAGGCAACTCATGAATACCACGCTTTTCCACCAGGCCCGGGTGCTGGCGGATGAATACCAGGGCACCAGCGTGAACATCCGGGTGGAAGTGCAGGAACGGAGTTACCTTTTCCCCATGCCATATTTCAAACCGGTGGACCGTAACATCAACCAGTGGCTGGTGGAACAAAAGGGAAGCCTGAACCGGGTCAACTATGGTGCGAAACTTACCTATAACAACGCCACGGGACGGAATGACAAATTAAGACTTTGGCTGATCGGGGGCTATACCCGGCAGGTATCGTTCAGCTACGACCGGCTTTATATCGACAAAAAACTTCGCTGGGGCGCGGGGGTGTCCTTCGCCTGGGGAAAGAACCGGGAGATCAATTACAATACGGTAAATGACAAGCAGGTTTTTCTCAAGGATCCCGGCAACTACCTAAGGCGTTTTGTAAACGGGATCTTCAGCCTCTCATACCGGCCGGCCATCAACACCCGGCATACTTTCGGGATCGCCTTTACATCAGAAGAAGTCGAGGACACCATCGTGGCCCTCAATCCTTCCTATTTCAAACCGGGCAGGAACCGGACCGGGTATCCCAGTATATTTTATACCATGAACTGGTTCAACCTCGATTATATCCCGTATCCCACCCGCGGATATGGGGCCCAGGTTTCGATCAGCAAGAACGGGCTGAATCACGCCATCAACCTCTGGCAACTGCATGTAAAAGGACTGGCCAACTGGCCCCTTTCAAAAAACACCTTCCTGCACCTGAATCTATACGGAGGGATCAAACTCCCGTTTGAACAACCTTATTTTAACCGGCGTTTCTTCGGTTACGGCGACCTTTACCTGCAGGGCTATGAATACAATGTGATCGACGGTGTGGCCGGTGGTTTTGTAAAGACTACTCTCAGCCGGGAACTGACGCGTTTTCGTGTGCGGGTACCACAGGGGAGAAAAAAAGACCCGTTATCGGTGCCCTTCCGCATCTTCGGAAAGGTATACGGAAATACGGGATATGTTTATAACCCGGTGCAGGGTGAAAATGCGCTCTCCAATAAAATGCTTTATACCGGCGGACTCGGCCTGGATATCGTGACTCTTTATGATGTATGTATCAGGCTGGAGTGGTCGTTCAACCAGTTAGGACAAAACGACCTATTTTTACACCGCAAGAATATTTTTTAAATTCATGAAGGCAGCTATTTACAGCCGGATACTCGATGAAGGGCAACGGCATGATGTGCAGGTTTTCTTTGACGAGTTGGTCGCACAAAAGATCGAACCGGTGATTTTTGGTCCTTATTACCTGCAGATAAAAGACAAGATCTCACTTCCACCCGCTACACATATTTTTACCGAATCGGGCGAACTCACCGATGAAATCGATTTTATCATCAGCCTGGGGGGCGATGGCACCCTGCTGGATACGATCACCCTGGTCCGGAACAAGCATGTCGCGATCATGGGTATCAATTTCGGGCGGCTGGGTTTCCTGGCCAGCATCGGGCACGAAGATGTAAAGACGGCCGTCAAGGCGATTGCCAACCGCACTTATGTGGTGGACAAACGGACCCTGATTCATGTGGATGCAAACATCCCCCTGTTCGGCGATGTGCCCTACGCGCTCAACGAATTCTCCATTCACAAAAGGGATGTGGCTCCCATGATCAAGATACATACCTACCTGAACGGGGAGTTCCTGAACACCTATTGGGCAGACGGACTGATCGTGGCAACCCCCACCGGTTCCACAGGCTATTCACTGAGCTGCAACGGGCCTGTCGTATTTCCCGATTCCCGGAGCTTTGTGATCACACCGGTGGCCCCGCATAACCTCAACGTAAGACCCATCATCGTCCCGGATAACAATATCATTTCCTTTTCCATTGAAAGCCGTTCGGAAGATATCATTTGCGCGCTCGACTCACGACGCGAAATCGTAGGAAAAGAGATCCAGCTTGCGGTTCGTAAGGAGGAGTTTGATATCAGCCTAGTGAGACTAAGCGAAAACAATTTCCTTCAAACCCTGCAGAACAAACTCACCTGGGGTCTGGACAAGCGAAACTAATAGGAAGTAATCTTCTTATTTAACAGAGTACGGAAAACGCGGGTTTGCACAGATGTATTTTAACGCCAGAGTCTATTCAGGAGACTCCCTTCAATCCTTGTCCTCCGCATTCTGTTCCTCTCGGATAATACATATTAAGGAAAGACCATAACTCAATATGAAGGGGGATGGTTGGGTGAGGAATTGTAAATACCTGGAACCTAAAATTCTGTATCCAATAAAAGAAAATAGCTACTTTTATCGTTCTAATGAATCCCGAACCATATTTTAAAACTATGTCGAAAAGGATTTTTGCCCTACTTTTTACTATAACTACCTGTTTTACAGGACTTAATACCCTTAATGCCCAGGACGCCGTGGTACAGGAAGGGGAATTTGGATTCGGGGTAGGGGCCGGTCATTATTTCGGCGATCTGAATACCCGGGCCAAACTGAACCGGGCCAAACTCGCCGCAACGATGTTCTTCAGGAAAAACCTGGGGAATTATATCGCCATCCGCGTAGGCGCCTCCTTTGCCCAGCTGGGTTACTCGGACATATATAATACGCATAACACCTATATGCAAACCCGCAACCTGAGCTTTAACAGCCGGGTCTGGGAACTGGCGCTGCAGGGTGATTTCAATTTCTTCCGGTTTATGCCCGGCGATCCCGCGTTTAGTTTTACCCCCTATATCACTTTTGGCGTGGGTATATTCAGCTATGATCCTTATGCTTACCTGCAAGGAAGAAAAGTACAGCTTCGTCCCCTGGGTACCGAAGGCCAGGGCAGCAATACCTACAGCTCAATGGCCATCAGTATTCCATTTGGAGGCGGGGTCAAATACGCACTCAACGACCGGATCAATATCGGGTTTGAAGTGTTGCACCGTTTCACCAATACCGATTACCTCGATGATGTGAGCACGGTTTATCCTGATGCCTCCGCCTTTCCGCCCAACCCCGACGGAAGTCCCTCGGATGGGTTTCTCCTGTACGACCGCTCCTACGAACTCGGCAATCCCATTGGTATCAAGGGTCGCCAGCGCGGAAACAGCAAGCAGAAAGACCAGTTTGTAACGGCCATGTTCCATGTGTCTTTCAACCTGCAATCATACAAATGCCCGACGGCGAAATAAGGGCAAGTCTGTAGCCCGCTGTCCGGGTTTGAATTCCTGGTTCATAGTTATGATTTCACGGTTTTTTCTTTAAGGGATTAAAGAAAAGGTCTCCCATATCTTCCCCGGACCCCGGGTTCCAGGATTTAAGAAAGCTTTATCCCGAATGCCGACAAACATGGTAACTTTGTGCCGCTGCCAGGAATTACCCATGTCGGATCTTTTACCACATATCGACAAGCAAAAATTGCCCCGTCACATCGCGATCATCATGGATGGAAATGGTCGCTGGGCCCGCGAAAAAGGAGAGGACCGTCTCTTCGGACATTTTCACGGGGTGGAAAGCGTGCGCAATATCGTGGAGGGCTGTGCCGAATTAGGGATCGAATACCTCACGCTCTATGCTTTTTCCACGGAGAACTGGGATCGTCCCGAATATGAAGTGGTGGGCCTGATGGAACTGCTCGTCAGCACCATCCGCAAGGAAGTGGATAGCCTCGACAAAAACAATATCCGCCTTCATGTGATCGGCGACATGAGCATGCTCCCCGAATATGCCAAGAAAGAACTGGAAGAAGCCCTCGAGATCACGCGCGACAACACCGGTCTGAATCTCATCATGGCCCTTAGTTACAGCGGCAGATGGGAGCTTCTGAACGCTGTCAAGAATATCGCGTATGAGGTAAAACAGGGGCGACTAAAAGTAGAGGCGATCAGCCAGGACACCCTGCAGCGGTATCTTTGCACCAGCGGGTTCCCCGATCCCGAACTGATGATCCGAACCAGCGGGGAATTCCGGATCAGCAATTTCCTCCTTTACCAGCTCGCTTATGCTGAACTTTATTTCACCAATGTCCGTTGGCCCGATTTCCGGAAGGAAAACCTTTATGAAGCCATTCTTGACTACCAGAGCAGGGAAAGGCGCTTCGGGAAGACCAGTGAACAGGTTGTGAGTTGATAAAGTAGTCAAATTGATATAAATGAGTGGTTTAGAAAAAATATATTCTTTCTGCTATTCAGGAAACTTCACGAAAATGATCCTTCCGGCAATTCTGTCCCGGTCGTTTCATAAGCTCCTTTTGGATTGATAATGGGTTTTAAGGAACCGGCCCGCATACCCCCCCTGTCAAACCCTGGCTCCCGGGTGAATGTTTTCTCAGTTTCTTTAACAAAGACTTCAAATATTTACCGTTATTTTGCCGCCGGTTCGGCATACGCTTCATTTATAAATAATAGAAAATTAGCCGCTTAGGTCTTCCGGAGGAGGTTAAGTACAACCAGAACAGAATAACATGCAACGAATTTTATCCAGGTTTTGTGCAGTCCTGATTTTATCGGTCGTTTCGGCTCTTACCATACATGCCCAGGAAGATACCAGCAAACCTACATCCATTGACCCCAAACTGATCGAATGGCAGAATGCCCGGATCCCCCGGGAATACACCATTGCCAGTGTCAGCATCACCGGTGTTCGTTATCTCGATTCTTCCATCGTTTACTCCATCGCAAACCTCCAGCCCGGGGACAAATTCATGCACCCGGGATCTGATTTATTCGGAAAATCCATTGCCAATCTCTGGCGTCAGAAATTGTTTTCAAACGTTCAGATACTGGTAACCCGCGTGGATGATGACAGGGTATGGCTGGAAATAAATGTCCAGGAAAGACCCCGGCTCGGGAGTTTCAAATTCGAGGGGGTATCCAAAACCCAGCAGGATGAGCTCCAGGTCAAACTCAACCTGACCAAACAAACCATCATCACGGAAAACACCCGTCGTGAGATCATTGAGAAAACGACCAAGTACTTTACTGAAAAAGCCTACCGGAATGTAAAAGTGTGGATCGATGAACAGCCAGACACCGCTTTTGCGAACTCAAGTGCGATCACCATCAACGTGGTAAAAGGGGGCAAGGTAAAGATTGACAATATCCGTTTTTTCGGGAACGACAACGTGGATGATTTCCGCCTGAAAAAACAACTCAAGGGCACCAAGGAGATGGGTAAAGCCACCCTTCACCCCGACCGGGAATCCAGCCCATACGGGGATGACAAACCGTTTTCCTTTGACCAGTACCTGAAGGAATGGGGTTTTCTTTCACTGAGCAAGACCAAAAAACTCCTGGACCCCTACTTCCGTTTCAAACTCAGCGGGGCGAAATTTGACGATAAGAAGTTCGAAGAAGACCGCGAAAAAGTGCTGGACTATTACAACTCGCTCGGCTACCGCGACGCGCAGATCGTGGACGATACGCTCCTGCGAACCAAAAGCGGGAACCTGAATGTGGATGTCAAAGTAGATGAAGGAAGGAAATATTATTTCGGTAACATCACCTGGAAAGGAAACGCCAAATACACCGATTCGGTGCTGAATGTGATCCTCGGGATCTCCAAGGGTGATGTGTACAACCTCTCGGTGCTCAACAAACGACTTGGCAAGGAAGCTTCGCAGGAAGGCGGGGACATCAGCGGTTTGTATATGGATGACGGGTATTTGTTTTTCCGCGCCGAACCCGTGGAGATGGCGGTGTACAACGATACGATCGATTACGAGATCCGGATCACGGAAGGTCCGCAGGCCCGGATCAAGAATGTCACCATCGCAGGTAACGAAAAAACCAAGGACCACGTAGTCCGCCGCGAACTCCGGACCGTACCCGGGGAACTTTTCAGCCGTTCCGACCTGATTCGCTCGCAGCGCGAATTGGCCAACCTCCAGTACTTTAACCAGGAAACCATCAATCCCGGGGTGGTGCCCAATGCAGATGACGGTACCGTCGATATCAACTGGAAACTTGAGGAAAAATCTTCCGACCAGCTCGAACTTTCTGCCGGCTGGGGCGGCGGGGTAGGTCTCACCGGTACACTCGGGGTGACTTTCAACAATTTCTCGCTCAAGAATATCACCAAGAAATCTTCCTGGGATCCCCTGCCTACAGGCGACGGTCAAAAACTGAGTTTGCGTTACCAGTCGAACGGACGTGCTTATCGCTCGATGAACTTCTCATTTACCGAACCCTGGCTTGGCGGGAAAAAACGTAATTCATTCACCATCGGTGTGAATAGCAGTAAATTCTCCAACGCATTCAACCAGTTCGGGCAGATCGACCGCGCCCGTTCTGATACCAACTACCTGAAGACAACAGGTCTTTCAATCGCCCTGGGAAAACAGTTGAAATGGCCCGATGACTATTTCAACCTGATCTATACGATCAACTTTACACAATACAAGCTCAGCAACTACCCGATCTTTGACGAGAACTTCCGTTCTGGTATCTCCAATAACGTAAGCGCCAAGATCACGTTGCAGCGCTCCTCCGTGTTTGATCCGATTTTCCCCCGCAGCGGATCCAACTTTATTGCAAGCGTGCAGTTTACCCCGCCGTACTCACTCATTAACCGGAAGATCGAGAACTCGGAAAACAAATACAAGAACCCCGAGTATCATAAATGGCGCTTCAACGCCGAATGGTATGTGCCCCTGGGTAAACCCATGGGCGCGGAAAAAACCCGGCAGTTCGTGCTCAGGATAGCTGCCAAGTACGGCTTTATGGGTCGTTACAACCGCAAGCTGGATTATTCACCCTTTGAACGATTCCAGCTGGGAGATGCGGGTCTTACCAACAATTTCGGTTTGCTCGGATATGATATCATCGCACACCGCGGATACCCGGTTTACCAGAACTCAAATCCCACCATCAACCCCGATCAGCAGAGTGCCAGCCAGTTTTTCACGATCTTTAATAAATATCAGCTGGAACTCAGGTTCCCGCTGGTTACAAACCCCGGCAGCACCATCTACGCGCTGGCCTTCTTTGAAGCGGCAAACGGGTGGTTCAATTACAGGGATTACAATCCTTTCCGTCTGCGCCGGAGCGTGGGAGCAGGGATGCGCTTCTACCTGCCGATGTTCGGTTTGCTTGGGTTTGATTACGGAATCGGTCTCGACCGGCTCAATCCCCAAAGTCCTGGACTTAAAGCCGCTTCCCGGTTTACCTTTATGCTCGGTTTTGAACCGGAATAATATCTAAACTGCAATCATTCATCAAACTTATCAGTATGAAAAAGCTTTTGTTCTCCGTTTTCTTCCTGGGTTTCGGATTGATGGGCTTTACCCAGAAATATGCCATAATCGATACCCGGTATATCCTGGACAAGCTGCCGGATTACAAGATGGCCCAAAAGCAGTTGGACGATATCACGGCCGGCTGGCAAAAGGACATCGACGATAAGCAGGCCGCCCTGGATAAAATGTACAAGGATTATGAAGCAGAGCAGGTGATGCTGAGCGAGGACCTTCGCAAAAAGCGGGAGGACCAGCTTTTCAACAAGGAAAAGGATCTCCGGGATCTGCAACGCAAACGCTTTGGTTTTGAGGGGGATCTGTTCAAGAAAAGACAGGAATTGGTAAAGCCCATACAGGATAAAGTATACAATGCCGTTCAGCGGATCGCAGTGACAAGGGGTTATGATTTTGTACTGGATAAAAGTGAGGGAATTACCATTATATTTGCCGACCCCAAACTGGACAAAAGCGAGGATGTGCTGAAAGAACTGGGGGTGCGGAACTGATCAGACGGAGCTGTTAAATAAATGAAAAGTCTGCCCCGGGGGAGGCAACTAATAAAGACAAAAAAGAATCCATAAACAGGAAATAACCGGGCAGGCCCCGGGTGAATAAAAAAAAAGAAAAATGAAAAAACTCTTCTCAGTATTTGTACTGGTCGTTGGGTTGACGATCGCAGGTAACGCCCAGACAAAAATCGGTTACATCAGCATCGACAATATGGTCCGGCTGATGCCGGAAACAGGCCGTATCGATTCCCTCCTGGAACAATACCAGGCCGATTCCATCAACCCCCAGTATGCCCAGATCGTTTCGCTGTACCAGTACAAGGACAGTGTGTACCGGGATTCATTGAAAACACCGCCGGCAGTACGCAAGCAGATCGAGCAGGAACTGCCCACCCTGATCTACCAGATCCAAAACTGGCAGGCTATCGTAAACCAGGCCATGGAAGCCAAACAGAACGAATTCCTGGCGCCCATTTATAACCGGGTCTACGATGCGATCAAACAGGTTGCCAAGGAAAAAGGCTACAGCCATGTGATAAATAAGGAATCGCTCCTGGTGGCGCCCGACGGGGATGACATGATCACCGCGGTGGCAGCCAAACTAAAAGTGCAATTGCCAAAAACGGGAGCCAAGTAATGACCGCGTAAAATATTTTCTGCATGCCCCGGGAAATCCCCGGGGCATTTTATTTTCCACCGGACTACATTTGCAACATGGAGCAGGCATCCCCGATCGGTGTTTTTGATTCCGGCTACGGCGGGCTTACCGTTCTGCGCGAGATCGTGGACCGGCTTCCCGGATACGATTATATATACCTTGGCGACAACGCCCGCGCTCCTTACGGGAACCGGTCATTCGACACGGTATACCACTACACCCTCGAATGTGTAAAATGGTTTTTCGGCCAGGGTTGCTCCCTGGTGATCCTGGCCTGCAATACGGCTTCAGCCAAAGCATTACGCTCCATCCAGCAAAACGACCTACCGCATATGGCACCCGACAAACGGGTGCTGGGTGTGATCCGTCCAACCGCCGAGATCATCGGGAATTTTTCCGAGAGCAGGTCGGTGGGAGTCCTGGCCACACCCGGAACAGTGGCATCCGGTTCCTACCCCATGGAGATCAACCGTTTTTTCCCGGACATTCACGTTTACCAGGAAGCATGTCCGATGTGGGTCCCCCTTGCGGAAAACAATGAACATACAGGTCATGGGGCCGATTACTTTATCAAAAAAAACATCCACCATATTTTCGAAAAGGGGGAAGATATTGATGTTATTCTTCTGGGTTGTACACATTACCCCCTCCTGAAAGACAAGATCTCCGAATACCTCCCGGTTGGTGTAAAACTGGTTTCCCAGGGTGAGATCGTGGCCGAAAGCCTGGAAGACTATCTGCGCCGGCACCCTGAGATCGAGACCCGCTGCAGCCGGAACGGGAAAAGGGAATTTTATACGACCGATGCCACGGCTGATTTTGACAACCACGCAACGATTTTCTATGGAGAGCCCGTACGGTCAAAACATGTGGATCTGAACAAAATTTGAATTGATTATCAGGGGCTAATAAGGGTCCGGTAAATTAATAGAGACTTCCCTCCAAACTTCTGATCTGCAATCCTTACCTTTGCCGTCCTTTCACAAAAGGCAGGTGTGGTGACCGGCCTTGGAAATGAAACCCGGACCGTTCTCCCGGTCCCTATTTCAAACCCCGCCGGGGATCCTGTACGAAGCAAACGCAACGTGGACAACCGGGCGGAGATAAAGTGAAAAAGAAAAAATATTATGAAACGTACATTCCAACCTCATCGTAAGCGCCGCAAAACGGTTCATGGTTTCCGTAAGCGTATGCAAACCGCCAATGGCCGCAAGGTATTGGCCAGCAGAAGGGCCAAGGGTCGCAAGAAACTGACGGTGTCTGATGAAAGCAGGCTGAAGTAAGAAAGCATTTGGCAGGCCTGCCGAGGTTTACATAAATTTAAGCTCTCCCGCCTCAACCGGGAGAGCTTTTTTTATCATGGCGAAAAAATTCACGCTGGGAAAAAATGAAAGGCTGAAAAGCCGTAAGCGGTTGGAAGAGTTGTTCAACCGGGGCAAATCCTTCAGCCAGTCGCCGGTAAGGGTACTGTACCTGCCGGTCGCGGAAGGATTGCAGGTTGGGGTGGGAGTGAGTGCCCGGCATTTTAAAAAGGCGGTGGACCGCAATCGCATCAAGCGGTTGATCCGCGAGGCCTGGCGCTTGCAGAAGAACCCGCTTCAGGAAATATTAAAGAAACGGGAAAGCGGGTTGCTTGTTTTTCTGAATTATACTTCCAGGGAAAAACCTGAATACCAGTCCGTATTCGACGCCATTCGAAAATGCATTTCCAAACTCTGTAATATCCCGGATGAAAAAAGTGCTACAAATACTTAGCCTTCCCTTTATCCTGCTGATAAAGATCTACCAGTGGGTCATTTCTCCCTGGCTTGGTCCGAAATGCCGGTATACGCCAACCTGCTCCCATTATGCCGCGGAAGCACTGAAAAAACATGGTCTTTTCAAGGGCTTATGGCTGGCTGTTAAACGGATCTCGCGTTGTCATCCCTGGGGAGGAAGCGGCTATGATCCCGTTCCGTAAAAATTATTTCAGGCTTAACCGCCAAACCTTTCCGACACTTTCTTCCAGTCTACCACATTCCAGAATGCAGACAGGTACTCTGCCCGGCGGTTCTGGTATTTCAGGTAGTAGGCATGTTCCCAAACATCCACGCCAAGAAGCGGGGTACCTTTTACTTCAGCTACATCCATCAGCGGGTTATCCTGGTTGGGTGTGGATGTGATCTCCAGTTTGCCGTCTTTCAGGATCAACCAGGCCCAGCCGCTCCCAAAACGGGTCATGCCTGCGGTGGCAAATTTTTCCTTAAAGGCTTCAAAAGAACCAAAGGTTTCATGAATGGCCTCGGCCAGTTTTCCGCTGGGTGCTCCGCCGCCGTTCTCATCAAGGCTTTCCCAGAAGAAGCTATGGTTCCAGTGACCTCCGCCATTGTTGCGCACGGCCACAGAGATCTTCCCCGCCTGGGCTACCAGTTCCTCGATTGATTTGTTCTCGTGTTCAGTACCGGCGATCGCCTTGTTCAGGTTGTCGACATAAGCCTGGTGGTGTTTGCCATGATGGATCTGCATGGTGAGTGTGTCGATATGCGGTTCCAGTGCATCGTATGCATAAGGAAGAGGGGCTAATGTAAATGCCATAATGATCAGGTTTTATGGTGATAGTATAAATGGATAACAAAAGTACGCAGCGGATGTTTAATAAGACCGCCGGTGCATGAATTGTTTCCTATTTCGCAACCCTGGCTTTCAGGCGGTTGCGTTTTACACCTTTTTCGGTGAATGTTTCCACGGCGCCCAGTGTTTCCAGGTCCAGTCGAACGGAAATGGTGTACCACGGAATGGAACCCTTAAATCCCGGTTTTTTCTTTTTGATGATACGCGCTACCTGTGTGCTGAGCTCGGTAAAGGTCAGCCCGGTACTTGCTTTCAGGCTTTGGAGAATTGATGAACGGAAAAGATCATAAGTTGCCGCATCCATGTTGAAGCGGCGTCCCGTGCGCGGGTGCGTGGTGATTGTTTTTTTATCGGGGGCATGACGGGTCATGCTTATCTTTTTGAACGAAAAAAATCTTTCATCAGCTGGGCGCATTCTTCTTTCATCACACCCCGGACAAGTTCGGTCCGCGGATGAAAAGGCCAGTTGGTGCCGGCGGTCTTTTTATACCCGTTCTTTTCATCATCTGCTCCGTATACGATCTTTCCGATCTTGCTCCAGTACACCGCGCCGGCACACATCAGGCAGGGCTCTACGGTCACGTACAGCACGGCTTCCGGAAGGTATTTCGATCCCAGCGAGTTGAATGCGGCCGTAAGCGCGATCATTTCGGCATGGGCCGTGGGATCCTGAAGCCGTTCCGTCATATTATGTCCCCGGGCTATGATCTTGCCATCCATCACCACCACCGCACCGATGGGGATCTCTTCATCCTCGAAAGCCTTTTTGGCTTCTTTCAACGCCTGCATCATGAAGTATTCATCGGTCATCGGAGAGGAGATTTGACTAACTTGGTATAAAATTAGAATTAATGGATCAATTAGCCATTCTGGAGAAGATGCGGGCGTATTACGATAGCGGGGCCACCCGGTCTTACTCGTTCCGGAAAGAACAGCTGAAAAAATTACGAAGCTCGATCCTGGATCATGAGGAAGACATCTACCAGGCATTGTATGAGGATCTTAAAAAGAACAGGGAGGAGATCTGGGTTACCGAGACCGGGATGGTCATCGCAGAAATCAATGCCGCGCTCCGTGGCCTGCGTAACTGGATGGAGCCTGAGCCCGTTTCCACCACACTGCTGAACTTTCCGTCCACCAGTCATGTGCGCCGCGAACCCCTGGGCGTGGTGCTGATAATCGGTCCCTGGAATTATCCCGTGCAGCTCATGCTGAACCCGTTGGTTGGAGCCATTGCGGCGGGTAATTGTGCCGTGATCAAACCCAGCGAATTGGCACCGGCCACATTTGCAGTTGTCCGGAAGATCATCGGGGATGCTTTCCCCCCCGAATACATCCTTTGTGTGGAGGGAGAAGGGCATGATGTGGTACCGAAGCTGATGAATGGATTTACTTTCAACCATGTATTCTTTACAGGTAGTACCGGGGTAGGCAGGCTGATTTACAAAATGGCCGCTGAGAAACTGGTGCCGGTGACTCTCGAACTGGGAGGAAAAACACCCTGTGTGGTGGAGGCCGATGCCAATATCCCGGTGGCTGCACGGCGTATCGCACTGACCAAGTTTTCCAATGCGGGACAGATGTGCGTGGCGCCCGATTATTTACTGGTCCACAATTCGGTGATGGACCGCCTCATCACAGAGTTGAAAAATGTATTACCCCGTTTGTTCGGGGAGCGGGCCGAAGAAAACTATAATTACGGAAAGATCGTCAACGAAAATCATTTTGACAGGCTGCAGGGATATCTTCAAAGCGGAACGCTGGTTTTTGGCGGGCGTACCATTCGGGAAAAGCTTTTTATAGAGCCAACGATCCTGACAGATCCCGATCCCGCATCACCGGTAATGAACGATGAAATTTTCGGACCAATACTTCCGGTTATTCCTTTTGGGGACCGGGAAGAAGCCATGATCCATATCCGGAAAAACCCTGATCCGCTCGCTTTTTATGTTTTTACGGCAGACCGTAAAAAAGAGAAGGCCTGGCTGAATGCGGTGCCTGCCGGCGGCGTTTGCATCAATAATTGCAGCTGGCATCTGACCAATCATCACCTGCCATTTGGCGGCCGCGGTACCAGCGGGTCGGGATGTTATCATGGCAGGTATTCATTCGAAACCTTCAGTCATAAAAAAGCCGTGATGCGGACACCTACCTGGCCGGATCCCGGTATCCGGTACCCGCCCTTCAAAGGAAAACTCGGACTTTTTAAACGGATAATCCGATAACCGGGGCAAAAACCAATACGGGTTATGTTTGTTATAGCTGTATACACAAACTGATTTTCAAATCAAACCGGCTCCCATGACCATTCGGCAAAGAATATTAAAGGCGATTTACCCCTTCCTGATGTGGCTTACCCGGCTGACCGGTCGTAACACCCATGCATTTTCAGGACATAATAAGCCTCCGGTTTCTTTTTTCTCCCTGAACACCACGCTTAATAACGGGCAGGTCCTCGACTTTGAATTACTCCGGGGTAAAAAAGTTTTACTGGTAAACACAGCCAGTAATTGCGGGTATACCGGGCAATATGCCGAACTGCAAAAACTGGCAGATGAATACCCGGACCGTCTTGTTGTGATCGGTTTTCCGGCCAATGATTTCAGGGAACAGGAAAAAGGAACGGATGCGGAGATCGCTGTATTTTGTCAGACTCATTATGGGGTAAAATTTCCCCTGGCCAAAAAATCCGTTACGATACACTCCCCGCATCAAAACCCCGTCTATCAATGGCTGACGGATCCCGCACGCAATGGCTGGAATAAAAAACAACCGTCCTGGAATTTTTCCAAATACCTTGTAGATGAGTCCGGGACCCTGGCCCGGTATTTTGGACCTTCGGTATCCCCGCTGAGCCCGGAAATCCGGCAGGCGATCGAATCCTGATCTCCCGTATGATGACAAAAGCCGTTATAGAAAATTATTTTTCCGTGGAAAAAAAGGAAGGCCGTTCCTGGATCTCCATCGGAATTCTGGCGGCCATAACTGGCTTGATCTATTTTTTCCTCCTCGGTACGGAGTTTTACCGGGGTGCTGCGGGCCCGCTCTTCATTGCCGGAGGGTGGCTGGTATTCACCGGGTACCGGGTACTGCAACGGGCCGATAAAGAGCGGATCCGGAATATATTTGCTTTTGATATGAACCCGGACCAGTTAAAGAACCTGGAACTTCCCCTGGTTAAAAAGCGGTTGCGCTATCTCGTTATCCTGGGCGGGGCAGCTATTTTTTTCCTGTTTTCAGGCGCCGCTCTCTACCTGTATTATATCCGGGATTTCAGTGGCGACCGCTGGCGGGGAATGGGTCTTGCGCTTGCTGCCATGGCACTGATTTTCCTGATGCTGGTCAGTTTTGCGTGGAAAAGGGGAAACAACTACATGCGAATTCTTGAGAAATGGGCTGTCTGATCAGGTGACGATTCCTTCCTTTCTTTGTTGTTCCTTCAGAAACAAAATCCCGAAACTCAGTTTTTTGGCCGCGGGTGATGATGCGCTGATCACTCTCCAGAACGGGGTGATCCGGGCGGGTGATTTCCCCTGTTTATATTCTTCATAAGCCGCTTCAGCCGCGATCCGGATAAATATTCCCGTGGTGACCGGGCAGGTATAATCCGCATGATATTCCGCGGCCAGGTCTTCCCGGATCTGCCTGATCCCGGTGAAATGACCCCTGGGTATGTTCCGGATATAGGCATCCACGATCAGCGGGGTGGGAACCAGCATCCGGCTGCCGGCAGGAATATCCGCGAATTTCACTTCTGTCTTTTCTACCTTGTGCGTTTTCCCGTTATGGAGTTTCTCCTGCCAGGTCTTTCGCTTATGGGATGATTTTGTTTTTGCGGCTTTTCCCATAAATGGTACTTTGTAGTACAAATTTAAATCCAAATAACATGATGAATACGACGGATTGGATCGGATCGGCCGGCGTAGGACTGATCCTGATTGCCTATTTTCTCAGTACGGAAAAACTGATGAAACCCGACGGCAAAACATATTATGTCATAAATATTTTCGGGGCGGGTCTGGCCACACTAGCATCGGTGCAGCTGGGTTACTGGCCTTTTGTGATTCTCGAGGGTGCCTGGACCCTGGTTTCAATTTACGGGCTGATGCGGGCCATGAAGATCGGGCTCTCCTAATTCACCGGGCATTTTTCATGGTAATTTACCAGTTCCACCGGGATCCGGGCAAACTGGTATCCAGCATAAGTACGGGCGATTTCATCCAGCACATCCAGGATCTCTTCTTCGGTTTTTAATGTAACCAGCCGGTTGCGGAAATCCTTTATATTAGGAAGCCCCTTCAGGTAATTGGCATAATGCCTTCTCATTTCATTGATCCCCACCACCGGATTCTTCCATTCAATGGACTTGCGCAAGTGTTTGCGGCAGACTGCCAGCCGGTCTTCGATGGAAGGTGCCGGGAGGTGCGTTCCCGTTTGCAGAAAATGTTTGATCTCGTTAAAGATCCAGGGATAACCGATTGCCGCCCGACCAATCATGATGCCATCAACTCCGTACCGGTTCTTGTATTCCAGCGCTTTCTCGGGCGAATCGATATCACCGTTTCCGAATATGGGGATTTTGATACGGGGATTATTTTTCACTTTTCCGATCAGGGTCCAGTCGGCCGAACCCTTATACATCTGTGTTCGGGTACGACCATGTATCGCCAGGGCCTTGATTCCCACATCCTGCAAACGCTCCGCCACCTCTTCGATATTCTTGGTGGTATCATCCCAGCCGAGGCGGGTTTTTACAGTTACGGGGAGAGAAGTGGACCTGACCACTGCCGCGGTAAGCCGAACCATCAGGTCGATATCGCGCAGGACACCGGCGCCGGCTCCCTTGAGCGCCACTTTCTTGACCGGGCACCCGAAATTGATATCCAGCAGATCGGGCCGGGTCACTTCCACGATCTTTGCGGCCAGGCCGAGGCTTTCCTCATCCCCGCCAAATATCTGGATGCCAACCGGCCTTTCATATTCAAAAATGTCGAGTTTTTTCCGGCTTTTGATCGCATCGCGGATCAGTCCTTCCGAGGAAATGAATTCAGTATACATTAGGTCGGCCCCGTTATCCTTGCATACGGCACGGAAGGGTGGGTCGCTGACATCCTCCATCGGAGCCAGTAACAACGGGAAATCAGGAAGTTGTATGTTACCTATCTTTACCACTTTGGAAACGGCAAATTTACAACCAAAAAGCGGAGTTTTCGAATGCAGGGATTTTTAAAAACAAAACCAGCCCTCAACCAGTTCCTGATACTGGTGAGCGTGGTGCTGGTCAGTTTTTTTGTCGTCGGACTTATCGGTACACTCGTACTGGCAGCTGCCACGGGGATCGGGATCGGGGAAATGGCGGACCTCGCCAAGATCGATCTTTCCAAACCAGGGGTCATCGGGTTTCTGCGGGGATTGCAGTTTGTTCAGTTCCTCAGTCTTTTTGTGGTCCCCACGATTATCTGCACCTGGTTGTTCAGTGAGAACCGGAAGAAATACCTCTGGCTGAAAAAACCTTCGAATCCGGGGTACTTTATTGTGGGTGTGGGTATCATGCTCATTGCGATCCCTTTTACCAACTGGCTGGGGCAACTCAACCAGTCCATTCCCTTCCCTTCGGGAATAGAGAAATGGATGAAGGAGCAGGAAGACGATGCGGCGAAAACCATACAAACCCTGCTTTCCCGTCACACGATTAAGGACCTCCTTCTGAATCTTTTTTTTATAGCCGGGCTGGCAGCCATAGGCGAAGAGTTGTTATTCCGGGGAATGGCCCAACGGCTGTTGACAAAGATCTTCCGCAACCCCTGGGCGGGGATCGTTATTTCTGCGGCAATCTTTTCGGCCATGCATATGCAGTTTTACGGATTCCTTCCACGTTTTGCACTGGGAGTTCTGCTGGGCTCCATTTACTGGTACAGCGGGAGCCTCTGGGTGGCCATTCTGGCACATTTCATTTATGATGCAGTGCTGATCATACTTGCCTGGCTCTATCCGGAAATGTTGCTGGATGATAAAGCCAGCTCCGTCGGCAATCTCACCATTGCCGGGTTGGTCAGCCTGGTACCTGTTGTGGTGTTGCTTTTTTGGATGAAACGGAGATCGCCCACATCCTATGAAACGGCTTTTGCCGATGACGCGATACCTGTAAAAGATAACCCATTTTGATAGCTGAGTATGGCATTTAACTGGTCGGTATTTAAAACAAGAGCCACAACTGCCGTTTTCTTTGTGGCGGTAATGCTGCTGGGACTGCTGTGGAACCCATGGAGTTTCCTGGTCCTGTTTTCCATCATTCATTTTGGATGCTGGTGGGAATGGATGAGGCTGGCGGAAAAAATATACCGCGTCACTTTACACATTTACATCAAACTCGGGTTCATGCTTTCGGGTTACGGGCTGATGCTGTGGTTTTGTAACCCGGTATTTTACCATCCCGGTGGTTTCGGGCTGAAGGAAAATTTTTCTTTTCCTGTGATGGCGGCGGGCTTCCTGCTGCTGGTATGGGGGATCTTTCAAAAAAACCCGGTTCATACGCGGGCTTTCGGAATGGCGGCGGGAGGTTGGATCTACCTGTCACTTTCCTGGGGGCTGATGCTTGACCTGTCTTCGATCAGCACCGCTTTTTTTTACCCGATGGAACCCGGGCTGGATCTCCGTCCTTTTGATTTTGTAAATGTGATCCTGCCTTGTGTCCTGATCGTTTCGGTTTGGGTGAATGACACCATGGCCTACCTGGTAGGGTCCCTGTTCGGGAAAACACCCCTGACCCCGGTGTCGCCTAAGAAAACCTGGGAGGGCACCATCGGCGGTGTGCTGCTTTGTATTGTTGCGGTGGGTTTTTTATTTTCTGCCATCACTCCGGATCCTGTAAGTCCCGGTCTGCATTTCCACTTTGAAAAAAAGACCTGGTTCATGATCGCCGGGATTGCGGCGACAGCGGGCACATTCGGGGATCTCTTCAAATCGATATACAAAAGAAAAGCCGGGGTAAAGGACAGCGGTTCCTTCCTTCCCGGGCACGGTGGTTTTATAGACCGGTTCGATTCCATGCTGTTTGCCACAACGGCTGTATGGATCTTTATGCGGCTGGCAGGGTAAATGCGGTTCGCCATGCTCCCCCGCCTTTCTTCATTTTCATATATTTGCCCCATGAGCATCCACAGAGAAGGATTTAAATCGATAGCTATCGCAGTATTCCTGTTTGGCATTATCAATGTCCTTTCTTTTTATTTCATCAGTTTCTCTTTTCCGCTTCTGAGCTGGCTGATCTTTGCGCTGACAACCGGCCTCCTGATCCTGGTTATCTCTTTTTTCCGCATTCCCAAAAGAAACATGACGATACAGGAAGATGCCATCGTGGCCCCGGCCGACGGAAAAGTAGTGGCCATTGAGGAAGTGCAGGCCGATGAATACTTCACGGACCGACGGATCCAGGTATCCATTTTCATGAGCCCGTTGAATGTACACGTGAACCGGAACCCTGTTTCGGGGGAAGTGGCTTACAGCCATTACCATCCAGGGAAATACCTCGTTGCCTGGCATCCGAAATCCTCAACGGAAAATGAGCGGCACTCGGTGGTATACCGGAAAGGCAGCAAAGAAATCCTGGTTAAACAGATCGCCGGCGCACTGGCCAAACGCATCTGCAATTACCTGCAGCCGGGTATGCAGGTAAAGCAAACCGATGAAATGGGGTTTATCAAATTTGGATCGCGGGTGGACCTTCTGCTCCCGCTGGATGCCCGCATCCTGGTGAAGATCGGCGACAAACCCCAGGGAGGGGTCACAGTGGTGGCGACCTGGTAAGCTCCTAAAAAATCTCTTCCAGTTGTTTCAGTGAATAGACGGTGTACGTGGCAAAAGTTCCCTGGATAGCCACGGGTTCCCGGCTGAGGTGATTCACATGCACCTGGTCGATCCCTGCATTCATCGCGCCAAGGATGTCCACATCCACCGTATCCCCGATCATGATGCTTTCTGCCGGGGCCGCACCTGTTTTACGGAATGCATATTCAAATATCTCCCGTTTTGGTTTTAGACTGTTGCTTTGTTCCGATGTGATCACTTCCCGGAAATATTTATCAAGCCCTGAATTCCGGAGCTTGCTGTGCTGGGTCTTTTCAAACCCGTTGGTGATCAGGTGCAGCCCGTAGTTCTTCTCGGTGAGGTAACCGAGTATTTCAGTGGTGTGCGGGAAAAGCAGTTTTCGGGTCGGCAACAGTTCGAGAAACAGCAAACCCATTTCCCGAGACAACTCTTCGTCGGCCACCTGGAAATCAAGCAGGGTCAGCCACATTCTTTTCCAGCGCAGCTCATCCACTTTGATATACCCTTTGCGGTAGCGATCCCAGAGTTTGTCATTATGCACAAGGTAGTTGCGGTGAAAAAGGTCGAAGTCGTTCACACCGCGCTCATGCAGGTCCAGGCGCAAATAAAGCTCTTCAAGGGTTTGCCGGCTGTTGGCGTCAAAATCCCAGAGGGTATGGTCAAGATCGAAAAAGAGATGTTTATACTTCATTACAGTTGTAGATTTGCAAAGAAACCGGAAATATTCAATTCATCATACCCGATTTTTCATGCATGTAGTTATCACCGGAGCATCGAGGGGAATTGGCAAAGCCGTGGCCGGCGTTTTTGCTGCCGAAGGTCATACGCTTTTGCTGTCTTCGCGAAACGGATCATCATTGGAGAAAACCGCTGCCGGGCTTGCCAGTGCATACCCCGGATCGGACATTCGCTGGAAAGCTGCAGACCTGGGTCTGAAAGAAGAGGCCAGGAGTTTTGGGGAATGGTGCCTGGGAATTGCAGTACCGGATATCCTGGTCAACAATGCCGGAGTATTTGAGCCTGGCAGCGTTCACAACGAGCCCGAAGGAGCCCTTGAGTCACAATTAGCCGTCAACCTGTTAGGCGCCTATAACCTGACACGCACCCTCTTGCCGGAAATGATGAAACGGGGTTCCGGTCATATTTTCAATATGTGTTCAGTCGCCGCACTCGCAGCATATGAGAACGGCGGGGCTTACAGCATCAGCAAGTTTGCTCTTCATGGTTTCAGCCAGAACCTCCGTGAAGAAATGAAGCCCTTTGGCATCAAGGTCACATCCGTCCATCCCGGTGCAGTGATGACTGATTCCTGGTCGGGTTTCGACAATTCATCCGCTCGGATCATGGAAGCGGAGGATATTGCGAAAATGATCCTTGCATCCTCCCTTCTTTCCCCGCAGGCATGTGTGGAAGAGATTGTTATCCGTCCCCGGTTGGGCGATCTCTGAACCGCTGGCATTTGGCAGGCCCCACTGGTACATTTTAATTTCTTCTTAGAAAAAGCCGCAATATTTTCACCATACACATGTACCGGTTTTTCATCATAGCATTCTTTTTCCCGGTCCTTGTCTCACAGGGGCAGGTCCGTTTTCGTACAGTGGTGCCTCAGCAGCCCGTGATCGCCGGGGAATCTTTCCAGGTACAATACGTGCTGGAAGGAGCGGATGGCAGGGCAGTCATCGTGCCCCCTGTTTTTCGCGGATTCAGGCTGATCAGTGGGCCCAATATCTACACCGGTGAGATCCATTCGGCAGCCGGTGATCTTCCGGTCAGAAATTATGTTTACACTTTGGAAGCCTCCCGTCCCGGCAGTTATGTCATTCCCGGTACAGAGATCCGGACAGACCCGGTCAGCATCCGTAGCGAAGATGCCCGTGTGGTAGTGATTCTTCCGCAAGACATTTCTCCTTCCTTCAACAAAAAGGGGGAATTGATTGATAACGATTATTATCTCAGGCCAGGAGAGGATCCGTACCGGAAAATCAGGGAAAATCTTTTTCTAAAAGTACAGGTCGACCGTACAACCTGTCGGGTAGGTGAGCCGGTGCTGGCCACTTTTAAACTTTACTCCCGGCTTGAATCCAGAACTGATATCGAGAAGAACCCGGGGTTTTATGGTTTTTCAGTCTATGATATGGTGGGATTACCCGACAAGCAGGTGGCATCGGAAAAGGTCAACGGGCGGTTATTTGATGTACATACGATCCGAAAAGTGCAACTGTATCCCCTGCGGGCCGGAAGGTTTACGATCGACCCGATGGAAGTCCGGAACCGGGTCGAGTTTTCCCGCAGTGCGGTTTCCAGGAAAACCGAACAGGAGATTGCCGAGGGCATGATGGGTATCCGGGAAGAGTCGCCCAGGGCGGAAGGCACTGAAGTATTCGAAACAGTTGCCGCTACCGAACCCGTAACACTTGAAGTAAAACCCCTTCCCGAAAAAACAAGACCGGAAAACTATTCAGGCGCCGTCGGGCGGTTCTCGATCGGAGCTGAAATTCCACTTAAGTCCTGGGCGCGTAATGAGCAGGGTGTTCTTGAAATAACGATCAGCGGTGCAGGGAATTTCACACAGCTCGGTGCCCCGGAGATTCATTGGCCGGATGGGGTGGAGGGTTTTGAACCACGGGTACAGGACAAACTGGATAAAACCAGCTCCCCCTTGGCGGGCAGTCGCATATTCCGGTTCCCATTTTTATGCACGGTGCCAGGCCGGTATCAGATCAACCCGGTCCGATTCTCCTTTTTTGATACCGACAGCAATGTATTCCGGATAATCAGCACCGGCACAACTTCTTTTGAGATCACAAAAGAAGATGCCAGGAAGGGAATAATTGTCCCCCCTGTGGATTCCTATGCGGAAAAAAATGAACGGGCTGCACGGAGAGCCGGCCTGATTGCGATGGCTGTCATTCTGATCATCGTTTTATACTGGATACTTCGCAGGAAGGAGGATCCCCGTAATAAACAGGCCGAAGCGGAACCCAAAAAGCAAATTCGAATTGCAGAATACCTGGAACCTGTAACCGCGATCACAGAGAGAGATGACAAATCCTTTTACAGCGCCCTGCAATCGGCGATCTGGAACTGGGCCGGGACCCGGTTTGGTTTGTCGGGCAGTGAAATGAACAAACAGGTTCTGGCCGCCCGGATGAATGACCGGCAAGAAGACCCGGATCTTTCCCGCGCAATGCTGGATGTGCTTGAAAAATGCGAAGCGGGAATGTATACCAATGTACAAATGGAGGATGACCGGCAAGCCTTGCTTTTACAGGCGCAAATGATCATGGAACGTTTGGAGACCGGGCTACTCTGAATATTTGTACCCCACTCCGCGGACCGAATGGAAATATTTCGGATTCCGGCTGTCTGCTTCAAAATACTTCCGGAAGTTGAGAATGAAATTGTCGATCGTCCGGGTCGTCGGGAAAACATTATACCCCCAAACAGCCTGCAGGATCTTTTCCCGGGCGACCACTTCGTTCTTGTTTTCGATCAACAGCTTGAGGAGCATGGTTTCTTTTTTACTCAGTTCGATCTTTTCTCCGTTGGCAAGGGTGGCTTCCTGGGCTTTGAAGTCGATCGTGTTTCCGCCGAACTGGTAGGTATCTCCGA
>JBMSNP010000032.1:0-33286 GCA_049421765.1 Chitinophagaceae bacterium
ATAAAAAAGTACTGCGGGACATTTAGTCCCGCAGTACTTGTATGTTGTATTCTGTTGCGAAGGGAGGGATCGAACCTCCGACCTACGGGTTATGAGCCCGTCGAGCTACCGCTGCTCTACTTCGCGATGTTGGACTGCAAAGATACAGGTTACAGCTGTAGCAACCAAAGAAAAAAAGCCCGAACCGGGTGACCGGCCGGGCGCTATTCATGGCTTTACCTTGCTCTTTGACTGCAATTATTATCCTTTTGAAACACTGCTCGAACCACTGCTCCTTAATTCCCGGATCACGGCTCCGCCGCGGTACCGGACATCACTCGCCCCGCTGGCATCGGCAGAGAGCTCTTTGTTTACCATAACCTTGATATCGCTGGCACCGCTGGCTTTTGCGGTACAGGTTTCGGTAACCAGGTCATATCCCTTGAAATTGCTTGCGCCGCTCGCTTCCACGTATAACTGCCCGGCATTCCCCCCCACTGAAAAATCAGATGCTCCGCTGAGGTCCACCGTCAGCTTTTTCACATCGATCTTTCCTTTTAAATCACTGGCACCCGACTGGGATATATTCAGATTATCGGCCCGAAGGGTACCCGCTATCATCACATCACAGGCCCCGCTCACTTTCAGCAGATCAATATTTTTAAAAGATATATAGGCTTTAAGTTTTTTATTACCCGAGCCCCATTGAAGCCCTTTATTATCATAACTAACATACAGGATACCCGCTTTTACTTCCACCCGGATCCGGTCACGGTATTTTTCTTCCGAAGCACTTACCGCCACCGCTTCATCCCCGCCCTGTGTGAGGTATACATCAAATGCACTCGACACATTGATCCCGTGAAAATCCTTCGCGGGCCGGACAACGGCATTGGGGTCGTTTACCTGCTGCGCGGCTACTGCCGAAGCCAGCATCAATCCCAGTATAATAAATTGAATCTTTCTCATCACTTGCTTTTTTTAAATTAATATATATATGTTTTTCGGGATCCTAAATCCTGGATACGGAACCGCCGGTATTGGTTTTTAGTTCCCGGATCCCGGCGTTACCACGATACCTGACCGAACCACCTGTACTGGCACGGACCTGCAGTTCTTTCTCAGCATTTACAGAAACCCGGGCCCCCGTGCTCACCCGCACATCCGAACTGGAAGTACCCATTTCCTCACCTGTAAACTTGCTTCCGGTACTGCCGGATACATACAGGCTACCGGCCTTTCCCTGAAGCGTCACTTTCGACCCCGTGCTCTGATCGAGCCGAAGGGTGCCGATATCGACACGACCTGTAATGGTAGCCCCGGTGCTAGCCTTCATGTCCACCAAACCAGACTCCAAAGTTCCATCAATTTTAACGCCGGCCCCTGTTGTGGCAAATAATTTATCGATCGATTTATATGAAACCCATGCCTTTAAAGCCCTTGTTTCATTTTTTTTGTTAATCGAGCCCGCTTTGGTTTCATACCGGATATGAAGGATCCCATTCTCTACTTTCGTAATGATTTTATCCCGAAATGCAGGGGCTGAGGCGCTTACAGCCACAGCTTCTGTATTGTCATGGGTGAGTATCAGCTGAATCCCGGTAGCCACCTCGATTCCGTGAAAACTCCCCACCTGTCTTACTTCGGCATTCGGGTCAGTTACGGTCTTTTGGGCTGCCAGCGTCAAACCAGTGCAGATAAAAGCGAATAAAAGGGAAAATATCCTTTTCATAAACATTGTTTGCATATAATACGGCAGGCGGTCATGAAAAGTTACATCCTGTATACTCCTTTTTTCAATTACTTTTGCACCAATCACTTAGCCTGGTTAATAAATGAGGCTGGTGAATTCAAGCCTGTGCATAACAGGCTGGTTTCCCGGGGTGTTCCCCCGCCAGCGGCGGAGGGATCTGAGATCAAACCCGTAAAACCTGGTCAGGGTAATGCCTGCGAAGGGAAGGAATAAAAGGACTCCTTTCTCCGACAGCGTTTCCCTCTTCTGTTAATTGAAAAAATTAATTGTATGAAGAGGATTTTTATGTCCGGTTGCCTGTTGGCAGCCTTCCTGGTGGCGGAAGCCCAACAACCACAACCCGCCGACAGTTTTTTCACACTTTCCCCGGTAGAGGTCCGGGCGGTCCGGGCATCGGATAATGCCCCGATCACGCGGACCAATATCAGCAAAAAGGAAATCGGGAAAATGAATCTCGGCCAGGACATCCCTTTTCTCCTCAATCAAACCCCTTCAGTGGTGATCAATTCTGATGCCGGTAACGGGATCGGATACACAGGCATCCGCATCCGTGGTACAGATGCCACCCGGATCAATGTTACCCTGAACGGGATCCCCTACAACGATGCAGAAAGCCAGGGCACTTTTTTTGTAGACCTGCCTGATTTTTCCTCTTCCACCGGGAGCATCCAGATCCAGCGCGGAGTCGGGAGTTCCTCCAACGGAGCCGGTGCTTTTGGCGCAAGCCTCAATTTCAGCACAAATGAATTGAATAAGGAATCATACCTCGAACTCAATAACAGTGCGGGCTCATTTAACAGCTGGAAAAACACCCTGCGTGCGGGTACGGGGATGATGGGCAAATTTACCACCGATCTGCGGCTCTCACAGATTCGGAGTGACGGTTTTATAGACCGGGCTTTCAGCCGGCTTCGGTCCTTCTTTTTGAGTACAGCATACCACGGGGATAAAACCGGACTCAGGCTCAATGTTTTTTCAGGAAAGGAAAAGACTTACCAGGCCTGGTATGGCATTTCGGAATCAGATCTCCTGGCAGGTCGGCGCAGGGTTAATTATGCCGGTACGGAACGACCAGGTTTGCCTTACAATAACGAGACGGACAATTATACCCAAACCCATTACCAGCTCTTTTTTAACCAGGCACTCAATAAACATCTGCAATTCAACACGGCCCTGTTCCTCACACGAGGAAAAGGGTATTATGAACAATACAAAGCCAACCGGGCCTTTTCGGATTATGGACTCCCCTATCCCGTGATCGGAAATGATACCGTATTTATGTCAGACTTTGTAAGACAACTGTGGCTTGACAACACGTACTATGGAAATATCTTTTCCCTGCAATACAAATCCTCCGGCACCCAGGCAACCCTGGGGGGCAGTCTTACCCGGTATGACGGTAATCATTTCGGAAAAGTAATCTGGGCTTCCGCGGCTCCAATCAGCCCGCGAAAATGGTATGACGTGGACGCATTGAAAACAGATTTCACGGTTTATTTCAAACAACAAACAAGCCTGAAAAAATACTGGAGCCTGTACTATGACCTTCAATACCGGCAGGTTAAATACACGATAGAAGGGTTTCGGGATAATCCAAATCTGAAAAGCGACTCACGCTATCATTTTTTTAATCCCAAGGCTGGAATCGTATTCAGAAAAAACACATGGAAAACCTACCTGTCCTACAGCATTGCAAGGAAAGAGCCCAACCGTGATGACTTCGAGGCCGGCGCTGCACAAAAACCTTCTCCGGAAACCCTGCATGATATCGAACTGGGCGCTGAACAGCAGAAAAACACATACAGCTGGTCGGCCACTCTTTACCATATGCGCTATAAAGACCAATTGGTCCTAACCGGTCAGATAAACGATGTGGGTGCATATACCCGCACAAATATTCCGGACAGTTACCGGGCTGGTATCGAGTTACAGGGATCGGCGAAAATCTGCAAGAGTTTCAACGCAGCGGCCAACCTCACCGTCAGCCAAAACCGGGTAAAGGATTTTACGGAATATATTGACGACTATGATAACGGCGGTCAGAAAACCAATACATATGCATCATCTCCCATCGCCTTTTCCCCTGCCCTGGTGGCCGGATCCACGCTGACTTTTACCCCGGCCAGGCACACTGAACTGAGTTTACTGGGTAAATATGTAAGCCGGCAGTACCTGGATAACACAGGGCAGAGCAGCCGGTCACTCGACCCCTACCTGGTACAGGACATCCGGGTTATCTTTTCCTGGACCCGGAAAAAGATGAAGGAAATCCAGGTGATCGGCCAGTTGAATAATATTTTCAATACCCGGTATGAGCCGAACGGATATACTTTCAGTTACATTTACGGAGGATTCCCCACAACTGAAAACTATTATTTTCCAATGGCAGGCCGGAATTTCCTTGTAGCACTAAATATAAGGCTGTAAGCAGGGGAATGTACCGGGGAGATAAAACAGGGAGTTACTTTGCGGCACCGAATTTTTCCTGCCATTCAAGCATACCTCCTGTCAGGTTCTTGGTTTGCGTAAACCCCATTGTTTCCAGCAACAGGCAGGCTTTGGCACTCCTTACACCGCTCCGGCAATGAATAATGATCTCCTGATCTTTCAGGTCTTCCAGTTCATCTACCTGGAAAGTCAGGAATCTTCCCAGCGGGATCAGGGTAGCACCGATATTGAATTCCGCGTACTCATGCGGTTCCCGGCAGTCGATCAGGTTTACTTTTTCGCCCGCATCCATTCTTTTTTTGAGTTCCTCTACGCTAATATGCTCCATTATAAGGTGTGTTTAATTATAACCACTTTCATCAGATGCCGGTTTCCGGGGTTTGTCGGCCGGAATATCTTCAACGGGAATCTGACCGGTTGTATCTCGTGCAGGTTTATTTACCTGCAGCCACACATCCATGGTTTGCCCGCTACGGATGCGAAGAAAATGCTTTTCGTCGTCAAAACGTTCAGGGTTCTGCCGGAAAATATACGCGCTGCAGGTGTCTTCCACATCGGCATCCCCGATCACGGCCCCGATAATGATCCCGTGACCTTCCAGCAGTTTTCTGGCATCGCAAAATTTCATCCCGATAATATCAGGCACCACAAATTCCTTCTTACCCACTCCGTCACCCAATACCAAAGAAACCATGCTGCCTTTGCGAATCGGGGATCCGGGTGCGATCGGAACCCCGTTATACAACTGTTCTAGTACAGCGTTTCGTGCAAAATCGGGCTTGAACGTGGTGTCCCCGATCTTCAGGTCCATATTTTTCAATACCATCTCCGCATTCCTGAAACTGTATCCGACAAGGTTTGGCATCTCCATCATGGGGGGAACCGAACGGCTGATGACCAGGTAAATGGTGCGGTTTGATTTAACTACTTCATCACCGTCGGGGATCTGTTTAATGACGGTAAGAGGTTTGGCCGTATCCACATAAACAGAATCCTGTATCTCCACGCTGAAACCCGCGTCGCGCAGAACCTTCCGGGCATCCTCATAGGGTTTCCCGGCCACGTAAGGAACTTTTGACGATTTACCGTGACCCGTTATCCACTTCAGGGAAGAGAGGAACAGGAAAAAAACAGCCGCGGCCAGGATAATACCAATAAGAATATTGATCCAGAGGGGTCGGTGAGTGATCTGTTTTAGCAAGTTTTTCTTTTTACATGATGCCGGCCCTTTAACTGAAGCCGGCAATTATTTGTATGTCAGATAATCTCTTCCAGCAATTTTGTATAAAATTCTTTCAGGCTCCAGCCCATCACACGCACCTGTTCAGGCACGATGCTGGCTTCGCTTTGCCCGGGTATTGTATTAACTTCCAGCATGTAGGGCCTGTCCTCTTCTTCGTGGTAGATAAAATCGATGCGAACCACTCCCCGGCAATTAAATACTTCGTAGACCCGTCGGGCTGCCTCCCGGACCTTTTCAGCCACATTTTCTTCCACATCCGCCGGGGTGGTTTCGGTAGACTTTCCCTGGTACTTTGCTTCAAAGTCGAAAAAAGCCTTATCGCTGTCCGCACGAACCTCGGTTAACGGTAAAACGATGATATTCCCCTTGGTTCGAAACACCCCCACCGTGAATTCACGACCCGGAATCATTTCTTCCACCAGTACCTGGTCATCTTCCTGGAATGCCTTTTCAATAGCTGACGCGAAACTTGAGTCGTTTATATCCACTTTCGACATCCCGATGCTGGAACCGCCGTTGTTTGGCTTTACAAAAACGGGAAACCGCAGCCCATCGGCTACCTGTGCCGGGGATACGGGGTGTTCACGAAACAACAACACCGACCGCGCCACCGCGATGCCCGACATCCCGGCAACAGCCACCGCATATCGCTTATTGAATGTGATCGCTGAAGTAGCCGCATTACAGCCCGTATAGGGAATACCGAGCATGTCAAAATAGCCCTGGAGTTTGCCATCTTCTCCCGGGGTACCATGCATCCCGAGAAAAACCCCGTCAAACCGGATCCGTCCACCCGGAATCGGGAGACTGAAATCATTGCGGTCCATCTCAATCCGGGAGCCATCAGGCATTTCACAGAACCAGCCGGAAGGGTTGATATCTACCTGGTACACATCATAACGATCCCGGTCAAGATGCTTGCTGATCGTAAGGGCACTTTTATAGGATATCACGGCCTCGCCTGAAAAACCGCCGGTGACCAGCGCGATGATTCTCTTCATTATGGTTTTTGAGATGGTTTTACTCCTGCAAATATTAATGAAATAATCAATAAACGCAACCTTGCCGGTAACCGGGGATCAGCATTAACAAAAAATAATAAAAAACAGGTTATGCAGCCGGCAGGCCGGGAATAAGAAAGGTGAAGGCCGTTTCTCCTTCACCTTTTTACGACGGGACATATCACCCGCCACTCCTTAGGCAGCTTTTCCTGCTGCTATATTCAGTGAGATATTACTAAGTTAAATCAAACTTCGCCCGATCAGAAAAAATGGAAGCACAAGTTATGCACAAACTGAACGGATCAGATATGCATTTTGTCCTTTTTGGCCATCAGCTGCTCCACGGTTTCCTGGTACATTTCATCAGGCACACAACAATCCACGGGGCATACCGCCGCACACTGGGGCTCTTCGTGAAACCCCTGGCACTCGGTACACTTATTGGGTGTGATATAATAAATGTCAGTCGACAAAGGTGCATTTTTCTGATCTGCATCCACCACGGAGCCGTCCATCAGGGTAAAAGAGCCTTTTACAGTTGTGCCGTCGGAGATGGCCCACTCCACGCCACCTTCATAAATGGCATTGTTGGGACATTCGGGTTCGCAGGCGCCGCAGTTGATACATTCTTCGGTGATCTTGATAGCCATAATAAATTTTTAACGGGTTGAAACAAACTTTTTCGACGCTGAGATTTTTTTCGTGATCTCAGGGGTCTCCATTCCTGTTTTCTTGTGCCAGATATGGTAATTTGCACCCGGGTAAACAGGTCTTTTGACCATTTGCAAAATTAACCAACGGGGATGAATTTACAATACCGTATTGATTTATTAAGCCGGCTGGGAGAATATATTTCCGGCCATGACCCGGAATGGGAATCTGCCAAATCCCGGGCCGGTGCCGAAAATGGCTGGTTCATTCCCGAATTTGTGGAGTTGGCTACCCGGAATATTGCCGAATCCTTTCTGCAAAAAAACATCCTGGAAGATTGGGTGTCCCGTTACCCTGTAAACGGCAGCAGCCAGGCGGGCCGGACGGTCGGGATAATTATGGCGGGGAACCTGCCACTGGTGGGTTTTCACGACTGGTTATCGGTCTTCATCAGCGGCCACCGGGCGGTTGTTAAACCTTCGAACCGTGACAAGGTCCTGATCAAACACCTGTCGGAAGTGATCAGCAGTTGGGATGAGGAAGCCGGCTCCCGGACCATCTTTGCCGAGATGCTGAAAGGCTGTGATGCATACATGGCCACCGGAAGCAACAATTCATCCCGCTACTTTGAATATTATTTTCAGAAATACCCGCATATCATCCGCCGCAACAAAACATCAGCCGCCTTGCTCACCGGCAGGGAATCAACTGCTGAACTGGAAAAGCTGGCCGACGACGTATATCTCTACTTCGGACTGGGTTGCCGCAACGTGACCAAAATATACGTGCCTCAGGGATATGAATTCCTACCCCTGCTGGAAGCTTTCCGGAAATATGATTTTCTCGCAGACCATCACAAGTACAAAAACAATTACGATTACAACCTGGCCATCCATTTACTCAATAAAAAATATTATATGACCAACGGTTCGCTGTTGCTGGTGGAAGACCCTGCCTTTTTTTCCCCCATCAGCCAGCTCAACTATGGTTATTATACAGATCGGGGAACCCTGGAAATTAGCCTGCAGGCAGAACCCGATCTGCAGTGTATTGTCGGTGCGGGACATACCCCTTTCGGAGGGGCCCAGTCGCCGGGGATCACCGATTACGCAGATGGCGTTGACACCATGGATTTCCTGTCAAACCTGTGACAATTTTGAATGTTACCCGGTATTCGGGCTGACAAAAATTCGTATTATTTTTATAAGGAAAAGAAACTACGAAGGTCTTAGTAAAGATTTGTTAAACTGAACCTCCGAAACGGGAATCTGTTATGACAGTTTGTTACTTTGTGTGGCAAGGCATGTTATTTGAGAAATTAAGGCATACAACCCTAACCTAAAAAAGTATATAACGCTATGAAACTGAAACAGATTTTACTCATTGTGGCGGTTAGTGCCGTATCTGCCATTGGAAGTGTAATGGTATACAGCAAATTCGCCACCGGGAAAAACGGGTCGGTCGTACAATCCACGATCGACGGAAAGGTCCCCGTAAACTACGCGGGCTTTTATGATAATGCCGCAGGAGCCGGGGAACCAGTTGATTTTACCAAAGCTTCCAATGCTGCGGTGCCTGCTGTGGTGCATATCAAAACAAAGATCCCGGCCAAAAAGGTGAGCAACAACCTGGGGCGTAACCGGAATGGCATGGAAGATTTGTTTGAGCGTTTTTTCGGAGAGGACATGTTTAACCAGCGGATCCAGCCCGAACAAAGGGCCAGCGGAAGCGGGGTAATCATCAGCGAAGACGGATATATCGTTACGAATAATCATGTGATTTCAGATGGCGGCAACGGAGTGGCTGACGAAATCATGGTGACCCTTCACAATAAAAAAACCTATAAGGCCCGGGTCATCGGGAAAGACCCCAGCAGCGATCTGGCCGTGCTGAAGATAGATGGCAACAACCTCCCGTTCCTGCTTTATGGCAATTCTGATAATGTAAAACTGGGTCAATGGGTACTGGCGATCGGATATCCCCTCACCCTGGAGACCACTGTCACTGCGGGAATCGTGAGTGCCAAAGGAAGAAGTATCGGGATCAACAGCCGCCAGAGCAATACGCCCATTGAATCTTTTATCCAGACCGACGCGGCGGTTAACCAGGGTAACAGCGGCGGCGCATTGATCAACACAGACGGGCTATTGGTGGGTATTAATTCCGCCATCTATGCCCCAACAGGTACCTATGCCGGGTATTCTTTCGCAATCCCGGTAAATATTGTAAAGAAAATTGTGAACGACCTGATCCAGTACGGGGATGTAAAGCGGGGATTTATCGGCATCAGCTATCCCTCAAACGATTCAGAGAACGAACGACTGGTAAAACAAGCCGGTGTAAATGACGGCCAGGGTGTATATGTACTGGCCGTTCCCTCCGACGGAGCTGCCGCCCAGTCGGGCCTCAAAAAAGGGGATGTGATCACCAAGGTCAATGGCAATGCCGTTTCATCCGGTCTCGAAATGAGCGCGCAGGTGGCCAGTTTTAAGCCCGGGGATAAACTTCCGATCACGTATTACCGCAACAACAGGGAATTTACCGCATCTGTAACACTTAAGGAATCCGCCGGCAAACTGGATGAAGTGGCCGCCATTTCCATCGGGGAAACACTGGGCGCCGACCTGGAAACCATTTCCAAGTCCAAAGCCTCACAGTACGGTATCGAAGGAGGTGTGCTGGTAAAGAAAATACGTTCGGGCGGCGCATTCAGCAAAACCCGCATGCAGGAAGGATTTGTGATCATCAGTGTCAACGATACAGATATTACTTCAACCGATCAGCTGGCCAATGCAATCCGCAATGCGGACGGTGGCAGTGTTTATTTCGAAGGTATTTATCCCGAGGCACCCGGGGCCGTTTACCGGTATCCGCTGATTCTGGATAACGAATAAAAGTACAGGTTGTAAACCTGAAAAGCCGCTGACTTCTGTCAGCGGCTTTTTTATTGGTCCGGGGTATTGTGATAATAATTTTATCTGGAAAAGACCCGGTAACCCCAGGCGTCAAGTTCCACGAATTTTTCTGTGGTAAAATCCTGTTCGGTACCGGAGAACAGATCGGTAAACCGGCCGCCGATATCTGAATCGCCGGTAACAACGCGGTCGATTTTCTCACTTGAAAAATTCAGGAGTACCAGAACTTCACGCGTTCCGCTTTGACGACGGAAAGCGAAGACTTTTTCCGGTTCGGATGTTTTCACACGGAAGGTCCGAACCGCCGGATCCCCACCATGCAGGGCCGGGTGATTATTCCGAAGTCCCAGCAGGGCCCGGTAAAACCCGTGCAGCCTGTTATGTCCCGTCCATACGATGGGATCCCTTTCAAAAAATGCAAGCCGTTTGGTATTGGGAACTTCCTGGCCCGAATAGAGTAGCGGGATTCCGTTCCAGGTACAACTGAATACCGCGAGCAATGCAGCCATGTCGCCGTATTTTTCAAACTCTGTTCCATTCCAACTGTTCTCATCATGGTTCGAAGTAAACCAGGCCCGCATGCTCCGGTCTCCCAGGTCGTCGTACCGGTTCAGGATCCGTTTCAAATCTTCAAGCCCTGCCTTTCCCTTGTAAAATTCTTCAGTTCTGTGCATCCAGGTCCAGGTATAACTGGCATCAAAGGCTTCACTGTATTGCGGGTGATCAAGTTCGTCAAATTCACCCAGCCATAAAAGCGGTTTGACTGCATCCAGAACCGGCCGGGCCTCGAGCCAGAAGTCGAGCTGCACCCAAAAAGCCAGGTCGCAGCGAAAACCGTCGATGTCATATTCACGGACCCAGAATGCCATGGCGTCGATCATGGCTTTTCGCAAACCGGGATTGCTGAAATCCAGTTCAATGATATCTTCCATTCCCGAGGCCACCTGGAAATCACCGGTTGCCGGATCTGTTTTGTAATAGCCCGGATGTTCACGGGTCCAGCGGTGATCCCAACCCGTATGATTGGCCACCCAGTCTATGATGAGTTTAAATCCAAGTTCATGAGCCCGGTTTACCAGGTCCCGGAAATCTTCTGGGTTACCGAATTCCGGATTAATGGATGTATAATCCGAACAGGCATAATAACTCCCCAGGGTTCCTTTCCGGTTTTTTTCCGAAATGGGCGTAACCGGCATCAGCCAGATGGTGTGTACCCCCATCTCCTTCAGCCTTGGCAACTCGCCGGAAAAAGCCCGGAAGGTCCCGGCTTCCGTATACTGCCGGAGGTTCACTTCGTAAATATTTGTCCAATGGGCCCAGGTAACCGGCACAAAATGTTTCAGCATGCAGTTTCAGCTTTAGGGGGATCTGCCCGCTCAGCCCCCGGGAAGGGCGGGTATCCGATTTAAAATTTATGCAGGCAGCGAAACGTTAACCCGGGATGGAAAGATAAGAAGAAGTCGGGTTCCGGGAGAACCCCGACCGCTGTCCTGAACTTACTAACTTTGCCGTCATGAAAAGTTTTGACGTTCCGATCATCTACCGCAGCCCGCTGATCAGTGCCGTAAAGAAAAAAAGAAAGGAGCTCGACAAGATGAAAAAGGATTTTTCTCCCACCCGGCTGGATTTCGGACCTGTCCAGATCTACCTCGCCCGGCATTTCGGGTTTTGCTATGGTGTGGAAAATGCCATTGAAATCGCTTTCCGGACCGTGGAGGAAAACCCCGGGAAAAGAATATTCCTGATCAGCGAGATGATTCATAATCCGCAGGTCAATGCCGACCTGATCGCCCATGGGATCGAATTTCTTCAGGATACAAAAGGGAAACAACTCATCCCCTTTGAAAGCCTTGGGCCTGAAGATATCGTTATGATCCCGGCCTTCGGAACCACCCTGGCAACGGAAGCCAGGCTTAAAGAGATCGGGGTGCAAACAGAAGCCTATGACACCACCTGCCCGTTTGTAGAGAAGGTTTGGAACCGAAGTGAAGGGATCGCCAAGAAAAACTATACCATTGTCATTCATGGTAAACCCGGGCATGAGGAAACCCGTGCCACTTTTTCCCATGCATCCGCCAACGCCCCCACGGTGGTTGTAAAAGATATGGAAGAAGCCCGGGAGCTGGCCCGTTTCATAACAGGCGAACGACCGACTGCTGATTTCGCGGAAGCATTCAGGGGGCAGTATTCGGAAGGCTTTGACGCAGAAAATGATCTCCGGCGGATCGGTGTCGTTAACCAAACCACCATGCTGGCCAGCGATACACAGGCAATTGCGGATTTCCTGAAGGAAGCCATGATCACCCGGTTCCGGCCGGCCGTAATTGATGAGCATTTTGCAGACACCCGGGACACCCTTTGTTATGCAACGCTCGATAACCAGTCGGCCGTTGCCGGGATGCTGGGAACCCCGGCCGATCTCGCTATCGTGGTGGGTGGATACAATTCTTCAAACACCTCTCACCTGGTTGAGCTCTGTGAAGAAAGATTGACCACTTTTTTCATCAATAATGAAAACTGCATCGGCTCGCCCAATGAGATTTTGCATTACGATCTACACGCAAAAGCTGAACTGAAGACGCAGAACTGGCTGCCTGAAAAAGATCCGGTGAAGATACTGGTCACCAGCGGAGCTTCATGCCCCGATGCACTTGTGGAAGGCGTGATCCGGCGGATTACCGGCTTTTTCCCGGTAATCCGGAGCATGGAAGAAATGACTGCGGAGTTCGGGGCCTGATCAGTTTTCCTTAACAGGGATTATTTATACAGTAACTCGTAATACTCGTCCACCATTCTGTTGCTGTCGAACTGGTGGCGTACATCCTGCATCCCGTTCTTAATTACCTGGCGCCAGGTACCGTAATTCTCGTAATAGAGCGGAAGTACTTCCTGCTCCAGTATCTCGTAAAGTTTGTTGAGATCATATTCATCCTGTTCATGGGTAACCATGTTCGCGTAATCGGCCTGGGGTACCACAAATCCGTTGTGTCCGTGGTTGATAAACTCCGGTATCCAGCCGTCATCGGTCGACAGGTTCACGGCCCCGTTCATCGCGGCGGTCATCCCGCTGGTGCCCGAAGCCTCGCGCGGAACCCGGGGGTTGTTGAGCCACACATCGGCTGCCTGTTTAAGACGCTTGGACAATGTCAGTTCATACCCGATCAGGACGGCCATGTTGTTATACCGTTTGCTCAGGTGAACGAGCTGGTTGAATTCGCTGATCGCAGGATGATCGACCGGGTAAGGCTTGCCAGCCCAAACAATCTGTACAGGATACCTGGTATCCGTCATCAGCTTGTGGAATCTGTCTTCATCGGTGGTCAGCAACCCTGCCCTTTTATATCCTGCGAAACGACGGGCCCATACGATCGTAAATACATCCGGGTTAAACAGCTTTCCTGTTTGATCCGCCACCAGTTCAAATGCTCTTTTCTTGAGGTATTTTTTCCGGTCATCAAACCAGTAATCATCCCCCACTTCTTTGAATTTATACATCTGCTTATCGGCCCAATAGCTCCAGTTCTGTGCGTTGGTAATGGAAATGATCGGACAGATGTTTTCATATTTGCCCCACATGGCCCTGGAAACATCGCCATGGAGCCGGGAAACCCCGTTTGCCAGCCGGGCAAAACGGAGGGCCGCGAGCGAATGGTTGAACTGGTCGCTGTCATTCCCGTACAACTTCTTTACCTCATCTACAGACAACCCGCAGAAATAACTCATTTTATGACAGAGGTAGATATCATGCTTTTCGTTTCCTGCTTCTTCGGGGGTATGGGTAGTGAATACAAGTTTCTCCCGCACTTTTTCCATGCTGTTCCCGTATTTTTTATACAGGTAGAATGCGGAAGAAACCGCATGCGCTTCATTGAGATGATAACGGTCCGGATTGAAACCGAGCAGGTCGACCAGCTTGGCGCCACCCACGCCCAGTAGGATAAACTGGGCAACTTTGGTAGCCACATTCGCGTCGTAAAGCCGGTGCGTGATGGTCTGTGATACGTAATCGTTTTCCGGGAGATCCGTGGACAAAAGGAATAATGGGGCGGTCTTGAATGTTTCCGGGTTGAGGTAATATGCTTTTACCCAGACCGGATGTTCATGAATCGTGATCTGGAATTTGATCCCGGTATCTTCGAGAAAACTGTAAAGCTTTTCATTCCAGGCCACATCCAGGGTTTGATCCTGGTTCCTTTCCTGATCGTAATAACCGTATTTCCATAGCATCCCTATCCCAATGAGGTTTTGCCGAAGTTCATAGGCGCTGCGTAGATGCGAACCGGCCAGAAAACCAAGCCCACCGCTGTAGATCTTCAGGGGCTGATGAGTGGCAAACTCCATAGAGAAATAGGCCACTTTCCGGGAATATTTTTCATCCACAGGATACGGAACAGAAAAAGAAGTAAAATCCATAGTGTGTCTTATTTACACGAAGCTGCAATATAACAGGAAATAATGAAAAGGAATCCCTGCAGACGCTCGTTGTTGATATTCAGTAAAACTTGTTGAAAAAAAGATTGCTCTGCCACCTGTAAATGAGCCTTATTTGCTTTTTGCCCGCTTTGCATTTGCGGAGGCAGGTTTTGGTTTGATATCCTTCTTTCTCGCAAAGCTCCCGTTAAAAGAACAGTTCAGTGGACGGTAAGAACCGCATCCCTCCAGTTCCTTCAAAGTCACAGAGGTGCCGGAAAAAATAAATTTGAGTTTGCACGGGTCTCCGTCCCTCCGGTATTCTGCCGTATTGGAGCCCGTTATCAACGCTTCCCCTTTGAGTTCACCGGCGCATTTCCCATTTTCCTTTTCAAAGTGTATGAAAAATGTCAGCTCACTACTCCGCCTTCCGTCTCGTATGGAAACCAGGTTCATTTTTCCACTGCCGTAATCCGCGGTCCACTTTTGTTTGCGGGTAAGCGTATCGATGGGGTTGATCAGTTCAGTGGGCTTATCTTCCAGCGCATCGGTCATAACAAGGTAGAATATCCGGCTGTCGGAATTAAAGGCATACACATCCTTCCCTTCGCTGACAGTCCCGTCTTTATTCCGGCGCAGCATGGTTTTGGTAATGGTATGCCTCCTGTCGACAATCATCACCTGCTGCGTGGCAAGAGACTGGTCTGGTTTCAGGGCCAGAAAAGAGGCCGCGAAATTCTTTTCTTTGTCAAAGCCGAGCACCAGGATGGTTTTTTTTGAACCCAGGATCATTTTTACAAGGAGGAATATTTCACCATTGGGTCCTGTGGACTTTCCGACTGCATACATCCGGGGTTTGGCCCCTTTCCCAAATGTCCGGGTCAGTACCGTATCCGGAACGATCTGAGTGAACACTTTATAGCTGATCAAAAGTGAATCATTATCCTTTTTGGCCTGAAGCAGGGTGCTGTCGGCAAAGTAAAAAGGGAGCTGAAGGGGCTCGAAAAAATCTATAAAGTCAGCCACTGCCACTGGCTCATCACCGGCCAGGGAAATCTTTTTACGGGATTTGCACCCGGCCAGGCAAACCAGTCCGACCAGACACAGTACCGCATACCGACCAAAACCAAGGAAACGAATCATGCCCCGAATGTAAGTGATTTGCACGTTCCCGTCAACACCACCCCAGGGGTTGACGGGTCCATTGGAATTTTGCCGGTTATGAAATTTATTTTAGATTTGTCTAAATCATTTTTTAGCTATGGTTAATTTCACGACCAGTGAAGAAAATTATATCAAAGCGATCTATCGTCTTCAGCAGCCGGGCGAAACTGTCACCACGTCCGGGCTTTCAAAGGAATTGCAGACCCGCCCGGCATCCGTGACGGATATGATGAAAAAACTCAAGGCTAAAAAACTGTTGCACTACGAGCGGTACCAGGGATTCCGGCTTACCCCCGAAGGGAACAAAGTTGCCATAGGAATTCTTCGGCGGCACAGGCTCTGGGAATACTTCCTTGCGGAAAAACTCAAATTCACCTGGGACGAAGTGCACGAGGTGGCAGAAGACCTGGAACATGTCAGCAATAAAAAACTTATTGAGAAACTGGACGAATTTCTCGGTTTTCCCCGTGTGGACCCGCACGGAGACCCGATTCCGGATGCCAGCGGACGGATCCTTCGTACCCCGCTAATCTGTCTCACTGAA
The DNA here is from genome assembly GCA_049421765.1 of Chitinophagaceae bacterium. Lineage (GTDB taxonomy): Bacteria > Bacteroidota > Bacteroidia > Chitinophagales > Chitinophagaceae > JJ008. Next base: position 16,109 of record JBMSNP010000032.1, read on the forward strand.
CTCCCGCTGAATACACCCGCCGCGGTGAGCCAGGTCAGGGATCAGTCGACCCCCGTCCTCGAACTGCTCGAACACCGGAAAATCCATATCGGCACCCGGGTGGAAGTAAAGAAAAAATTCGAGTTTGATCATTCTTTGGAACTGAAAATAAACCGCCGGCCTGTATTTACAATCAGCAGGGAACTGGCCGAGAACATTTTTGTAGCTTATGGCAGCTGAAAAACCCAATGATGATCGGTGACTCCTAGAAAAACCATATTGATCACCAGCAGATGTATTCACTTTTTGATCCGCTAATAATCCATTCATTATGCAACAAATCGAGCAATATTTCATGGAGATCGGGCCGGTATGGTCGGCCCTCATCGCGACTGTTTTTACTTGGCTGGTGACAGCCCTTGGCGCATCGGTCGTATTCTTTTTTAAAACCCTGAGCCGGGGGGTACTGGACCCCATGCTTGGTTTCACGGGTGGCGTAATGGTTGCCGCAAGCTTCTGGTCATTGCTGAACCCTGCCATTGAAATGTCGGAGAAAATGTACCCGGGGTGGAGCTGGATGCCTGCCTCGGTCGGATTCTTGCTGGGGGCCATGTTCATCTTTGTCCTCGACAAGTTCACCCCCCACCTCCATATCAATTTCGGGGTGGAAGAAAGCGAAGGGGTCAAGACAAAACTTCATAAAACCACCCTGCTGATCCTGGCCATCACCCTGCATAACATCCCGGAAGGACTGGCTGTAGGCGTCCTTTTCGGGGCAGCCGCCATCGGGATGGAAGATGCCACGATTTCAGGAGCCATTGCCCTAGCGATCGGGATCGGTATACAGAATTTCCCGGAAGGAATCGCCGTGGCTATGCCACTGCGCAGACACGGCGTATCCCGGAAAAAAAGTTTTTTTTACGGGCAACTATCCGCGATCGTCGAACCCTTTGCCGGCGTGGCAGGAGCCCTGGCTGTGATCTATATGCAACCGATCCTCCCCTTCGCACTTGCCTTTGCAGCCGGCGCGATGATCTTTGTGGTGGTGGAAGAAGTGATTCCCGAAACACAACGCGACAGGTATACCGACCGTTCGGTGCTTGGTTTTATCGGCGGATTTCTCGTAATGATGATGCTGGATGTAGCCCTCGGTTAGTGAACAATTGGCTTGTTCTTATCCGGTGATCGCAAGAGATGCTTAAAACGGCTGAATGTTTCCGGTTTGATATTGAGATAACTGGCCAGGTATTTTTGAGGAACCCGTTGTACCAGTTCAGAATTCTTCGTAACAAAATTTAAAAACCGCTCCCGCGGAGTCATCTTCACCAATTGCATCTGCCAGCGGTCCTTGATGACCATGGTATGGGTAATCACCATCCGGCCGAGGTGTTCCATTTTTTTGGATTGGTCAAAGGCAGCCTCAAGGTCTTTGAATGAAATCGCCACCAGGATGCTGGGTTCAATGGCTTCAACATAATATTCGGACGGGGTCCGGCTGTGAAAAGATTCCTGGCTGTGAATGATATGTCCTTCCAGCGAGATCTGGGTATTGATCTCCTCCCTGTCCTTCAAATAGTATTTACGGACCAGTCCCTTGCTGATAAAATATAGATAATTCTCAACCTCCCCTGCCTTTGTGATCAGCTGCTTTTTATCAAATTTCATCACCGTCAGGTAGGGCAAAATGAGGGTGCTGAACTCCTCCTCCGAGAAATCCACAAATTTTCGCAGGTATTCCAAAAACATTCTCGCCGCATCCATACTTCTAAATACATAAAAAAGGTACAAAAAAGGATTGATTCAGATCAAGTCAATTGATGATTTTGCCACTCCTGGTCTGGAAATTGCCGCAAGTTTGGCTGGCTTACACGTGTATTTATCCCTTAGATTTGCACTCCCTAATATTTTTTTTTGAATTGCAAGACCTTAAAAATCAACTAGCATGCCTCAGAAGATCAAAGTAACCAACCCGGTGGTGGAACTGGATGGTGACGAAATGACCCGGATTATCTGGAAATTCATCAAAGACAAACTTATTCTCCCCTACCTCGACCTCGATATCCGGTACTTTGACCTGGGCATTGAATACCGCGACCAAACCGATGACAAGGTGACCACGGATGCCGCGAATGCGATTCGTGAATTTGGCGTGGGCATCAAATGTGCCACCATTACACCGGATGAAGCAAGGGTAAAGGAATTCGGGCTTAAACAAATGTGGAAAAGCCCCAATGGGACGATCCGGAACATACTCGATGGTACGGTATTCCGGGAACCAATCGTGATCAGCAATGTCCCCCGGCTGGTAACCAACTGGACAGCCCCGATCATTGTCGGCCGGCATGCGTTTGGCGACCAGTACCGCGCAACCGATACAGTGATCAAAGGCAAAGGAAAACTCACCATGACTTTTACACCCGAAGGCGGTGGTGATGCCCAGACTTTTGAAGTGTTTAATTTCAAGGGCGATGGCGTGGCCATGACCATGTACAATACCGACGAAAGTATCCAAGGATTCGCACGCAGCTGTTTTAATATGGCACTCAGCAAAAAATGGCCCTTGTATCTGTCTACCAAGAACACCATCCTGAAAAAATATGACGGCCGGTTCAAGGATATTTTCCAGGAGATCTATGAAAAGGAGTTCAAAGCTCAATTCGATGAGGCAGGAATCACTTACGAGCACAGGCTGATCGATGACATGGTTGCCAGCGCCCTCAAATGGAACGGAAATTTTGTATGGGCCTGCAAAAACTATGATGGCGATGTACAGAGCGACACCGTGGCCCAGGGATTCGGATCTCTTGGCCTGATGACTTCTGTACTGGTGACACCAGACGGCAAGACCATGGAAGCCGAAGCTGCCCACGGTACCGTTACCAGGCATTACCGCGATCACCAGGCCGGAAAGCCTACCAGCACAAACCCTATTGCAAGCATTTTTGCATGGACCAGGGGACTTGCCTTCCGCGGAAAACTGGATGGCAACCAGGCCCTCATCGATTTTGCCAACGCACTGGAATCGGTTTGTATCGAAACGGTTGAGCAGGGCAAAATGACAAAGGATCTTGCCATCTGTATTCACGGAAACAAAGTGAAGCATGGCGAACATTTCCTGTATACCGAAGAATTCCTGGATGCCATCGATCAGAACCTGCAAATAAGACTGGGTTAATTCCGGTTTGCAATAAGGCATAACTGGCAATATCCCGGGAAGAACTGTACGGTTTAAATTCCGGGATAAGAACGGGGTCGCGGTAGCCGCAGCATCCCTTATCGACTAAGGCACGGTTATGCTTTGCAGGACCAATCAGAAGGAAAGATTTGTCCTTGCCAATGCATGCACTCCCGTTTTGCTCCGGCAGCAAATCGACTGATTTTATAAAAAACAATTCTGCAAATACTCTACGGTGAATTATTATATATGAGTTCATCTATTGTTTTTAACTGGTTTATTCTTCCGACATCAAATTATATTCAGGCACAGCGCATTGACTTACAGTTACATTATGCGAATACTTAAAGTGTTAATCAGTTTATTGACCAACTGAAAACTTTTATTAAATTCGCCGGATAACCCGTTGCCCGGGCCAATAAAAAGTATACCATGAGGATTTTAGCCCTGATTTCCGCCAGTATTACCGCGCTCGCAGTTACTGCCCAGCCCATGCCACTGCCTGTCTACTCCATCGAAAATGTTCCGCTTCCTGAATCGATGCACAAGCAGGTATGCATTTCCGGGATGAAATATATGAATGGGAACCTTTACCTGGCTTCTGAGAGATGTCCTTTTATTTTTGAAGCCAACCCCTCAACCGGAGCAATCAACCGGGCGATCAGCATCCAGGTGCCCCAGTCATTTGAAATGGAAGGTCTTACTTCCTACAAAAACAAACTTTATGGCGTTTCCGAAAACCTTGTGGCCGTCTATGAGATCAATCCGGAAAACGGAGAAGTACGCACTTTGCAGACTTCAACCCCTCTTCCCCCCAAGTCCAAAAGCGGAGACGGGATGGAAGGGATCGCCGCCAATGAAACAAACAATAAATTCTACCTGCTTCGCGAACGAAACGAAGACATGACATTTTCGCAAATCTGGATTTTCAGCATTGATCCCGGTGAAGATGACAACAGTTTCAATCTGAAATACGAATCGATGATCGAACTGCCCCTGAAAAACCCGCAATGGCGGTATTCGGATATCTGTTATGATGCGGAGAATGACCGCCTGCTTTGTCTCAAATCCTATTCAAAGGGAAAACTCCGGCAACAGTTCATCGAATCGATTGATATAGACAAAAACGGGAACCTGGAAAAAGAAACCCTGAAAAATATCAATGTGGACCGCTTCTCAGAGATTTCAAATGAATACAAGGACCAGGATTATAGCATGAATCTTGAAGGAATCACCATCGACAACGAGGGAAATATCTGGATCGTCAGCGATAACACTTCGGGTAAGGCCCAGTGTGATATGCCTGCCAAGGAAAAAACGATCCTGCTTCACCTGGTGAAAAAATAGAGGAAAGGGTTCCCTTTCATATATCTTCGAATGCTTCCAACATCCAAACGGAACGAATATCCCCGTTGAAAAGTTAAAAACTGAATCAATCTGCCGGGTATCCGGGCCTTTGGCATGATATTCAGACCTGTTTTACAGATGAAACAAATGCTGATCATCCTCTGCCTGTTGAATACAGGCTCCCCGTTGCTGGCACAAAAGGTGGACAGTATTTCCTTTCATTTGTATACCGATAGCCTCAGAAAAGGGCAACACAATTATATCAATGTGGATGGCAAACTGTCGACCGGACGATGGGTCCCGATGACCGCCAATGAAGTCCGGTTCTCCTGCACAACAGCCTCTTTCGAGGGAAATGAACTCATCCTCCCGGAATCTTTTACCGATAAATTTGTTACGGTGAAAGCCGAATTGAAAAACGATCCGGCGATTTGGATTGAAAAAAAAATATGGATCCGGCAGAATCCTGACGGCCCCTTGCCCACAAAAGAGGAGATCATGAAAAAAATAAAACAAAAAAAGAGGAACTAACTGCAGTTTCTTCCTCTTGTTATTGCATTCACATGCCTTGCTCTAATAAAAAAACCCGCTCTAAGCGGGTTCTGTAATTTCTTATCCAGGCCAGTATGGTCAAAGGGTCTTTTTGGCGTCTTCCAGGAATTTGGCCAGCCCGATATCCGTCAGGGGATGCTTGAGCAGACCCAGTATGGAATCAAGCGGGCAGGTGCAAACATCGGCACCGGCTTCAGCACACTTAACTATATGCAGGGCATTCCGGATGGAAGCGGCCAGGATCTCGGTTTTGAAACCCTGAATTGAATAAATATGGGAGATCTGTGAGATCAGCTCGATCCCGTCCCAGTTACTGTCGTCGATCCGGCCGATAAACGGCGAAAGATAAGTGGCACCAGCTTTTGCGGCGAGAATGGCCTGACCGGCAGAAAAGACCAGGGTACAATTGGTTTTGATCCCGTTCTCTGAAAACCATTTGATCGCTTTTACCCCATCCTTGATCATGGGTACCTTGACAACAATATTCGGGTGGATGGAAGCCAGTTTGGTACCTTCTTCTATGATCGCCTTCAGCTCCGTACTGATCACTTCGGCGCTGATATCACCATCCACGATCTCGCAGATGGTTTTGTAATGGTTCATCACCGCTTCCTCACCCCGGATACCCTCTTTGGCCATCAGGGATGGATTGGTGGTCACCCCGTCCAGGATACCCAGCTCATTGGCTTCTTTAATCTGGGCGAGGTTCGCCGTATCAACAAAGAATTTCATATTGAAAAAATTTAGGCCCTCCGCGTGACCGGGAAATATAAAAAAATGGCAGGCTTATTACATCGCACCGCTCAACCACCTACTCTTGCTGCCTTCCGGCCCTGGGAGGATTCAGCAGGAGCTGGTCGTGTAAGACCTGCCGCCGCAAATATACGGCAGCGGCGTTAAATGTCATGCCCGAATGGGGTAAAAGAAATCCCCGCCACCTGCTGAGCCGGGGCATTTGGAGGACCAATCAGCGCTGGAAAGTGGATCCGAAACGGGTGTAACCGATCAATTCGTCGGACCGGGCGCCAAAAGGCCGGAAATAGACCAGGATCATGTACATATTTTCAGTACCCCAGTAGTTTCCTTCTGTATTTTCCACACTCGCTATCCGGTCGTTTTTATCAGTCAGCGTAACATAGGAATAGTTATAGTAGCCCTGTTTCAGGTACAGGGCTTTTTCATACACCCCTTTTTCGGAATTGAATTCCATCCGTGATTCATCATTTTGCGCATAATTGGTCAGTTCCCCGAACAGGTAAATGCTCCTCCCCTCATATGGCCGGTTACCGGGAGGGACATAGGTGAAATGCACCCAGGCATAGTCGCTTTGCCAGAAAGGGTTGGCGTTGTCGCGGTTCTCCAGGGTGTAGATCCCGTTCTGATCCCGGTAATACACGTACACTTGCTGGCGCCGCTCCGCGTCGGGGGTTACAAACACATCGACCCGGTTGTTGGTGTCATTATCAATAATCTGCTGCATCCTGTCACTCCGAAGCCTGAGACTGCGGAGGTCGATCCAGCGCCATTCCTTCCCCGCGGGAAAAATGGTATTCTCCTCATCGCTGTACTCGTAGTGGTTGCCCCGGTAAATGCTGGGCCGGTCCAGGAGCGAGGCGGAGGACCAAACATAGTTCTGGAGGATCACAACTTTCAGGTCCTGCGGGGAAAAAGGGTTGATCTGCCCGGCAGCGGTGCTTACAGTGGCCTGAACCCTTTGATGGGTCCTGAAAAAATTATTGTTGTACGGCTGTGTCACCAGGCCGGAAACGGATGCCTTGAGATTTACCACCAGGAACCGTTTTGTAAAAACAAGTTTTGATGTGTCGTCATTCAAAAAAACTTTCAGCAGGTAGTTCCCTCCCTTTGTGGGCGCTGAATTCCGTTCCGGCAGAAAAGCCTGGTAATGGGTATACCGTGTACCTACGATCGAGGAATTGCGGTATGTCCCGATCCGGTTGCTCTGGAACCCGCGGATATAGTCAAAGGACTGTACATTGGCCGGTTTCCAGTCGGCATTACAAAGCTGGAAGCTGTAATAATAAAATTTCACATCTCCATCCATATCGTCAAAATGCAATTCCAGTTGTTCATTGCCATTGAGGGTTATGACGGGATAGCTGTAGATATCGCCCGACTTATACAATTTCACAGACCGGATATTCTGCCGGTAGACATGATCGGGCATTTGAGCCTGCGCGCCTAAGCCAAGCAAAATCCAGAAGGTAAATAAGCGTGTTTTCATCCGAGTTGCCGGTTCATTTTCATTTACAATATTGTCTAAATTAACTTAAAAAGCAGGATTAATCTGAATAGGAGCTTATTTTTGATAAAAGACAAACACTAACCCTTGAAGGTTGCAGGCTTTATAGCAAACCGGATCGCGTTTAACCAGCAAAAGTCCTTTTCCCGGTTCATCATCCGTCTTTCCACGGCGGCAACCGTGATCAGCGTGATGGTTATGATCATTGCCCTTTCCCTGGCCAATGGCTTTAAGGAAACGGTGAGCCGGAAAGTATTCAGCTTTATCGGTCATATCCGGGTGCTGGAAAAAGAACCGGACAAAGCCATCATTTCCGAGGAAACCCCGATCATCCGGAATGATTCCGTCGCCGCCGGCATCCTCCGCCAGCCGCACGTGAAAAGCCTGCATGTCTATGCTACCCGTTACGCCATCCTCAAAACCCGGGAAGACATCGAAGGGGTTATGCTCAAAGGATACGACAGCAGTTTTGGCAAAGCGAACCTGGAAGATTTTATCCGGGAAGGCAGACCGATCCGGTACAACGACAGTACTTACAGCCGGGAAATTGTCCTATCGGCTCTTACGGCGGAACGGCTCCGCATAGGGTTGCAGGACCGGATCCTGATCTATTTTATCCGGCCCGACGGAACGCTGCGGCCCGACCGTCTCACCGTTACCGGAATTTACAAAACAGGCATCGAGGAATATGACAAGACCTTTGCGATCGGTGATATCAAACTGATACAGCGGCTCAATGCATGGGATGCTGATGAAGTCAGCGGATACGAGATCTTCCTGGATGATTATAAAAATATCAACTCAGTGGCATCTGCCATTTATGAACAGGATGACTTCCCCGCAACCTGGAATACAGTGAGCGCGCAGAGCATCTCCCCGAATATTTTCGACTGGCTCAATCTCCAGGATAAAAATACCCTGATTCTGATCATCATCATCTCCATTGTGGCCGTGATCAACCTGATTACCTGTTTCCTGATACTCGTGCTGGAACGGGTACGCATGATCGGCGTCCTGAAATCACTCGGGGCCACTGACTGGACCGTCCAGAAAGTTTTTCTTCGCCACGCAGCCATCATTACTGGTACAGGAATCGTAATCGGGGCGGCGGTGGCGCTGGGTCTGTTATGGCTGCAGGATGCAACAGGCTTTATCCGGCTGAAGGAAGAGGCTTATTATGTCAGTACAGCGGCCGTAAAAGTCGTGTGGTGGCAGGTGCTGGCGGTTTGCGGGGGCACCCTGGTCCTCAGCTTTTTTGTACTGATGATCCCATCCCTGCTTGTGCGGCGGGTGCAACCCGTTCGGGCAGTGCAGTTTCGCTAAACAATCCGGTAAAGAAATTGATCAGGTCAATTGCGACAGGATGATCCCGGTAGCTACGGCTGCATTCAAAGACTCCGCATGTCCTTTGCGTGGAATGGTGATCCGCGTGTCGGCAAAACCCAAAAGCTCCGGGCCGATCCCCTTTGATTCATTTCCCACCAGGATAATACCACTGTTCATTTTTTCAAGGGTTCTGATATCCCTGCCATCCAGAACTGCCGCGTAAATACGGGTATCCCTAACCGAAGAGAGCCATGAGGATAAATCCATCCGGAATACATGCACCCGTGCAATGCTACCCATGCTGGCCTGAACCACTTTGGGATTATAGATATCCGTCGAATCTTCGCTGCATACCACCTGTTCTACCCCAAACCAGTCGGCGATCCGGAGCAGGGTGCCCATGTTCCCGGGGTCCCGGATTGCGTCGAGCGCGAGGACGACCCGCTCCTTCGTATCCACCCCGGCAGGCAGATCAAACTGCCGGACCCGGGCCAGCACCATATTCGGAGTTGTAAGCTGGGAAATTTGTGCGAGCTCATGAGGTTTTACTTCCACGATCTCTACTGAACCCATAAGATCCCTGTTTTCCCCGATCCACTCCGCTGTCGCAAATACTTCCAGGACATCATTTCGCCTGGCCTGCAACAGTTCCGCCACGATCTTCGGGCCTTCCGCAATGAAACATCCCGTCTCCTGCCTGAATTTTTTCTGGCCTAAAGTTTGGATATATTTGACCCTGGATTTAGTGAGCATTATACCTGAATTTTTATTATGACTACCGGCCGGCCAAGCTTATACTGGAAATTCCTTCAAATTTGCGGCACCGGTGCCCTGTTGTTCTGGGTCAGTTCCTGCACCATTGTAAAACACTACCCCGCAGGCAAGCCATTTGTTTACAAAACAAATATCAACCTTCACGGCGACTTTACAAACGAAGAGCGTGATAAGCTCAGCTCGCGTCTGAAAGTGCAGCTGGATGACAGCATGAAGTCACGCTCCGTTTCCAAGATTCTCTGGAGCGTGATGAAAAACCCGCCAGTCTATGAAAACGCGAGTGCCGAGAAATCGATCGTTTATATGCGGGCCCTGCTCATTTCCCTGGGTTACTTCCATGATTCGATCATATACCGGGTTTCTGTGGATACTTCAGAAAATGAACAGCTTCGCGCCACGGTAGAATTTGACGTGACCCCGGGCAAAGTGGTCCGGATCGATTCTTTTGGGTACCGCATCGGGCAATCCGAACTTCAGGAACTGGCTACCCGGACCCGGTCCGAAGCCAAGGTGAAAAAGGGAGATCCTTTTGCCAAAGCTGCGATCTCTGAAGAATTGGACCGGCTTGTACAGCTTTACCGCAACAACGGGTATATGAAATTCGGACGGGAAGAACTCATCGGGCTCTGGGACACCCTCGACGTCTCCCTCCTCCAGCCTAGTTTTGACCCCATCGAACAGTTGGAACTACTCCGGGAACTCAAAGAACGAAGGGAAAACCCAACCGCACACCTGGAGATTCGTCTGCGTCCGGGATTTGACAGTTCCAAACTGGTGAAATTCTATGTAGGAGATATCACCGTATACCCGGATACCCCGCTGGACACCGCCGGTCTTTCCCGAAAAGAAACCCAGATCGGACATGTGAAAGTTGTTTCCTACCTAAACCGTTTTAAACCCAGGATCCTGCCTTCCAATATTCATCTCCACTACCAGGACCTTTATGACCAGCGAAAATATTACAGTACCATCAACCGTTTCAACTCCCTGCAGGCCTGGCGACTGATCAATATCGAACAGATCCCCCGTAAAAACCAGGACACGGCCGATTTTAATATCCGCCTGACCCCCGCCAAAAAATATTCCTTTATTGCCAACCTGGAAGGGAGTCGCAACAACAACCTGGTTTCCGGAAACCTGTTTGGCATCGGGATTAACCTGGGATTGCAAAACAGGAATTTCGCAAGGACTGCCAGCCAGTCGGCCACCAATATCCGCTTTGGAGTGGAAACGGGTCGGGATACGGCGACGGATGTTAAATTCATCCAGACGCGGCAAATGAGCATCAACCATACCATTACTTTTCCCCGTCCCATTCCCCGGATGAACTGGTTGAATGAAAACCTCCGGAACAGTTTCCGGAGCGTACTCGTCTTCAACGCCGCGCTCACCGAACGCCAGGCCCTTTATAATTTGAAAACCGTCAACGGTTCCTGGGGCTATGATTTTTTGTGGGGTAAAAAAAGCATTACCCTTCGGATTCCAAATATCGAATACTCGAGTTTCAGATCCCTCCCCCGGCTGGATTCCATTTTCTCCAAAAACCCTTCCCTGCGAAACATATTTGCAGACGGATTCATCTCCTCAATGCTGGCCGGTGTTAAAGTCACAGGAGGAAGAAACGGGCACGTAAATGTATTTAACCTGAACGTGGAAGTTTCCGGAATCCTTTCAGGCCTGATCAACAACGATTACCTGGACAGTAATCTATTCCGTTTTCTGAAAGCAGATATTGATTTTGCCCGCAAAATAAAGTTCAACCGGTCGTCCCTCGTGCTCCATGCATTCGCCGGTATCGGGTACGAATTCAATTCTACAGTGAATGAAAGAAGGAGATATAACCTTCCTCTTTTGCGCCAGTATTTCGCAGGGGGGCCCAACAGCATGCGTGCATGGGGACTGCGCAAACTCGGACCGGGTTCTTCCGTGAAAGATTTCGGAACCACCGGGTTGCCCGACCGGTATGGCGATCTGCAACTCGAAGCCAATATTGAGTACCGGTTCCCGTTCATCAAACCTTTTGGTGTAAAAGTGGACGGTGCCCTCTTCACCGATATCGGGAATATCTGGTTTATGAAAGCGGCACCGGCACGTCCGGACGAAGAGGTTTTCAATTTTAACAGGCTGGGTCAGGATCTGGCCGTAGGGGTTGGCGCAGGCCTTCGAATCGATTTCAGCTTTTTTGTGCTCCGGCTGGATTATTCAATCAAAGCCAAAGATCCCAGCCCATCCCCCACCAATGCAGCGGTCAGGAACAAATGGTTCGGCTACCCGAGGTTGAGGGATGCCGACCAGTTTCAACTCGCCATCAGTTATCCGTTCATACTTTGAGCTGACTTGACTTCACGTTCAAATTCCTCGATATCCATGGCATCTTCCAGCCTGTAAGTACCGATCCGGGTTCTGCAAAGACTTCCAAGGTAAGCTCCGCAGCCCAAAGCCTTACCAAAATCATGGGCCAGGCTTCGGATATAAGTTCCCGTAGAGCAAACAACCCTGAAATGCACAACAGGCATATCGACGGAAACGATTTCGAATTCCCTGATCGTCACTTTCCGGGGCTCCAGGATTACTTCCCTGCCCTGGCGCGCCAGCTCATACACACGCTTCCCGTCCTGCTTGATAGCCGAATGAGCAGGCGGAATCTGAGCGATCTCACCTGTAAACTGCCCCGTAGCTTCCCGGATCATCGGCAGCGTGATCCCTCCCGTTTCCCGGAAATCCACCGGTTCACTTTCCAGGTCATAAGTGGGTGTGGTCGCCCCCAGGATAAACGTACCCGTATACTCTTTTTCCTGCGCCATATACTCATTGATACGCTTGGTAAACCGACCCGTGCAAATGATAAGCAGCCCGGTGGCCAGGGGATCCAGGGTTCCTGCATGCCCCACTTTTTTTATACGCACCAGGTTGCGGATCTTTCGAACCGCATCAAATGAAGTCCAGCGTAGCGATTTATTAATCAGCAGCACTTTCCCTTCTTCGTATGCCGCGTTCCAGGATGGTTTTTCGGGTTGCTCCTTCATGCCGCAAATGTAGCCACCGCCGGGTGAATAAATGGATAAAAACAATCCGGCGTCAGGATGGCAGACAGGGAAGCTGATGACGGGAGAATATCAGATGGACATGCGTGTTTTCAGCTCGAGGTACTTATTGACGGTATTCACAGTCAGGTTTTCGGGGCTGGTGAGGATGGAAGGAATGCCGTTCTTGTGCAATTCCCTTACCATGAGTTTTTTCTCATACATAAATTTTTCTGCAATCGTTTTGATATATATTTCCTCCAGGCTGTTTGCTTTCCGGTCGAGCAGTACGCGGAGTTCAGTGTTTTCAAAAAACACCACCAGCAGCAGGTGATAACGGGCCATTCGTTTGAGTGCAGGCATTTCCCTTTGCAGGCTTTCCAGTGATTCAAAATTGGTGAACAGCACCAGCAAGCTTCGATTTGTTACCCGGTTCCGGATCACAGAAAACAGTTTTTCGAAATCCGGCTCCCCGAAATGGGTTTGCTGCCGGTACAGGGTTTCCAGCACCTGGTTCATCTGCGTGGGCTTTTTATCGGCCTGCAAAAAAGTGTCAATATCTTTTTCAAAAGTTACGATCCCGGCCTTATCCTGCTTTACCAGGGCCACATTCGACAACACCAGCGTGGCATTGATCGCATGATCAAGAAGGGTTAGCCCGTTAAAAGGCATTTTCATCACCCGGCCCTTGTTGACCAGGCAATAGATCTGCTGACTCCGTTCATCGGTGTAGTTATTGACCATCAGTCCTTCTTTCCTTGCAGTGGCCTTCCAGTTGATGGTCCGGTAATCATCCCCACGCACATATTCCTTGATCTGTTCAAACTCCATGCTGTGCCCGATCTTCCGGATTCGCCGAACCCCCGCTTCCTGCAACCGGTTGCTGATCGCCAGTAACCCGTATTTCCGCATCTGTATATAAGACGGGTATACTTTCACCACCTGCTCTGAGGGAAAAATATATCTTCTCTTTACGAGGCGGAGGGGACCGTGCGCATAAAGGTTGATGTCGTGAAATACATATTCCCCCCGGGAATGAGGCACAAGACTGTAGGATAATACATATTCGCTTTCCGCAGCCACCCTGATCTTCCGGAGCCATTCCCGGTCCTGGAACTGAACAGGTATCTCATCAATTATACTGGCCCGCAGGGGAAACGGATACCCGTTCCGCACCCCGATCTGGACCGGGTTGGGGTCCCCGATACTGAATCGCTCCGCAGTTAACCTGCTAGCATTCACTCCCTGCTTTTTACTGTACAGCAAGAGGACATCCGTTAGTACCGCCAGTCCCGTCAACACAAGCACCAGCAACCCCACTCGATACAAAGGAGGAATGAAGTAACTGGCCACAAATATGGCAGCCGCTGCTCCTGCGATCATGTAGACGAGCCTGTTTAAGTAAAATGATTTATACACAGTTCCTTATTTTACCAGCTCCCTCGACATAACAAGGGATTTGCGAATTATTTTCATTTCGTTACCGGGGAACATCCATTCCCTGGATAATCTGCCGGATCACTTCATCCTCCGTAACTCCTTCCATCTCCTTATCGGGCGAAAGAATCACCCGGTGTCGCAGTACCGGCGGAGCTATGGAAAGGATATCCTCGGGGGTCACAAAATCCCGGCCCTGTATGGCAGCCATGGCCTTAGACGCATTCATGATGGAAAGGGAAGCCCTTGGTGATGCCCCGAGATAAATGGACTTGTGGTTACGGGTCTGATGGATCAGCCGGGCGATAAACTGCAACAGCTTTTCCTCGATCACCTGGCTCCGGATTTGCTGACGCAGCCCCGCCACCTGCTGGGCTGCCAGCACCGGTTTAATCATATCCAGCGCCGCCGTATTTCCCATCTGGTGAAATTTCGTCAGGATCGCCAGTTCTTCCGTTTCGGTAGGATAAGGCACCAGGATTTTAAAAAGAAAACGGTCCAGCTGGGCCTCGGGTAACCGGTACGTTCCTTCCTGCTCAACCGGGTTCTGCGTGGCAAGCACCATAAAAGGGGAAGCCATCGGGTACGACCTTCCATCGATCGTGGCTTGCCGTTCCTCCATTACTTCAAGCAGGGCAGACTGCGTTTTTGCCGGGGCCCGGTTGATTTCATCCACAAGGATGATATTGCTGAACACAGGGCCTTTTTTAAATTCAAATGCAGCTTCCCTGGGATTGAATACCGGTGTGCCCAGTACATCAGAGGGCATGAGATCGGGGGTAAACTGAATCCGTGAAAACCCTGCATCTACACTGCGTGCCACGAGTTTTGCCGTTAAAGTTTTGGCCACCCCTGGCACCCCTTCGATCAGTACATGACCGTCGGCAAGCAGGGCCGTGATGATCAGTCGCACCATTTCATCCTGACCCACAATAATTTTCCGGATCTCGTTGCCGATTGACAACACGGCTTCCTGGAGGGCGCTCAGGTCTGTTCGCTGATGAAAAATTTGATCTTCTTCCATAGTATTAAGTTTACAGTTTGCTGTTTACGGTTTACTGTTTCTCATGCTGATTCATAAAATGATTCCAGTAATTTATGAAAATTGGCTACTTCCGCAGGAGAAATATTCGGTGCTGATTCCCATTGGTTGATCCGGCTTACGATCTCCCGGATCAGTTCCATACTCACGCCTGATTTGAATTGGAGGGCCCGGATAAATTCCTCGTCCAGCACACCTGTTGCGAGTTTATACCGGTTACGTACATGCTCCAAAAAATAGCTGGACATTTTACGACACAGGTTCCGGTGATCTCCCTTGTCGTAATACAACCGGCCGATCGTTTTCACAAAATCAAGTGAATCATTCCGGGGTTTCGCAATTACGGGAATAGGCCTTTGTCTTCTCCGCATTTCAAGTAACAGGAACATCACCAGGGTGATAAACGCCGTGATAAGCGCCGCTTTTAACCCGGGATACCGGAACAGCACGCCCACCCAGCTTTTCTTTTTTTCAGACTCACCGGTTTCCTTGCGGTTCAGGTAGTACTCGTCCCATACGATTTTCCGCGTATCCGGGCTGATTACAGACAAGGCTTTTTCATAATAAGCCAGGTTCTGTTTGTGGAGAAGGAAATAATTACTGAATGCGATTGGGGCAAGATGCAGGTAAAAATTTCCTTTACCTGCACGCAGATGAATGAAGTTCGTTCTGCCCGCCCCGTTGGTACCGATTTCATCCGTGACCCGCCTCAACACCCTCGAAAAAGTAGCTTCGTAAGATATGCCCGGGTAATGGTAAGTTGTCCGCCGGCTGAAAGGCGGATGCAGCAATACCAAGCCAAGGCTGTCACCCGGACCGGCAGTCATCTGGGTTTCTTCGCCAAAAAAGGAAGGGGTAAATGCATTTTCGACGCGGCATTCAAGCATGCGTTCCACCGACCCGGAAACAACCCGGGTACTGACAAATACATCATTGCCCTTTTCCGCGAAGTCGAGCAGCTTTTCCATTTCATACTCATCTGCCATAAACCTGGGGGTGATGGAGATATAAAGTTGCCCGCTTTCCGCCGCGGATACAGAGGTCCAGGTTCCCGGCTTCCGCCGGCTGGTATATACGGCTGCGTTTGGAAACTGGGAAGCCAGGGATTCAAAAGCCACCCAGGTTCCGAATGGTATCTTATCCCCCCGCCGAAGCGTGACCCGGTCATCCCATTGCTTTTTCGGCTCGCGCCCGGTCAGGAACAGGGCGATCAGCCCGATCATCACCAGCGACAAAAGGAGATATGGTGCGGCCTTTTTCAAGACGGGTGGATTTCGTTTTCAAACCGGCTGAACTCCTCCGCGATCACCCGGTAGGTTTCATGGTCCACTTCAAAATGCCCGTACCAGCTATACTCGAAATGACGCGTGAGTCTGAAAAACCGGGAATAATAGGGAGAGTCATGGACCTCCATCAGGTAATCGAAATTGGTTCTGTCCTGCTTGTATTGAATGATTTCTTTTTGGGAAAGTTTTTTTAAGAGTCTTAAAAACATCAGCCTTACTGCCATCCGGTAATGACCCCGTGCAGCCGCTTTTTCGATCTCCGCTCCATAGTTAATGGCGAAAATGTCTTCAGGCATTTCATCCCCTGTCTTAAACCCTTCACCAAGTGTTCCTTTTTTCCGGAAAATGCCGACATGGCTTTCTGCAAGGTACCAGATGATGGCGCCGGCAAATCCGCCGATGATCAGTATCCATAACAGTGTCTGCACCCAACTGCGCTGTCCCAGAGGAGTGTATTCCTTCCTTTGCTTTGGCTGGGTTTCTGATTTTTTTTCCTCTTTGCGGAAAACCGTATCTGCATACCAGAAATCCCGGTCTTTTTTAAGGTTTTCCGAATACCCTTCAGGCAAACCCCGCTCATGCACCCGGAAACTGTCGGCGGTCGATTTATCCCGGAACCGCATCCCTTCCTCAGCTTGTTCATTATCCAGGTCTTTCTCTTCGGAAATTACACTATCGGTTACAACCGTTGTAGTGTCCTCAATGGTCTGTGCTTTGCAGTTTCCGGGATGAAACAGGCTCATCCCCCCTGCCAGGATCAGGTAGGGTAAGTACGGAGCAGCCTTTTTCACCCGGAATACATTCATTATAATTCCTCCTCATTCAGCCTGACGGCCATTTTTTTACTTACCCTCACAGGGTAGATAATAAAGTACCAGCACACAAAAAGAACGGATAAGGCCATGATGGCCGTGGTCAGCAGTGAAATGTCATTGTACAACCGGGTGAATAACCCCTCAAAAAAAGCGGCAAGCGCG
>JBMSNP010000033.1:0-32890 GCA_049421765.1 Chitinophagaceae bacterium
CCCCTTTCATATCGGCATTCCGCATGGCAATACTCCTCACCACTACGGAAGCAAAATCACGGAAAGCTCCTTTGGTGATTTCATCCTCTCCCATCAGGGCGGGCACCCCGGTATCACCGCCTTCGCGGATCCCCTGTACCAGGGGAATCTGCCCGAGAAAAGGCAAATCATACTCTTCAGCCAGCCTTTTCCCCCCGTCCTTTCCGAAAATATAATATTTGTTTTCCGGGAGTTCAGCCGGGGTGAAATAACTCATGTTCTCCACCAGCCCGATCACAGGTACGTTCATCTGCGCCTGGCCAAACATCGCGATCCCCTTCCTGGCATCTGCAAGGGCCACATCCTGCGGAGTGGTTACGATCACGGCCCCGGTTACCGGAACGGTCTGCATCAGTGTCAAATGGATATCCCCGGTCCCTGGCGGCATATCCACCACGAGGTAGTCTAGTTCGTCCCAATACACATCAGTAACGAATTGACGGATCGCGCTGCTGGCCATCGGGCCCCTCCATACCACAGCGCTTTTTTCATCAACCAGCAAACCGATGCTCATCAGTTTGATCCCGAATTTTTCCAGTGGCGCGATCATGGCTTTTTCCTCTCCCACTTCCATCATCATAGGCCTCTCCCCGCGAACCCCGAACATGATGGGTACACTGGGTCCATAAATATCTGCATCCATCAGCCCCACTTTGGCCCCGCCCTGTGAAAGAGCGAGTGCCAGGTTGGCGGCCACGGTTGATTTTCCCACGCCACCCTTTCCGCTCACTACGGCGATTATGTTTTTGACCCGCGGCAGCACCGCCCCCTCATCCGTCCGTTTGGATGAAGTATTGGCAGTGAATTTCACATTCACAACCGCTTCTTTGCTTACCAGCAGTTTGACCGCATTGATGCAGGCGTTTTTGATCATATCCTTCAACGGACAGGCCGGGGTTGTGAGCACCACGGTAAAAGACACATAGTTCCCGTCGATCTCGATATCCTGTACCATGTTCAGTGTTACAAGGTCTTTGCCCAAATCGGGTTCCTGTACATTGCTCAGGGCTTCCAGAATTTTCTCCTTTGTCATTCTCCAAGTATTTGTTAAAAGTAGATTGAAGCCCCAAAGTTAGCCATTGCAAGGGTCATTTTCTTTTACGAAATCAGCAACTTGTCATTATTTTTGGCCCGGTGAAGAAATCTTTATTTTATACCCTCATACTCTTCCTTTTTTTAACGCAAACGGCCCGTGCCCAGTTTGAAACCACCCGAGATTCCGTGGTCCAGTTATACGGCGTGGTGATGACTGCCGACAGCCTGGTGGGCATTCCCGCCGTCAGCATCATGGTAAAGGGACAAAACCGGGGCACCATCACCAATGCGGAAGGTGTTTTTTCGATCGTGGTGCTAAAGGGTGACAAGGTTGAGTTTTCCCATGTAACCTACAAACCCAAGACCATTACCATCCCCCGAACTCTTGAAGGAAACCAGTACAGCGTGGTGCAACTGATGGTAATCGACACTGTATACCTGCCTGCCACCATCATCAAGCCCCGGCCAACCCCGGAACAGTTTGCGCGGGATTTTGCCACTATCAAAGTACCGGATGACGATATTGAGGTCGCCCGGAAAAATACCAGCGTTGCGAAAAGACGTATCTGGATGAAGACCATCCCGGGAGACGGAGGTGAAGCCACCCGGATGCAATTCAACAAAATAGCCAACCGCGCAACCTACCAGGGCGCGCTCCCCCCTCAAAATCTTTTCAACCCGGTTGCCTGGGCCAGTTTTATCGAAGCCTGGAAGAGGGGCGATTTCAAGAATAAATAGCACCTGCCTGAAACGCATTCCCGGATAAAAACCCGGATGCTCCCGAATGCTTATTTTTGCCCCGATTAAAAACGTTTTATCAAACGGCTTGCCGGGAACCCTGTTTTCTCCGCCAGGCAACTAAAAAACTTCACTCCAGATGACCATCCAAGGAAATATCGCTGTGATAGGCGCAGGCACCATGGGCAACGGTATCGCACATGTATTTGCACAAAACGGGTTCCGGGTTACCTTGGTTGACATCTCGCTCTCCCACCTGGACCATGCCCTTGCGACCATCGGTAAGAACCTGGACCGGATGGTGGCCAAAGGATCGATCACCGCTGAACAGAAGGCACAAACCCTTTCGAATATCCGGACTGAATCCGACCTTGTTGAAGGTGTCAAAGACGCGTCCCTGGTGGTGGAAGCCGCCACTGAAAATGTGGAACTGAAACTGAAGATATTTGAACAACTGGATTCACTTACCCCCCGGGAAGCGATCCTTGCCACAAATACCTCAAGTATTTCGATCACAAAAATCGCGGCCAATACCAATCGTCCCGGGAAAGTGATCGGGATGCATTTCATGAACCCGGTACCGGTAATGAAGCTGGTGGAAATCATCAATGGCTACTCTACGAAAAAAGAAGTTACGGATGCCATTGTCGAGCTTAGTAAAAAGCTGGGAAAAATCCCCTGTGTGGTGAATGACTATCCCGGGTTTATTGCCAACCGGATCCTGATGCCCATGATCAACGAAGCCATCTGCAGTCTTTACGAAGGCGTGGCGGGCGTTGAAGAGATCGATACCGTGATGAAACTCGGAATGGCACACCCCATGGGTCCGTTGCAACTGGCTGATTTTATCGGGCTGGATGTATGCCTGGCCATCCTGAACGTACTCCACGATGGATTTGGCAACCCCAAATATGCACCCTGCCCTTTGCTGACCAATATGGTAACGGCGGGTAAACTCGGGAATAAAAGCGGGGAAGGGTTCTACGTTCATACCCCTGGAAGCAAGGAACTGGTGGTAAGTCCGCGATTCGCATAAAAGCCATGCTGCTAAACTGAACTGCACTCCACTCCGTGGAGATTGCCCAACTGATCCAGTACTTTTTGATGCACTGCCGCGGGGACACCGATCTCAAGCAGGCAGAATAAATGCAATTCCTGCCTGATCAGCAAACAGTCAAACTGTTTTACCAACCGCATCACTTCATTCATCCGGGTATAATCAAATTGCAGAAGGTAAGTAATCCGGATGGGTTTTTGTATGAATACGGTTGCCTGCAAGGCTTCCAGGGCAGACGTCCTGTACGCATGGATCAATCCGGGAACACCCAGCAAGGTTCCCCCGAAATAGCGGACCACCACAACCAATACATCAGTGAGTTGCATGCTGTCGATCTGCCCCAGAATCGGCCGGCCCGCGGAACCGGAGGGTTCCCCGTCATCGTTTGCCCGGAACAAATTGCCGTCGGTACCCAGGCGGTATGCAAAACAATGATGGACCGCTTTCGGATGCTCTTTCCTGAGCCTGTCCCGATGTGCCTTACATTCCTCTGCTGAAACTACCGGATATGCATATGCGATAAACCGGCTGCCCCGGTCCCGGAATTCCGACATACCCGGCTTCTCGATCGTAGTATAAAAAAATTCCCCTGTCAAATAAGCGGTTTAAAATATTGGACCCGGTCGCCCTGCCAGTTTTGTTCATCCTGCCTTTCAGCCCGTTCCAGGACCGGCGCCGGAAGTCCCTCGCCGGTTTCCAGACCGGTATTCGTGATCACCCGGGCTTCATCCCATAATTCTTCTTCAATAAATGACCGCAACAGTCCCGCGCCTCCTTCCACCAATACACTCTGGATGTCCATTTTATACAACGCTTCGAGTATCGGTCGTACCCAACTTCCGGACACCCCGATCTGATAATACTGCAACAAACCATTTTCCTCCTGCCGGATGCGGTTAAACACGATGGTCCGTAACGTCCCGTCAAAAAGCCTGAGATCATGCGGAAGGGACAGATTTTTATCTATCACAAGCCTGACGGGCGATTTCCCCGGCCAAAACCGGTTGTTCAGTTCCGGGTTATCCAAACGGGCAGTATTTGTACCCACGAGGATTGAAGCTTCTTCCGTTCTCCAACGATGCACAAGCCGGTTGCTGATTTCGTTGGAAATGTGAAGCCGGGATTGTTTCCGCAGCCCGGCGCTTGCCGCGATAAAACCATCTGCGGTTTGCGCCCATTTCAATATTACATACGGACGCTTACGGGTATGAAACAACATGAATCTGCGGTTCTGCTCGCCACATTCTTTCTCCAGGATTCCGGTAACCACTTCCACACCTGCCTGCTTCAGCTTTTCAATTCCTTTCCCGTTGACCTCGGCAAACGGATCGCGGATCCCGATCACCACACGCGGTATCCGGTGCCGGATGATCAGGTCGGTACAGGGAGGTGTTTTACCAAAATGTGAGCAAGGTTCCAGGGATACAAATAATGTGGCGCGGTTGAAAAATTCATCTCCCCCCCTTTCCATCGCCTCACGAATACAATTCACTTCGGCATGGGGGCCGCCAAAACCGGCATGCCAGCCCTCGCCGATGATGCGGTCTTCAAATACAAGCACGGCACCCACCATCGGATTCGGCGCCACCAGACCAGATCCCCTGGCTGCCAGCTCCAGACACCGCCGCATATATTTTTCATCTTTACTCAATATCAAATTGATTACGTGATTCCGGGCCGGACATTTGCATTCGGCCATGGCAAAGATAACCATCCGGCTCCGGCCTTTTTTGAAACGTGTAAGGTCTTCTGTCAGAAATCATGACTCGCTGGGGTTTTGTATGTTTGCCCGGATGACACTCCGAGATGCCACTTTTTCCCTGCTTCAAAAGCTCCGGACGATTTATGATGAAGGAGAAGCTTCTTCGATCACGGAATTGGTAATGGAAACCCTGACCGGCTCGACCCGGACAGAACGCATGCTTTATACACATGCCGAGCTAACCACCGGGGAAGAAACCCGGCTTGCCGCTGTGACGGAAAGGTTGATTAATCATGAACCCGTTCAGTATGTACTGAACGAAGCCTGGTTTGGAGGCATGAGATTTTATGTGGACGAACAGGTCCTGATACCTCGACCCGAAACCGAGGAACTGGTAAACTGGATGATCGCGGAAATCCGGTCACGGGGGAAGGACTCCTCCCCAATAAAGATCCTGGACATTGGAACGGGTAGCGGATGCATCCCCGTAACTCTTAAAGTTCGGGTAGAGGATGCGGAAATATGGAGCTGTGATAAAAGCGAGCAGGCGATGGATGTGGCCCGCAGGAATGCGGCGGCAATGGATGCCGGGATCAGTTTCAGGCAACTTGACTTTCTCGACCGGGAACAGTGGATCTTGCTTCCAACCTTTGACCTGATCATCAGCAACCCGCCTTACATACCGGAAACTGAAAGGAATACCCTGGCACCAAATGTCCGGAATTATGAACCGTCCATGGCATTGTTTGTACCAGACAATGACCCCCTGGTATTTTACCGAGCGATTGCTGAATTCGGAAGTACCCATCTCGCACTTGGGGGTGCCATGTTCATGGAGATTCATGAAGACCGGAGTCTGGCAACGGAGGAATTATTCCGCGCTGCGGGATTTGTCACCGAAATAAGGAAAGATATGCAGGGGAAACAGAGAATGCTGAAGGTCCTGAGAAGTTCTTAGTTAATAAGTTGCCAGCAGGCATCAAAACTGATTCAGCAAGGAACATGATTTCCGGACTATGAACCATAAACCCGGGACTTTGAACTCCACTCCGCCTACTGCTCAATCCTCGCGACCACTTTTGCCGAATCCCGCTTCGCGATCCGCATTACGCGGAACACTTCCCCATAATAAGCGCTGGTATCGGCGTTGATGACTACCACGGGGGTGTCGCGCAGGGCTCGGTATTTCCGGATCTCCTGAGACAGGAGAGAATCAAACTGGTCGGCCGGGACTTTTTTGCTGCCAATGGCGTATTGCTGGTTTTTATCGATGGAGACCATGATATCCTGTTTTGCCTTCGTATCCTTCGTGCCCCTGGGAAGTCCCACTTTGATTACATTGGGATTGGCCAGGGTGGCGACGATAAGGAAGAACATCAGCAGGATGAACAGGATATCATTCAGCGAGTCGGTAAAGACCTCTGAAGCTTCTCCTTTATGTTTTTTTCTGAATTTCATCGGGTGGACGGTTTAGCGGGTGGGCTCCTGCAGGATATCGAGGAAATCGGCGGAAGCGGCCTCCATTTTATTTGAGGTCTTGTCGATCTGTGTGTTGAGGTAACTGTATGCCAGGTAAGCACCGAGTCCGATCACAAGCCCGGTGATCGATGTGATCAGTTTGGTATAGATCCCCCCCGCGATGGTACCCACTTCAAATTCATTGGAGGTATTGATCCGGGAGAACAACTGCATCAGCCCCACGAGGGTACCAACAAATCCGAAAATCGGAGCGGCTTTCGAAATCACCGAAAGGGCGCCGAGATTTTTTTCAAGCTTATACATTTCCAGCGTCCCCACATTATCCATGCTTTTTTCAATGCTGTCTATCGGCTTCCCGATACGCTGGATCCCCTTGTCGATGATCCGGGCCACCGGGTTGTTGGTATTCTTTGCAAAATTGCGGGCGGCTGAAACATTCCCGCTGACAATATTGTCCCGGATGATATTCATGAAGTTGCCGTCGATCCGGGCCGCGTTCCGGATCGCAATGGTGCGTTCTGCAAAGACATAGACGGCCACCAGCAGCATCACGGCCAGCGGGACCATGATCCACCCCCCCATCTTGAGCAGCTCAAAAAAACTTAAATGTCCGTCGTGGTTGGTGTCGCCTGAAGCGAACTGGGCAGCCTTCTGTAAACTGTCTGTAACGATTTGTAACAGGTGAAACATAGTTTTACTTCTTTAGGTGTAAAAGTAGGTGTTGACTCCAAATTTGAAAGGCGCCGTTATTAACAGTCCTGAATAACGTTCCCGATCAGGGATGGCCTGCCTTTTAACCGCGAGGCCTTTGAGCGAACCGGGACTGCACCATGGATCAAATTCCGAGAACTGAGCTTTGAACGAGAAAAATAATGCCACGTTGTGAGACACCGGGAAGTTTTAGAGTACTTTAACATGTATCCGCGGTCCGGGCAAAAAAAAGGTCCAACAACCCGTTGAACCTTTTAATATTATTAGTGGGCCTGAACTTCTTCAAGCTTAATGCCCTTGTGTACCGGCCTGTTTCACCATCAGCGCCTGGATCTGTTTCATGGTCCCCTCCATTCCGTCGGGACTTCCGTCCAGAAAGATCACATTGCCCTTGCCGTATTCAGCAAAATTCTTGATCGCTTCCGTCCACATGCTGAAAAGGATGACATTGGTATCGAGGTTTGCCTGTTTCATCTGTTCGGCGGCTTCGGTCATCCCGGCAGCCACTTCCCGGCGGAAAAGGGCCACACCCTGTCCGCGCAGCCTGGCGGCTTCCTTCTCAGCTTCCGCCGCGATCTTGATCGAGTTACCATCCGCTTCAGCCTGTTTGGTCTTGGTGATCAAAAGGGCCTGACCTTCATTCTCGGCAGCTGCCTTGAGGTTATTCGACGCCACCACCTTGCTCATTGAATCGAGGATCACTTTGTCGAATGTGATATCGTTGATCTGAAGATCCTGCAGATGATATCCCCACTCCTCGAGAGAGTGGTCCACTTCCACTTTTACATATTGGACGATTTCCCGCCGCAATCCCAGTACTTCTGCCTGTTTTTTTGTGGCTACGAAAGAACGGATATTTCCCTCAATCGTCCGGATCAGGGCCTGCATCAGGTCTTTCTCCGCAATGAATTTGAACGCGACCTTCTTGATCGTTTCCTCATCCGCATTCTGGACAGAATACAGAAGCATGCTTTTGAAATATACATTGGCCTGGTCGGAAGTAACGGCCTGGAACTCCAGTTCCACGGAACGGTTCTGGACAGACACTTTTTTAAAAACGGTTTCGAGCATGGGGATTTTCATGTTCAGACCGGGCCGGGCGATCCGGCGGTATTTTCCAAACATCGTGATCACACCGATATACCCCTGGTTGATGGTGAACAGGGAACTGAAAAAAACAATCACGACTACGATCACCCACCAATACTCGGAAAGCCAGATTCTGAGATCCATAATAATTTGTTTTACCTGTAAATTACGACAACTTGCAGGATTTATCCGATAAACCCGCCCGGGCCTGCCGGGATCAGGCATTCTCCTCCCAGATCATTACGAGATGTGCCATTGTTTCCACGGCTTTGTTCATATCCTGTACACTGATATGTTCCAGTTTGGAATGGATTCCCTGCTCTCCTGCAAAGAGATTGGGACAAGGCAAGCCCATGAAGGAAAAACGACTTCCATCGGTGCCACCCCGGATGCTCTCCATCTTCAGGGTAAGGCCGGCACGGGCAATCGCCTGCCGGGCATATTCCACCACTCCGGGATGCTGGTCTAGCACTTCTTTCATATTCCGGTACTGTTCGGTTACCGTGAATTCAAATGAGGCCCGGGGATAGGTGCGTAGCCGCTCTTCGATCTGGGTGCGCAGGTAATCCTCTTTTTTCACTAGACCCGGGGTGTCAAAATCCCGGATGATGAATTCGATCGTGCATTTTTCCGCGATCCCCTCCACCCGCACCGGGTGGATAAACCCGCTCCTGCCTTCTGTAGATTCGGGTGATAACCGGTCCTGTGGCAGGGCCGCCAGGATCTCCCCGGCAATCTTCAGGGCATTGATCATTTTTCCCTTGGCATAGCCGGGATGTGCGATCACCCCATGGATGACCACTTTCACGCCATCGGCGCTAAAGGTCTCATCCTCGAGGGAACCGGCATCGCCACCATCAAGGGTGTACGCATAATCAGCCCCGAGTTTTTTCAGATCGGCCTTTGCGGTCCCCTTGCCGACTTCTTCATCCGGGGTAAAAAGAATTTTCACCTCCCCATGCACAATCTCAGGGTGGGTCATCAGGAATTGAGCCAGGTCCATGATCTCCGCGACGCCTGCCTTGTCGTCCGCACCCAACAGCGTCTTCCCGGATGCGGTAATGATATCATTTCCGATCTGTGTTTTGAGATAGGGGTAGTCCTGTTTGCTCAATACCTGGGTGGGGTCATCGGGCAGCACAATATCCTGTCCCTGGTAATTCCGGTGCATGATCGGCTTCACTCCTTCCCCGCTGCAATCCGGTGCCGTATCTACATGGGCGCAAAAACAGATTACGGGAACTTTTTTTACTGTATTGGACGGTATTGTGGCATATACATATCCCCATTCATCCATATGCGCGTCTGAAATCCCCATTTCCTGCAATTCTTTTGCAAGCATGGCCGACAAATCCTTTTGTTTGGCAGTGGTCGGAAAAGTTTCTGATTGCGGATCGCTTTGGGTATCCACCTGCACATACCGCATAAACCGTTGAGCGGCAGAAAACTGATACTGATCGAACATATGGCTTGATTAAGGGTGTCAAATATAGCATATTCGGAGGCGCCCGGGCTCTCCATTTGCTTAAAAGCTTTATTATAACTACCTTTTATACATTAACCAAAATCAACAAACATGAAAAAATGGTTTATCGGCTCACTCGTAGGAGCTGTCCTGATGTTTGCCTTGCAATTCCTTTCATGGACAGTTCTTCGCCTTCATGAAAAAGAAGCACGTTACACCCCCGCCCAGGACAGTGTTTTAAGCTTCCTGTCCGGGACCCTGTCAGAAGACGGAATTTATATGATCCCCACCGTTCCTCCGGGATCCTCCACAAATGCGGAGATGGAACTGGGCAAACAAATGGATGGAAAGCCTTGGGCCACCATCATGTACAAAAAGGCTTACAAAAACGATATGACGATGCCACTGATCAGGGGATTCCTGATCGACCTTTTCCTCGTCTTTTCGTTGATCTATATCCTCACACGCGGCGGCACACCTACCGGTATGCGGATCTTTGCCGGATCGGTTGCAGTGGGACTGCTGACCTTTCTCTGGGGCCCATACACCATGCATAACTGGTTCCAGACCCCCACAGAAACCCTGATGGGGCACTTGATCGATTCACTGGCATGCTGGGGACTTGCCGGTCTCTGGCTCGCCTGGTGGCTCCGAAGATGACATGAAATAAAATACCAGGCTGCGGAATGCAAGCATCCCACAGCCTGGTAATATTTGAACTTACTTATCGGATCGTCAGGGCATGATTATCAGCGGGCTGCCGCCGACAATTTCAACCAGCTCCAGGTCAAAGACCAGGTCTTTCCCAGCCAGGGGGTGATTGGCGTCCAGCATTACTGCCGTTTCAAGAATTTCCACAATGGTTACCTGGAATTGCTGGCCCTGACCATCACTCATCATCAGGGGCAAGCCTGTTTCCAGTTCCATATCAGGAGGAAATCGATCCTTTGGCATTTCGATTACCATTGCGGGGTTTCTGGCACCATATGCCTCGTCGTAAGGAATATTGATCGTTTTCTTTTCCCCGACTGCCATACCCGTGACACCCTCGTCAAACCCCTTGATCACCATTCCGCTTCCCACTTCAAATTCAAGTGGTTCCCGGCCGGCGGATGTGTCAAAGGTTTCTCCGGAAGTCAGTTTTCCGTGATAATGTACTTTTATCTTATCACCTTTTTTAACCTGCTGCATGCTGATTTTTTTAAAAATGAGCTTGCAAGGTAGCTGAATTATTCCAATGCAACCATTCAAATATTGGAAACAATCTAAACAGTAACTTTACTCACAATCGAATTTATGCGTAAATCACTTTGGATCCGGGCCATAGCCTTCCTCATCACAATATTTCAGGCCTTTGACAGTTCCGGTCAGATATCACAATCCGTCAGCAGCACACAACCAGATCAGATCGTACCCGGTGCAGAACGAATCAAAGTATATCTTCCCCTGATCAAGGGAAGAACTGTCGGCATTTTCGCCAACCAGACTTCCATGGTTGGATCCGCACACCTGGTAGATACCTTGCGTAGCCTCGGAGTGGATGTAAGAGTAATATTTGGTCCTGAACATGGTTTCCGGGGAACGGCTGATGCGGGTGAAAAAGTCGGCAACTACACGGATGAGAAAACAGGAATCCCGGTCGTATCACTTTATGGTTCCAAAAGAAGACCCTCAGCCGATGATGTCAAGGGGGTAGATATACTGATTTTCGACATCCAGGATGTGGGTGTCCGTTTTTACACATTCATTTCCTCCCTGGAAGAATTTATGGAAGCGGCCATGGAGCTCGGAAAACCGCTGATGATCCTGGACCGCCCCAATCCGAACGGACACTATGTGGACGGACCTGTGCTGGACCTGAAATACCGATCTTTTGTCGGGCGCCAACAAGTGCCTGTTGTTTACGGGATGACCATCGCAGAATATGCATTTATGATCGCCGGGGAAGGTTGGCTTAGTGAAAAAGCCAATGCCAAATACGCTTATTATAAAACCGCACAGAATTCCCCTGACACTCCGTTCCATTTCCAGGTGATAAAATGCCAGAACTATTCGCACAAGAGTAGGTATGTACTCCCGGTCCGGCCTTCCCCCAACCTGCCGGATATCCAGTCCATTTACCTGTATCCATCCACCTGCTTTTTTGAAGGGACCGTGCTCAGCGAAGGACGAGGTACAACCAAACCCTTCCAGGTATTCGGGCATCCATCCCTACCGGATTATCTTTTTTCATTCACTCCTAGCCCCAACGAGGGAGCGAAAAATTCAAAGTTGTACGGTCAGCTTTGTTATGGATGGGACCTTTCCGGAAGCCCGGACGAGGTGAGAACCCTCGTAAATAACCGCATCCAGCTGAGCTGGCTCATGGAAGCATACCGGTTATTCCCTGACAAGGAGAATTTCTTTATCAAACCAAAGTCTGGCAATATGGAGGAATCCTTTTTCACCAAATTGGCGGGCAATAACGAACTTTGGAAACAAGTGAAAAATTCCATCCCTGAAGATGAGATTCGAAAAAGCTGGGAACCGGGACTAAGCCGGTTCAGGGAGA
Organism: Chitinophagaceae bacterium; assembly: GCA_049421765.1. Lineage (GTDB taxonomy): Bacteria > Bacteroidota > Bacteroidia > Chitinophagales > Chitinophagaceae > JJ008. The sequence continues at coordinate 11,867 of JBMSNP010000033.1, forward strand.
TCCGGAAAAAATATCTCCTCTATGAAGATTTTGAGTAATTATTAAATATACACCATGACTCCCTTCATCCGAACCTTGGTGGCCGCCTGGCTTTTTACATCCGTCCCCCTGCTTGTATTTGCACACTCTGACCCGGTCAAACTTCCATGGAAACCCCGGGCCATCACCGTTGATGAAAAAGACACCCTGGTAGTGGAACTGGAGGACATCCTGTTGCGGATTTCCCCCGACGGACAGGCCACCACAATTACCGACAATATTGCCAAAGATTTCCGCGGGTCGGTCCGGCCATATATCAATATGATGACGGTCGACGCATCGGGTAATATATATGTCGCGAAAAATTTTGATAACGAGATCTGGATGATGACCCCTTCCGGAAAATTCCTAATTTATGTTGCCGAGGAAAGGCGTCAATCCAACTGGGCCCCACCTGCTGCACATCTCATGGATCCTGGTGCCGTGGAATTTATGGTATCTGATGAATCCGGAAATATTTATTACGCCGAAACCATGCCCCGGGAAAGAGAGATCAATAAGCTAAGGACTTCGGTTTTTCACCGAATCAGTCCCCGAGGAGAGAGAAAGACCTATTTGAATTCGGACGGTGATACGATCAAACTTAACCAGGTTTGCGGTATCGGAATTGACGGGAATGGCAATCTTTACGTGAGTAATGTAAAGGAACGGTGTATCAAAAAGATCAGCCCCGATGGCACCGTGACTGTAGTCGCCGGTATCTGTGGGAAAAGGGATATCTGCCCTGTCTATACCCCCGGAGATATCTCGAAAGCAGAACTGGTACAGCCGGCCCCCATCGTCTTTAATAGAGCGGGGGAACTTTTTTTCGCAGACGAACGGATGAACCGGATAATTAAAGTCGCCAATAACAAAGTAACCACCGTAGCCGGGAACAGCCTCATCCAACCCTGCGGTTCCAATATGGCCGGGAGATCCAAGGAAGGATATAAGGATGGTGCCGCATTGACTGCGCTGTTTAATTTCCCTGAAAAAGTACAACTGGCGATCGACAGCAAAGACAATATTTATATTCTCAACGGTGGGAACCAGGCCGTACGGAAACTCACACCAGGCGGACAGGTATCCACCTCGCCATTTGTCCGGTTAGGTAACATTTGCTAATTTTTTTTTTATGATAATACATATGAACGCAATAAGAAAAATATTTATGATCCTGCCCCTGGGCCTTGGATTCTGCATGCAATCTGCTGCACAGATCACTGAAAGTTTTGACCTGGCCACCTTCCGACCGGGAAAGGGATGGAAGAAAGAGACAAGGAATGATTTTGTTTCCTATACCAAAACAAATTCTGCCAACGGTGGTTATTGCGTGATCGCCATCTATAAAAACATAGCCAGTCTTGGCAGTACGGAACGCGACTTCGAAAATGAATGGAAGACCCTGGTGACCAATCGTTTCACCGTGAATGGCAAACCGCAATACAATTCGGGTATCCGTCCCGACGGGTGGAGTTCAAAAGCGGGGGCTGCTGCGATCCACGATGGCAAAGGCGATGCCATCGCTCTGCTCAGTGTCTTTACATTCGGCGGGCGGGCCATAAGCATGCTCACCTTGATGAACCGGGATGAATATCTCTCCGAATCCGAGAATTTCCTGGGCTCACTAACCCTGAAGCAACCTCCTGCCGGCACACCCAACCCTACATCCGGGGGCAATGCGGGTACCCAGAAATCATCCGGCAGCGGTATCAGTATTTCGACAACCAATTTCAATGATGGCTGGACATCAACAATCCACAAAGACTGGGTCATGGTTCGTAAAGGTTCAACAAAGGTTTATCTGTATTATTATTTCCCCGTCGGAGATGAATGGCGTCCGCCCAACGGAAACATCTCAGACAATCTCTGGAACCGAATCATCCGCCAGCGTTTTAATATTATTTCGGAAAACGAAGGACGCCGGAGCATGGTTAACGAATGGAAAGAAGGGGAAGCAATTGATAAGGAGTCCGGAGAAAGGGTATATCTGGCCATGAGTTGGAACGGCGGTTTTTACCTGGCTGTTACGCCGGACCGGCAAACTTCTTACCGGGAGTTTCCTTCACCAGATGACCTGAACAACATGACCCGCTATAATAAATTCGCGGTATCTCTGAAAGACATGGTCGGTAACTGGCAGAGCGGGGGCAGTCAGACCACCCAGTGGTATAATGACGTGACCGGTTTTTATACAGGTGCCACCCTGGCATCGAGCAGTGCTGTTTTCGCATTTGCATCCAACGGCACATATTCGAGCGTGCACAACGGAGCCTCCGGTGCCGTCGTCGGAGGCATGAATACCTTCCAGCAGAAATACAACGGAAAATACAGTGTGAGCAACTGGCAGGTGACGGCCAACAACCGTTACCAGGGAAAGACGGATAATTTTGACGCACATTTCCAAGCCGTACGGGGCGGCAGGCTGCTGTACCTGAACAACGGCCGCGGGGAGAATTACCTGATGGTCAAAACCAAATAAAAAACCGGGGACCGGATCACACCAATCATCATGGTCAGCCTCATGGAGCGATTAAACTTCCAAAGAAAAGTTTGACGTATAATATTCATCCCAGTAATGTTGTATTAAGAATACTGCCCAAGAGGTCCTCTTTACTTAGAAGAGAAATAAATTCAATTACCAATTTCCGACAGGAACCTGTAGGCGATTTTCTATCTTCGCAAAGATGGAAAAGTTTCAGTCCCTGCGGATAGTCTTCATGGGAACCCCTGACTTTGCAGTAGCCTCACTTGACACGCTGGTTCAGGCGGGTTGTAATATTGTCGGGGTGATTACCGCACCAGACAAGCCAGCCGGGCGCGGGATGAAACTGCGAGAAAGTGCTGTAAAGCAGTATGCAACAGAACATCAGCTACCTGTCCTCCAGCCGGAAAGACTGAAATCACTTCAGTTTCTGGAAGACCTGAGAGACCTCAAGGCCGACCTCCAGGTTGTTGTAGCATTCCGGATGCTCCCGGAATTTGTATGGAAAATGCCTCCCCTGGGTACGATCAATCTCCACGGAAGCCTGCTCCCTCAATACCGGGGAGCGGCGCCCATCAACTGGGCCGTTATCAACGGAGAAAAAGAGACCGGTGTTACCACCTTCAAACTTCAGCATGAGATCGATACGGGAAATATTCTCCTGCAGGAACGATTCCCCATCGGGGATGACGAAACTGCCGGAGAAGTACATGATAGAATGAAGGTGATTGGCGCAAACCTGCTACTTAAAACGGTAAAGGGACTGGCCGATGGCACCCTTTCGGAAACCCCGCAGACGGAAACCGGATCCATGAAACATGCCCCCAAGATCAACACGGAGACCTGCCGCATCAACTGGAGCGACTCCCTCGAAAATATTCATAACCTGGTCCGGGGGCTCAGTCCTTACCCTGCTGCATATACCATCATGAATGAAAAAATGCTGCGGATCTTCCGGACGCATAAAGAATTTGTTTTTCCCGGGGGAACGGAGGGGGATTACGAAACCGATGGAAAAACCTACCTGAAAATCGCCTGTGCCAACGGGTATATTCACCTGCTGGATGTACAAATGGAAGGGAAAAAAAGAATGGGCATTGAAGACTTTCTCCGGGGATACCGGTTTGGCACGAAAGCTACAGGCGATCAGTAATTCAGTTTAACAATAAACTTATCAGGCTCAGTGATCTCCAGCGCAGATGCAGCCGCATTACTGATCCGTATGTCATACCCCTCATTCTGGCGAATCCCTGCCATAGCACCAAGCACTTTCGCGTACACTGCCTTGTTGGTGGCCGGATTGATAACCCGGACAATCATCCCGGGCTGCACATTATCCATCAGGAGATAATACTTGGCGTCATCCCAACCGCTGGTGGTTTTGAAAATGCCGGCTGTTACCGTTTCCTCCCGGGAAACCGGGTTGGACCTGACCTGCTGATCAAAACTGTTTTTGAAATAACCCTGGCCCTCTATCCCAGGCTTTCTTGTATCGATCACGACGGGTGTGGCTTCCTTTTTCGAATCACTCTTCTGATCCTTTTCTTCTCCCTTCTTTTCCGCTTCAGCTATTTTCTTTTCCTCTTTCTTAGTGATATCTTCCCCGGATACGGAAGGTTCGCTTTTAACCACTTCCTTTTCATCGGCTCCAACAGGCACTGATAAGGTTACCGATTTCATCTCTTTACTGCGCACAAAACCGATGACCAGCCTGGTGGCTTTTTTCACTTTTTCGCCCGAAAGATTATTCCAGGCACGCAGGCTGGCGAGGGATACATTGTTATGCTTTCGGCTGACCACCGACAGCGAGACCTCATCATCTGGGATATAATATACCGGGGTTCCGCTGTTGCCGGACTGTGTGAAATTCGTATCAAGCAGGGGGATCCGGACCTTTTGGTCGATTTTCAAGCCCTTGTTCATTTCCAGCTTATTGAACTCTGCGATGGACTTCGGATGCAGGTTATACAAGCGACCCAGAGAGTAATAGGTTTCCTTTGCAACTACTTTATGATCCAGGTAGAGGCCTTTTTCGCTGCTGCGAGCGACCAGGTCGCCCCGTTGAGCCAGGATGGTCAGTGCCGGTAATACCAGCAGAGCCGTCATGAAAAGAAACTTCCTCATAAAGACAAGATTTGAATTGCAAAGATGCGGATTTTTTACCAGCCGGGAAGGCTCAACGGTCCTTTAAAATCCGTAGTTCCTTCGGATAATAATTGTTGATCCGGTTGTGCAATACATTCACCCAACCCAGCGGTTGCTGCTGAAAGACAACCAGCATCCATCCGGTTCCGTCACCCTTCCATTCCAGTTCCCTTCGTTGCAGGTACCGTATCGCTTGTTCAAGATTCAGTTCGGCGCGGGGAATGGCGGTCGTTACCCATCCGCTGAGTGCCAGCGCATGATCGGGGATCATTTTATCACGAACCAGTTCCCCGGCTTTCACACCCGAATACATGACTTTCAGTTTCCGGAGTAAAAAGGAGAAGTCGTACACAAGGTCACCGGGCCAAGCATACACGGTATTGTCATGCCGGATAAACTTTTTGCCCGCACCTTCAATCCAATGGAGGATCATTTCTGTTTCCTTTTTCCCCGGTTCATTCATTTTTTGCGTCGTCCCACGGCGTAAATCAGCCCCTTCGCTTTGTTTCCGACGCCTCAAACAAGCAAGGAAAAAACCTTCCCCCCTTACCTGGTCCGGCCAGAAACGATACCCTTTCCCTGTATCTGTAATACCCCATGAAGGATCAATAACAAGGGGCTGATAATCGAGATCAAATTCACGCAGCAGCCATTCTACGATTTCCTCATCCTCTTCTCGGGAGTAGGAACAGGTGGAATAGACCAGCACCCCGCCGGGCCGTAAAGCCGGAATGATATCGGCGAGGATCCTTTGCTGTCGTTTGGAACAGAGTTGCACCTGGTTCAGGCTCCATTCATTTACCGCATCGGGTTCTTTACGGAAGAGTCCGCTTCCGCTGCAAGGTGCGTCGGCCACGATCAGGTCAAAATAATTTTCCAGTTGAGTAAAATCTTCGGGGTCATTGTTGGTGACTACTACATTACCACCCCCCCACTTGATGATATTATCCCGGAGTACCAGGGCGCGAGACCGGATGACTTCATTGCTCACCAGCAGGCTTTCAGGTGAAATGAGCGACTGTATATGAGTTGATTTTCCCCCGGGGGCAGCGCTGATATCCAGAACCCGTAACGGTTCATGAAGGGGAACTGTCTGTTTCAGGGCCTGTTCCAGGAACATGCTGCTTGCTTCCTGCACATAATAACAACCGGCATGAAAAAGAGGGTCAAACGTAAAAGAAGGGCGACGTCCCAGGTAATATCCCAGCGAGGTCCATGGCACAGGAGTGAATGACTGATCGTCCGGCGGGGAAGACCGGTTTATTTTTTTTGAGGGATTTAAACGGATCGAGGTCAGGGTATTCCCTTCTGCATGTGAACGGATGAATGTATCCCGTTTAAAACCCGGTATACCGGCCAGGGATTCGATGAAATCGGAAGGCAAATTCACCCGGCAAAACTAATAAGGGCAGCAAACAAACTATAAACTTTTTATCTCGGTCACCAGGTCCTGGAGGACTTTCTTGGCATCCCCGAACAGCATGGAAGTCTTGGGCTGGAAAAACAGTTCGTTCTCGATTCCCGCATACCCCGGCTTCATGCTTCGCTTGTTAACGATCACAGTCTTGGCCATACCCACATCCAGGATCGGCATCCCGTAAATAGGAGAAGAAGGATCGGATTTGGCCGCGGGATTCACCACGTCGTTAGCTCCCAGGATCAGAACCACATCGACAGATGGAAATTCATCGTTTGCCTGGTCCATTTCAATCAGTTTTTCGTAGCTCACATCGGCTTCAGCCAGGAGTACATTCATATGTCCGGGCATCCGGCCGGCCACCGGGTGTATCGCATATTTTACTTCTACGCCTTTTGATTCGAGCATTTTCTGCAGCTCATGACAGGTATGCTGTGCCTGGGCCACGGCCAGGCCATATCCCGGTACAATCATCACTTTGTTTGCAAAGCTCATCACCACTGCCGAGTCATTCAGTGAGATCTCTTTGTGGCTGCCCTGATCTTTTTTGCCAGCGGCCGCACCTCCTCCCCCGAAAGAACCAATCAGCACATTGACGAGGGAGCGGTTCATGGCTTTGCACATGAGTACTGTGAGAATAGTTCCCGCAGCGCCAACCAGGATCCCGCCGGTAAACACAACCTTATTGTCATAAAGGAATCCGCCGCAGGCAGCGGATAAACCGCTAAGTGAGTTCAGGAGGGATATAACGACGGGCATGTCTGCCCCGCCGATAGGCATTACAAAGAAAATCCCATAGACCAGTGTGAGCAGGAAAACAACGTAAAAAAGAATATCGGTATAGCCGGCCTGCAGATCGGATGAAATAAAAACAGCCATAGCGATGCTGGCGAAGAAAATGATGATATTTACAATATGCTGACCCTTGAAGGCAAAATCCTTGACCCGGCCGCTGAGTTTGCCCCAGGCGATCATGCTTCCTGAAAATGTGATGTTTCCAAGGATGATACCGGAGAACAGGATGGCCATGATACCGGGCGTGGCGCTTTCCGGGGGGAATCCCTGGTCAGAGAGGTGGTTGAACTCGATAATGGAGATCAAACTGGCGCTGGCGCCGCCGAGCCCGTTAAAAAGACTTACCATTTCGGGCATCGCCGTCATCTTCACTTTCTTCGCAGCGAACACCCCGATGATTGTACCCACCCCGATCCCGGCGAAGATCCAGACATGGTTTTCTAAAAGGTTTCCTTCACTGTCGCGGAACAGGAAGATCGTGCCGAGTATCGCGGCAAGCATACCTGCCCCGGCAACAAGGTTGCCAGACCGGGCAGAAGCGGGATTGGACATCATTTTCAGACCCATGATAAACGTAACCGCGCCGATGATATATACAATACTTAGAATAGAAAGACCCATCTTGATTGATTTAAAGCCTGGTTATTTTTTCTTTTTGAACATTTCAAGCATCCGGTCCGTAACCACAAACCCACCGACCACATTCACCGTCCCCAGGATCACGGCCAGGAGACCCAGGATCAGGGCCACGTAATTATCGTGATCCGCCCGGCCCATCACAATAATCGCCCCCATGATCACGACCCCGCTGATGGCGTTGGCATGACTCATCAGGGGTGTGTGAAGTACCGCTGGCACGCGTGCGATCACAACAAATCCGAGAAAAATGACCAGTACGAGGATGTAGATCATCTGTTCATTCGCAGAAATCCAGTGTAATATACTTTCCATATGCTACTGTTAATTGATTCAACTGTTCTTGACCCGCTCATTCACCAGTTCCCCGTTGTGGGTGATGCAGCAACCTTTCACCAGGTCGTCCTCCCAGTTCAGGTTTAACTGGCCTTCCTTGGTGGTGATGAGCTGGAGGAAATTCAGGATGTTCTTTCCGTAGACCTTGCTGGCATCCGAAGGCATGTCGGATTGCAGGGAGGAATTTCCCACAATACTCACTCCGTTATAATGTACGGTTTCATTATTTTTTGAAAAAGGAGTATTGCCACCGGTGGCGGCTGCGATATCGATGATCACAGAGCCGTTGCGCATACCTTTAAGCATTTCTTCCGAGATCAGGATCGGGGCCTTTTTGCCCGGGATCTGCGCCGTGGTGATCACAATATCAGCTTTCGCGATACTCTCGCGTATTTTTTCCTGTTGCTTCTGTTTGTATTCTTCGGTTTGCTCCACCGCGTATCCACCGGCCTTGCTGGCATCAGCTGCACCTTCAACTTCCACAAATTTGGCACCCAGGCTCATTACTTCTTCCTTAACCGCTGGACGGGTGTCAAATACCTCCACCACGGCTCCCAGCCGTTTGGCGGTGGCGATGGCCTGCAAACCAGCTACGCCGGCCCCCAGGATCAGTACCTTGGCAGGCTTGATGCTGCCCGCTGCGGTCATGAACATGGGGAAATAACGGGAATATGTGTTAGCAGCCAGCAGCACGGCTTTATACCCTGCGATATTGGCCTGTGAACTGAGTACATCCATTGCCTGTGCCCGCGTAGTGCGTGGCAACATGTCCAGCGAGAATGTGGTTAGGCCTTCCGTTGCCCATCGTTTCATTTCATCCACGTTGAACAAAGGCTGGAAAACCCCGATCAATACCCGGGAACCCAGCCGGGCCGTTTCTGACGGGGCAGGTGCGTGAATCGACAACAGGATATCCGCTCCCGATAACAGTTCCTCCCGGCTTACAACACGGGCACCCGCACTTTCGTAGTCCGCATCACTGCAGAATGATGCATCCCCTGCCCCTTTTTCGGCAAGCACGGTGATTCCTTTTTTAGTGAGGACGGCGACTGATTCGGCTAAGAGGGAAACTCGGGATTCATGGGCAGGTTCTTTCAACAATCCGACGGTCATAAAGAGAAGTTTGGTTCGGTAGAAATTCCGCCATGAAGGTACTGAATTTTAAAATCGGATGCTGAAATGTTCTTTTTCGTAAAATTCGGTGCGAAAAAAAACAATCCCGATAAAGAAGAGATCCACCGTGCAGGTAACAGCAGGATGTGCGCACACCGTTCCCCAGGCCTCTTCCATCCCCCGGCTCCAGTGAATGTCATCAAAAATAAAAACAGACCCCGGATGGCTTCGCGCAAGCAACTGGTGAAAATAGGCTTCAGTGGGGTCTCGCCGGTGGTTTCCGTCGATAAACGCAAAATCAAGCTGAGGTATGCCTTCCAGGATCTTTCCGAGTGTGTCATCAAAATCTCCTTCGACCAGCCTGATATTCCCGAGTTGCATTGCCTCAAAATTCTCGCGGGCCAAACGGGCTATCTCGGGTGCACCCTCCAGGGTATAGAGGGAGGCTTCGGGACAGGCCCGGGCCAGGTAGGAAGTGGTGATCCCGAGTGATGTGCCCAGTTCGATCAGGGTACGGGGGCTGAAATAGCGTGCCATCCGGTATAGCAACTGCCCGTATTTAGGCGACTTGGCTGCATGTCGGGCAATAGAAGATACCCGGCGGCTTGACTGGTTGGAAACTGCCGAACCGGCCCCGAGATCCCGAACCGTTATACTGCGCAGGTCTGCACGCATGTGTCTGCGCAGTTCCTCAGGATGATCATAGTCAGCGTAATGCTTCCGATCATTCAGGACCCGTGTCACAAAATCAAAAATGAACGGGGAATGGATCCCATGCCCCTTTCCGCTGGAGGCGTATGCAAGATACCGCAGGTATCTAAGAGCGAGTGTTGGTTTTGAATACATGTGAAATGACCGGGTTTCCGTTTTCCATCAGATCCTTTCCCACAACTGGAAAGAATAATTATAGGCATTTTTTTCATCGGCCTCGTGGTTCTTCTGGCTCACCAGGTACCATTCCGAAGGATCAAGTTCAGGGAAAAAAGTATCGGCTTCCGGTTCTGCCTCCACCCGGGTAAGATAGACCCGGCGGGCTTTTTCAAAAAGGGCACGGTAGATTTCCCCGCCTCCGATCACCATCACTTCCCGGGCATCGGTTTCGCGGGCCACGAAGAGTCCGTCTTCGATCGATTTTACAATTACGATACCCGGTGCCTGCCATCCGGTCTGCCTGCTGATCACGATATTCTTACGCCCTTTCAGCGGTTTTCCCAGCGATTCAAAAGTTTTCCTGCCCATGAGAACCGGCATGCCCCAGGTAATATTCTTGAAATGCTTCATGTCATTTGGTAACTGCCATGGCAGCTGTCCATCTTTACCAATGGCATGATTGGAAGCGGCCGCAACTACAAGGGATATCATCATGATCGCAATGGGCTTTTTTTATAAAGATATTGACCCGCATACGGGATGGCGGAATGACGGTACTGCATACCGGGCTAACCGGTACAAAGGTAACCGGACCGGCCGGCTTATCATAGAGAAAATCCGGGTCGGTACCGGAATGTATTTTATACCGCCACCGGAGCTTTGATACCCGGATGACACTGGTAGTTTTCCAAAGTGAAATCGGAATACTGAAAACCGAATATGTCCTTTACTTCCGGGTTCAGTTTCATCGCCGGCAAGGGGAACGGTTTCCTGCTTAGCTGAAGGTTCACCTGTTCCATATGATTGCTGTAAATATGCACGTCCCCGAATGTATGTACAAAATCACCAGGCTCCAGGTCACAAACCTGGGCGATCATCAGGGTTAGCAAAGCGTAGGAAGCGATATTAAAAGGCACCCCCAGGAATACATCTGCGCTCCGTTGGTACAACTGGCAACTGAGTTTTCCTTCGGCCACATAGAACTGGAACAGGCTGTGACAGGGCATCAGAGCCATGCGGGGCAATTCCGCCACATTCCAAGCACTGACGATAAGCCGGCGGCTGTCCGGGTTCTTCCTGATCTGTGCGATCAGCTCACTGATCTGGTCGACGGATTTTCCGTCTGCGCCTCCCCAACTTCTCCATTGCTTTCCATATACAGGTCCCAATTCTCCCTTTTCATCCGCCCATTCATCCCAGATACTCACGCCGTGTTCCTTCAGGTATGCGATATTGGTTTCTCCCCGCAGGAACCAGAGCAACTCATAAATGATGCTCTTCATGTGCACTTTTTTTGTGGTCACAAGCGGAAATCCTTCCCGGAGGTTGAACCGCATCTGGTATCCAAATACACTCTTAGTGCCGGTACCGGTCCGGTCGGTCTTGAGGGTTCCCTGTTCCAGGATATGTTTCAGAAGATCGTGGTATTGCTGCATGCCTGCAAGTTAATTCAAAGCGGGGAGTCATGAACAATACAAACATCGCTGTTTAAAAGCTGTGAATTGAGGACAAACATTATTCACATTGATTTAAATCAGCCCGGTGCCGTACCGACATGCCTATCTTGAAGCTGGAAAAAATCCAAGCGCCATGGTCAACTCCAGAAGATTTTATAAAGAACTCGGGAATTTGTTTTACGCCATCGCCGCCTCGGATAAAAATATCAGCGCCAAGGAAAAAAAGGCGCTGGATGACGAGGTTCAGTATGCCTGGAAACATTATGACCAGACTACTGACCGGTTTGGAACCGACCGGGCCTTCCTGATAGAGTTTGAATTTGAGACGATGGAAGATAACGACGAACCTGCGGAAGCAGCATACCAGTCGTTTGAATCTTACTTCAATGAATTCGGCGAAGGCATCGATGCACATACCCGGACCCGGATATTCAACAGCGCCCGGCATATTGCTGAAGGAATACGCAAGATCAATAAGAGTGAACTGGGTTACCTGGTTCGGCTGAAGAAACTGCTGAACGTTTAAGCCTGATCCTTTCTTCTTTTTAATTCCTTATCGATCAAACTCAGTTCTCGTCCGGTTTGTCCTTTTACTGAAGTATTTTCCTGAGCCCGCCGCATCAGGTATGGGATCACATCCCGAATGGGTCCGAAAGGCAGGTACTTGCTTACACTGCAGCCCGCATGAGCAAGGTTGAACGTGATGTTATCGCTCATCCCGTACAACTGGCTCCAGTGTACATGTGGGTGTTTCATGGGCAGTCCTTTTTCCCGCAACAACTGGGTGGCGTACAGGTTGCTGTATTCATTGTGTGATGCGACCACCAGTGCGATCCGGTCGATGTGATCGATACAATATTTGACTCCCTCGTTGTAATCCCGGTCGCTGCTTTCTTTGTCGGGCTGGATGGGGGACGGATAATTATTATCCGCCGCCCGTTTCCGCTCTTTTTCCATATAGGCCCCGCGCACCAGTTTGGCACCCAGGATAAATCCCCTTTCTACTGCAGCTGCATGGCAATCACGCAGGAACTCCATCCGGTCGTGACGGTAATGCTGAAGGGTATTGTACACTACGCACTTTTTCTTGTTAAATGCATCCATCATGAGAATGGTCAGCGCATCCACCGGGTCCTGTATCCATGTTTCTTCCGCGTCGATAAAGACTCCCACATCATGCGAGGCCCCGTTTTCACAAACCCGCATCACCCGGTGACGAACCCGGTGCCACTCCTCCCTTTCTTCAGGCCCCAGTTCATCCACTGCCTTTAGGTATCGCTTCATCAGCGTACCGCTGGCCGCATGCATCAGCGTGTCCATTTTTTCCAGCAGTGCAAACCGGGCAAAACCGGTGACCTTCACACTCATAAAAGGGATATTTGGCTGGGTGGATGCATACTGGATCACCCGTATAAACTCCTCACAGGCATGATCAAAATTGGCCTCTCCCTCTTTTCCCTCCACCCCGTAATCCAGGATAACCTGCACATTGAACTCGCCCAGGCGCCTGGCTACAACAGCAGTTTCTTCCAATGTTTCCCCTCCTACAAACTGGGAGAAAATGGTGCGGCGGATTAGCCCTTTAACCGGTAATCCCGCCCGAATGGACCAGGGGGCCAGCCGGATCCCCAGCTTCACCAGCCAGGGCTTTCCCATCAGGGTAAACAGGAACCGGGATTTTCGTAACTGCTTATCCGACTTATATTCAAACGCGAATTCGGTATTGTCGAATGAAATAGGCTGGTCTGGAGTATTCATACAGCAAATTGATTTGCAAAAATAGCTGAAAGCCCTTTTGAAATGCCATGAGAAAAATCAGAAATTTCCGGAGCTTCGTCACCCGGGTTTCCGGGATCAGGCTACCGAATCGGCCTGTATAATATCCTCCAGCCTGCCCTTACCCTATCTTTGCCAAAATGATGAATATGGAACCCCGAAAAGCATCTGCCAGCCTGACGGTCATGACGGAAATAGTTTTACCAAACGACACGAACGTATATGGCAACCTGATGGGTGGCCGCCTGATGTACTGGATGGACATCGCCGCTGCGCTGTCCGCACAGAAACATTGCAATACAAACGTGGTCACGGCATCAGTAGACAATATTTCATTTGAGAACAAGATCAAACTTGGAAACTCCGTCCATATACAGGCCAAAGTAACCCGCGCTTTCAATACTTCCATGGAGATCCACCTCAGGGTCTGGGGGGAAGACCTGACCCAACCCTACCGGTATAAGAGCAATGAAGCATATTATACTTTTGTGGCACTGGATCCGAACCGCAAACCCCGCCCCGTTCCCGCCCTGCTACCCGAAAACGAGGAAGACCAGCGGCTCTTCGAAGGCGCTCTTCGCAGAAGACAGGTACGCCTGATCCTGGGAGGAAAACTGAAACCAGACGATGCCACGGAACTGAAGGCATTGTTCACAAGAGATTGATTGGTTGGACTGTTGCCTGCGGAAATTCGTAATGCTCAATTTTTAATGATCAAGTCCGGGGAATAAACCTGATCCTTTATTAAATCCTATCCCTCTGTCTTTGCCCAGTGATGTTTCCCTTTCATCATGTATTCCCGGCTTTGCTCGATCGAATCCATGATCTGGTTCAGTATCTGTTCGGCCGGTGCATCATAATCAATCTGAAGCGGGGCCTTGAAAGTAACGGAGAGCAGGGATCCCTTTTTTTTGAATTTTAATCCCTTTTTATTGAAGGCCCGCCAGAATCCGCTAATGACGACCGGGATGACCACCGGTCTTGTCTGTTTGATGATCAGGGCAGTTCCCTTTCGGCCAGGTGCGAAAGGTTTGGTGGTTCCCTGGGGAAAGGTAATTACCAGTTGTTGTCCAGAGCCCGGAGTATCTTTCGCGTGTCCGATGGATCCAGACCGCGTCGGATTTCGTTGGTGGTCTTGTTCCAGGTGCGTTTTACTGTCAAACCGCCGGCCAAAAGGAATATCCGGCTGATCAGGCTTCCTTTCATGGTGGCTTCAGCCGCTACATAGTTTACCCGTGTAAAAGGATTGAGCAGGTAGTAAGGGACCCCCAACCGGTTTTTCTTCCCCCATTTTACAGCACAAAAAATATGCAGGAATGTGATGACATCCGCGAAATAGGTTTGGTGATTGCTGACAAAAAGGACTTTTCTACGCGGCAGGTCAGCAAAATGCTCGGTTCCGGAGATCCGGAGTTTATTGACGAGGGCCAGACCCGGATAGGAGAACAACCCGACAAAAAAATACACGATCTTTCTCAGGGGATGGAAATTCTTCAGCCTGTCGATGATGGAACCCATGGCAAGAAATTGTTGCTACCGGACTCAAATTACGCAATTGTACAGGAAGTTTCCCCGGCTGTTCATGTAAGCCATAAAAAAAGGCCGTCCTGTAATGCAGAACGGCCTTATCAGTAAGATGAAATGATTATTCAGGTTTGGCATCGCCCGCAGCGCCTTCTTCCTTATTGCCACTGTCCATCTTCTTCTTCAGGTCTGCCAGGACTCCCAGGTCACCCAGGGTGGCTTTCTCCACTTTGCTCTGAACAGTCTTTACGGCGATCCGGGTGCTCTCTGCTTCAGCTCTTGCTTCTTTCTTCGCAGATTCTACTGCCTCAACCTGTCCTTGCTCCCAGATACGGGTATGCGAAACGAGGATCCGCTTTTCATTCCGGTCGAATTCGATGACCATGAACTGGGCGGTCTCGTCGGCCCCGATGCTTTTTCCGTCCTCCCGGTTCAGGTGACGGTTTGGAGCAAATCCTTCAAGTCCATACGGAAGCTGAACAATCCCGCCTTTATCATCCCGGCGGATCACTGTGCCTTCGTGCACGGTTCCGATCGCGAATGTATCCTGCAGGGTATTCCAGGGATCTTCTTCCAGTTGTTTATGTCCGAGTTGCAGTTTGCGGTTGTCTTTATCGATACCGAGAATTACCACGTCGATGTTGGCACCCACTTTTGTATACTCACCAGGGTGATTGAAACGCTTCAGCCAGCTCAGGTCGCTGATGTGAATCATTCCGCCGATGCCGGGAGCCAGTTCCACAAAAACACCGTAATTGGTGATGTTCTTCACCAGACCGGTATGACGACTGCCTTCGGCAAATTTAGATTCGATATCACTCCAGGGATCGGGAGAGAGCTGCTTGATGGAAAGACTCATCTTGCGATTGCTCTTGTCGAGTGTCACCACTTTCGCTTCGTGCTCATCGCCAAGCTTGAAAAACTCCTTCGCATTGATCGGGGTATTGGCCCATGTGATCTCGGACACGTGTACGAGTCCTTCCACACCTGGCTGGATCTCGAGGAATGCTCCGTAATCTTCGATGTTCACCACCTTACCCTTCACCACATTTCCTTCCGCGATATTTTCAGCCAATACATCCCAGGGATGCGGGGTCAGTTGCTTAAGACCCAGGCTGATTCTTTTCTTCTCGTCATCAAAGTCAAGCACAACCACGTTGATCTTCTGGTCCAGTTTCAACACCTCTGACGGATGCGAAATACGGCCCCATGAAATATCCGTGATATAAAGCAGGCCATCAAGTCCGCCCAGGTCCATAAAGGCCCCGAAGTCGGTGATGTTTTTCACTGTACCTTCCAACACCTGTCCTTTCTCAAGTTTGCTCATGATCTCGGCACGTTGTGCTTCGATATCGCTTTCGATGAGCGCTTTATGTGATACCACGGCGTTCTTGATGGTTTCATTGATTTTAACCACTTTGAACTCCATGGTCTTCCCGACAAACTGATCGTAGTCGGTTACCGGTTTCACGTCGATCTGTGATCCGGGCAGGAAGGTTTCCATTCCGAATACATCAACGATCAATCCGCCTTTGGTTTTGGAGGTAACCGTACCGGTGATCACTTCCCCGGTCTTATGTACTTCCACGATTTTCTCCCAGGCACGGGTGATACGAGCCTGGCGGCGGCTCAGGTTCAGGTGACCTTCCCGGTCTTCCTTCTCCACGATCATCACTTCCACTTCGTCGCCGATGGAAAGGTTCGGGATATCCCGGAATTCATTCAGCGAGATCAGGCCATCGCTCTTGAAACCAATGTTGAGTACAACATCCGTTTTTGTAAGACCAACCACCAGTCCTTTGATGAGTTCGCCATCGCTTAATTGAATAAACGTTTCGTCATACACTTTGTGATACTTCTCTTTTTCCTCGCTGGTGTAAGAAATCACATTGCGTCTGTCCACGCTCCAATCAAAATCGTCATGCGCCGTTTGAACAGCCTCCACAGGTGCAGTTGTTGTCGCTGTAGCTTCCACCGGTTGATCACCGGAGGCAGGCTCCTGTGCATCAGCGTTTAATTGTTTGTAAATGATGTTATTGAACATGTTAAAATGATCCCGAAGGGTTTTATTTTCGGGGCAGCAAAGATACGGCAAAAAATCCGGAGTATGACTGGCGGCAGCTGCTGTTTTTTGAGCCGAATAGTACTTTTTATATAAATGATTTTCAGATAATTATACCCGGGTGACAGATAAATTTTTAAGCCCTCTGGTTCCCTCCTCTCCCGGCATCATCTGCTCCGGCTTTTGAAGGATGCACGGGCTTTTATATATTCACCGGATGCAGCGGTTGCTTTATGCTTTTCTGAAACTCATAGCCCGGGCCGGAATCCTTATTTATTCCCGGAGGGTTTTTATCAATAAACCCGACCTGCTGAAAATAAAAGGCCCGTTGCTTTTAGCCGCCAATCATCCCAATTCTTTTCTTGATTCAGTCATCCTGAACACGCTTTTTGAACAACCCGTTTGGTCGCTGGCCCGTGGAGATGCTTTTAAAAATCCCCTTTTTGCCAGGGCGCTCAGGGCCCTTCGGATCCTCCCTGTTTATCGAACCAGCGAGGGCGTGGAAAACCTCTCTGAGAATTACAAGACCTTTTCGGATTGTCTTGAGCTGTTTAAACGTGACGGGATCATTACCATATTCAGTGAGGGGCTTTGCGTGAATGAGTGGCATTTGCGGCCTTTGAAAAAAGGAACTGCTCGTCTCGTGATCCGGGCCTGGGATGAACAAATTCCGCTGCGGGTATTGCCGGTGGGAATTAATTACAGTTCGTTTACCCGGTTTGGAAAAAATATATTTATCAGATTCGGAAAAATCATTGAACCCGAACAGATACGTCGGACGGGTACCGACGGGGCGCAATACCTGTCATTCAATGCACGGCTTACCGAAGAACTGGAGCAACTGGTGATGGAGATCCCTGCCAATGACCGACAATTGCAGGAAGAAAAACTGGCGATCCGTGTTCCGCTTTGGAAAAAGATCCTCCTTGCATTTCCGGCATTTGCCGGCTGGATCTTCCATGCACCTTTGTATTACCCGGTGAAAAGATTTACTTCCGCCAGAACACGATCCACCGGTCATTATGACTCGGTGATGACGGCGATCCTGCTTCTTGCCTACCCGGTTTACCTGGTGTTCCTGGTATCACTTGCCTGGCTGTTCACTGGTACCGCCTGGGTGCTTGGTTTGTTTCCCCTTTTGCCAGTTTGTGCCCGGTCGCTGGTAGAATTAAAACCACAACTGGATCCCTTACCCGTCCAAGGATGATGCAATCTGGTACGCTGCGATCCAGCCGCTTGTCCAAGCATGCTGAAAATTATACCCGCCGGTAATGCCATCCACATCCAGTACTTCGCCGGCAAAGAAAAGCCCGGGCACTTTTTTACTCATCATGGTCCGGGGATCCACCTCACTCAACTGAATCCCGCCCGCAGTAACGAATTCCTCTTTGAAAGTTGTTTTCCCGCGAACCGGAATTTCCATTGAAATAAGTGACCGGATCAGTTTATTAATGACCAAAGCCGGTGCATCAGCCCAGCGCATATCGGGTTTCACACCCGATTGCAGGGCCAGGAATTCCCAGAGCCTGGCGGGCAGACCAAACACATTTTTGCCCGCTATTTTTTGGGATGCCCGGGAAGACCGTTGCTGCATGAATTCACTCCGCAGTTCCGCCTCCGTTGTTCCGGGGATCCAATTTATCTGTATCCCAAATACGTATTGCTTCTCCGCCAGTTCTCGCGCGGCCCTTGCACTGAGCGTAAGGATGGCCGGGCCGCTGAATCCCCAGTGCGTGATCAGCAGGGGGCCTTCCTGCTCGAGTTTTGTCCCTGTAATTTTTATGCGTACCCTTCCCAGGCTTATTCCCATGAGAGCCGAAAGGGGATGACCGGGCAGGTTAAAAGTAAACAGCGAGGGGACGGGCTCGATGATCGTATGCCCGGTCGTACGCAACCAGTCAAACATCCCCGCTCGGGGGTATCCCCCACTGGCGACGCAAATAAAATCTGCGGGCATGTCGGGCTGGCCCGTAAGTTCCAGGAGAAATCCCGTACCGGTTTGCCGGACCCCTTTTACTTCTGCATGCAGTCGTACATCCACTCCATACCGGTCGGCCTCCTGTAAAAGACAACCGATGATTGTTGCTGATGAATCCGATACGGGGAACATCCGGCCGTCTGGTTCGGTCTTTAACTCAACATTCCTGTCGGCAAACCATTGAATCGTATCTGTGGTGAAGAAACAGTGAAAGGCTTTCTTTACAAAATGCTGTCCGCGCGGATAGCGTTGGCTCATCTCACGGATATCAAAGCAGGCATGCGTGACATTACATCGCCCACCTCCGCTGATCTTGACTTTGGATAAAAGCTTACCTGATTTCTCCAGGATGATCACGTGGAGCGAAGGGTTCAACCGGGCGGCATTTACCGCGCAGAAAAAACCGGCGGCTCCGCCGCCAATAACTACCAGTGTTCTGTGATCATGCATAACAGGTGAAACCGCTCAGGAAAGACCTGCGCGGGCCGGGGTCGATTTTGCGGAAATGTGTAATTCGGGATTGGCTGCTTCCGCTCTTTCTATGATGCTGTAATCAGACAGGATATCGGCCTTCCCTTTTAGAACACATACATCATGCTCAAAGTGTACGGATGGTTTCCCGTCTTTCGTACGCACGGTCCAACCGTCGTCTTCGGTATATACATCACGCTTGCCCATATTGATCATCGGCTCAATGGCCAGTACCAGTCCTTCCTTAAGTTTGGGACCGCTTCCTCTTTTCCCGTAATTGGGCACCTGCGGATCTTCATGAAGCTGGCGGCCCAGACCATGTCCCACAAGTTCACGGACCACACCGTAGCCGTGTTTTTTTTCGGTATGTTCCTGGATGGCAAAAGCGATATCGCCGATCCGGTTGCCCGCCACGGCTTTTTCGATTCCTTTATACAGCGATTCCCGGGTCACCCGGATCAGCTGCATGGCCGCATCACCCGGATCCCCGATCGCAAAAGTGTATGCATGGTCTCCATGCCAGCCATTCAGGATCACGCCGATGTCGACTGAAACGATATCTCCTTCCCGAAGCTCATTTTTACCCGGAAAGCCGTGTACCACCACATCATTGACCGAGATGCAGGAATTGAAGGGATAGCCCCGGTAGTTCAGAAAGGAAGGAACAGCCCCGTGATCGCGGATGATCTCACCGATCTTCTGGTCGATGGACAGGGTGGTGATACCCGGTTTGAGCAACCGGGCAACTTCAGAGAGGGTGAGGCTGACGAGCAACGCGCTCTTTCGCATCATCTCCACCTGTTCCTTTGTTTTGTAAATCATCATCGTGCAAATATCCTTAAAAAAAAGAACCCGGCAAGCAAGGCTCGCCGGGCGGTAAATCATTTTAGCGTTCTTCTTACATCTGTACAGCAGAAGCCGTTTGCCGGCCCTGTATGCGGCCGCTTTTCATAAGACCATCATACTGGCGCATCAGCAACTGGGTTTCGATCTGCTGAAGTGTATCCAGGATTACTCCCACCATGATCAGCAGGGAAGTTCCCCCGAAGAAAGTGGAAAACTGCTGAGTCACACCCAGTCGTTGTGCGATACCGGGAAGGATACCGACAAATGCCAGTAGGATGGCCCCGGGTAATGTAATACGGTCCATGATGGTTCCTATATAATCTGCGGTCGGCTGCCCGGGCTTTACACCGGGAATAAAACCGTTATTCTGTTTCAGGTTATCCGCAATCTGCTTGGGGTTAAAGATCAGCGCGGTGTACAGGAACGTGAATCCGATCACCACAAGTGAATAGATCACCATGTACCAGAAGTTACTATGATCGTTCAGGGCACGAAGAAAGCCGCCTCCCTGGGGATTGAAGTTCGCAAAGATGGTCGGAATGAAAATGATCGCCTGGGCGAAGATGATGGGCATCACACCGGCGCTGTTCACTTTCAGAGGAAGAAACTGACGCGCGCCCCCGAACTGGCGGTTTCCGACGATCTGTTTGGCATAGTTCACGGGAACTTTCCGGACACCCTGGATCAGCAAGATACATCCCATGATGATCGCGATCAGGATGGCGATTTCCACGATGAAGACCAGGATCTGACCGTTGCGGACCGATTTGGCACTCAATTCCTGGAGGAATGACTGCGGGAGACGGGCCAGGATCCCGATCATGATGATCAGCGAGGTTCCGTTACCCAGTCCTTTATCCGTAATCTTTTCACCCATCCACATGACGAACATGGTTCCGGCGGTAAGCACCATTACGGTGGAAAGCCAGAAGTTGGCGGGTGAGAACCCGGCCATCATCCCCCCCTGTTGCAGCATGCCGCGCAGGTAGCTCACGTAAGCCGAAGCCTGCAGGATGGTCACCGCCACAGTCAGGTAACGGGTATACTGGTTGATCTTTTTCCGCCCGCTCTCCCCTTCTTTTTGAAGTTTCTGGA
>JBMSNP010000034.1:0-30522 GCA_049421765.1 Chitinophagaceae bacterium
TGACTAAAAAAATACCAGAAACAGTTCAAGTTGCTATAAATTCAATTAATAAATCATCAAAAAGTGCTATTAATAGTATTAAAAATACAAATAAAAAAGTTTTTAATTCTATCAAGAAAGCAGGAACTACAATATAAGTTCGACAGCAGCGGAACCGGTCCCAGTGATCATACTTCTTTTTACAGGAAGGATATTCCCGTACTGTTTTATTTCACGGGGTTGCATTCCGATTATCACAAACCGTCCGACGATGCAGATAAAATTAATTTTCAGGGGATACAAAAGATTGTGGAGCATATCAAAAGGCTGATCAATGGCCTGGATCAGCAACCACGGCTGACGTTTTTAAAAACGCGGGAGGCGCAGACCACTACCACAGCACGATTTACGGTTTCGATGGGGATCATGCCGGATTATACATTCACCGGTAACGGTGTCAGGGCCGACGGGGTCAGCGAGGGAAAACCGGCTCAAAAAGCAGGTCTCCGCGCAGGGGATATCATTTTCCAGATCGGTGATCACCCGGTGAGTTCGATGGAAAGTTATATGCAAACCCTGGGTAAATTCAAAAAGGGAGATAAGGCGAAGGTCCGGTACAAGCGGGGAAATGAAACCCTGGAAACCCTGGTGGAGTTTTAAAGTTCAGGACTCTCCTTTTATTTTAATAAAAGTCTGATGCCAGGGATTCAACGGACCGGTACGATTAGGATGCATCATTAAGATATCCACACAAATCAGCTTCTTCGCTGTGGTGAATCCGCCAATTTGCAAAATCGGCTCCTTTCACCGGGCAATCCGTAAATTGCTGTCTGATTCAAATCCTGATCAATGGCCGAACGCGGGAATAAACTGGTCCTCGACACCAAGGGCATGACGGAGATGTTCTTTGAAGACACCCGGCTGCTGGGGATCATGACTCCTGTAAAGAACTACCAGTTTTGCTGGAATGTCAATTCGGCCACCGGGCTGGATTTTCGCCTGAACCCCGACCTCGAGATCCGGTTGATCCGTAAAAAAAGGGAATACTTTTTCTCCCTGTACGAGTATAACGAACCAAACAAATTTCTGTCACATTACCTGTATAATAACCAGTTCGACGGGGAATACCTGCTTCCGGAGTTCAAGCACCTCGACTTTTTATGGCTGATGAAGGGCGATGAAGTTTGTGATGAAGCACTGCAGGAAACCATACAGACCATCCGGGCCATTCAAAACGTGCAGTTGGTAACCGAACTGGCTGTAGAGCGAATAACCAATAAGGAAAATCTTGTATTTTAAAAACAGGGAAAACGAAAAGTACAGCTCCGGGAGAACCTTAACGAATTCCTTTATTTCCGCATTTGAACAAACGGCGGTCCATTAAACCTTTTAAAAAATATTGTATGTGGGAGGAAACCGACAATAAACTTTACCGGAAATTTCAATTCGCCAATTTCAGCGAGGCCTTTGCTTTTATGACCAGGGTTGCGCTTGAGGCGGAAAAAATGGACCATCACCCGCTCTGGACCAATGTATGGAATACGGTGGAAATCTGGCTCAGCACCCACGATGCCGGGGACATTATTACGGAAAAGGACCGGAAGCTTGCTGCGAAAATCGATAAACTGACGGCCTAACCCAACTTGTCAATGACGAACGCCTCCACCGTATTAATGGTTCGACCGGCTGCCTTTGGTTTTAACCGGGAAACAGCCCAAAATAATTTTTTCCAAACTGATCCCGGGTGGCCCATGCACGAGGTGCAAAAAAAAGCCCTGGCTGAATTTGACTCCATGGTTCAGGTCCTGCAGGAAGAGGGCATCAATGTACTGGTCATTGAAGACAGTGTCCTACCGCCCAAGCCGGATGCCATATTTCCGAACAACTGGTTAAGCACATCACCAGACGGAAAAATTTTTATTTATCCCCTCTTTGCCCCGAACCGTCGTCCCGAAAAAAGGGATGATATCCTGCAATTGCTGGCGGACAAATACATCGTAAAGGACGTGCAGGACTGGAGTGAATTCGAAGCCGAGGGACGATTCCTGGAGGGGACGGGCAGCATGATCATGGATCACGGAAACAAGCTGATCTATGCCGCGATTTCCGAACGAACCAATATATCGGTGCTGGAAAAATTTTCGGCATCCAACGGGTACCAGGCCATGGTTTTTTTGGCAACGGACCGGGAAGGCAGACCGGTTTATCATACCAATGTGGTGATGTCGCTGGGCGAGCAGTTTTGCGTGTTATGTGAAGAGGCCATCGATGAAGAATGGGAACTGATCGCTGTCCGGCAGCTGCTTGAGTCCACGGGGCATGTCATCATACCTATTTCCAGGGAACAGATGCATCATTTTGCAGGGAATATGCTGGAACTGAAAACCAACCGGGATGAAAACATCCTGGTACTGAGTCGCAGCGCGAATGATTCATTGCAGAATGGTCAGCGTGAAATGCTGGAGGCCTTTGCACGCCTGCTTCCCATCGAGGTGGGAACCATTGAGGCCGTGGAGGGTGGCAGTGTTCGGTGTATGATGATGGAAGTATTCCTGGAAGAAAAATAAAAGCCCGTTTCTGTGTTTTAAGCTGATTCGCCAGTTCCTGAATTTAAAAAATATTGCGAATAGCAGGTCTGATACAGATAAAAAATGCAGCAACTAGATCAACCATACTCTTTTTTCATTGGCCTCATTCATCTGCCCGACAGGAGACGCAAATTGTTCCAGCCCGTACTTAAGGAATAAGGTCCTCACTTCTTCAAAGCTTTCCTTGCTGACGGAAACCAACAATCCTCCATTGGTCTGCGGGTCGGGCAGGAGGGTAAAGGCTTCCATGACGTTCACCCCCTTCCCAAAACTGACCTTCTCGTTATAGCTGTTCCAGTTTCGGGTGGTGGCATCTGGAAAAATGCGGCGGGAAATATAATCACGCACACCTTCGGCCACCGGTAATTTCCCGTATTCGATCTCGGCGCTTAGCCCGCTGCCTTCTGCCATTTCCACCAAATGACCCAGGAGTCCGAATCCCGTCACATCCGTCATGGCATTCACGCCCTTGATCTTTCCCAATTCCACACCAATCTTGTTCAGGCATGTCAGTTGCTTGGTCATTACCGGCAGATGGGCCGGGTCCAGCTGGCCTCTTTTCTGGGCGGTCGACAAAATGCCAGTGCCAAGGGGTTTGGTAAGCAATAGAAGATCACCTTTCTGAGCGGTATTATTCTTTTTCAGGTTTTCGATCGGCACCAGACCGGTTACCGCCAGCCCGAATATGGGTTCAGGAGAATCAATGCTGTGTCCCCCGGCCAGTGGTATACCGGCCTCTGCACAAACGTTTCGCCCACCCTCCACAATTTTTCGGGCAAGCTCCACCGGGAGTTTTTCCACCGGCCAGCCCAGTATCGCAATGGCCATTACCGGTTGTCCTCCCATCGCGTACACATCGCTGATCGAATTGGCAGCCGCAATCCGGCCAAAATCAAACGGATCGTCCACGATAGGCATAAAAAAATCAGTTGTAGAAATCAAAGCTGTACCATTTCCCAGGTCATACACGGCAGCATCATCCCGGCTATGATTGCCTACCAGCAATTTTTTATCATCCGGCATAACGAGACTGCTTTTCAGGATTTCGTCCAGCACTTTCGGAGCGATCTTGCATCCGCAGCCTGCGCCGTGGGAGTAGTGGGTGAGTTTAATTTCATCGGGCGAAACCGGTGAAATCTCATGGGCCGGGGGTTGGGCTTCGGGAGTCATGACGCAAATTTCGGGAAATAGGGAGACAGGTGGATAAATAAGGATTGGGCCTGTGATCCTGATAAATTCAGTTTCCAAGCGATCAGACCCCTGGCATATTATTTTCGCCGAAATACGATCCCTGCGCTTTTTTCATAGTCTGAGCTGAAACGGAGGTGATAAATGTCATCCCCGTCGTGTACCACGAGCAAACCGGTATTGGGCGGGTACTTCCCGAGGTTTTCGGCAAAGAGGACCAGGGTGAAGTCTTCGTTTTGTCCGGGTTGGATATATATGGTTTTCCTGATCGCGCTTGCTTTTAATCCCTGCCGGGCCATAATCAGTTCTCCGTTCAATAATACACTTACGGTATCACCGTCGATCTCTCCATTATCATAAAGTGAAAGCACCAGGCTGTCCGATTTGAAATTGACCACCTGTTTGAATTCAGACAGTCTTCCGGCAATGACTGTTACGGGTTCTGTCAACTCGTCAATTGTTTTCCGCGGAGAAGTTTTCACCGGCTTTACTATAGCCACAGGGTTATTTGTTGTGGGTGCGGTTGTGGTTGAATTTTGACTCGCCGGGGCGGAAGGTGTTTTTGCCACCGGGCTCTGTGTCGGTGTCGGGTTGGTTTTGGCAACGGTTGTATTTGGCCCGGTTACCGGTTTGTTTCCTGTTGTATTTGAAACAGCTGTTTTATCTGGATTGGTATTTTTTTGTACCGGTATGTTTTTGGCGAGCGACTGATTGCTTGCCTCAGGTTTACCGGTTGTACCCGTATTAGCCGGCAGGGTCTTTGATACTGCCGGGTTGGTATTGGCCGGAGGGTTGCCGGGAGTTGCCTGATTGGCCGGTGTTATTTTTCCGCCCGTGGTTAACACCGGGTCTCTCTTATCCATTGTGCCGGGAGAAAGATCTGAGGGTACATATGTTTGGGCCGTCGCATTAGCAGAAACCGATGCCGGTTGTTTTTCTTCCGTTGGCGGAATCACCGGTTTTTGAATTGCGGCTGTTTGTCCGCTGGCCTTGGGTCTGTCGAAAACAGGTTTGGCTGCCAGATCCCGGGTTTCCGTTTTGGAGAGGGGGTCACCTGGTTTCCGGACTGCTTCAGGTTCTTCGTTGATTTCTACCCGGGCAATCTCAATGGAAACGGGATTTGGTGATACCGACAATCCGGGAGTGACCGGGTCGAGGGTTACGGCATATTCTGTTTTTACCTTTTCCGGTCTGGCAATACGAACGATCACCGGGGCATCATTTCTTTCCTTGTAAAAATCAATATTCCTGGCCAGGTTCAGCTCTTCGAGATGTGGAAAGATCTTGGATGCGGTGAGATCCTTTTCCTGCTCAAGATCTACTTTACCGGTGACCGAGTAATATTTTTTTGTGGCGTTTGTCTTCCAGTTTCCAGCCAGGTACCAGCTGCTGTCTGTTCCGTTACGGCGAAAGGTGCTGGTTACCTTGATCCCTTTGTCCAGTTTTCCGCGGAAATTATACGCAATGATATCGTCATCCGTGACTTCACACACATCACCCGTTATGGTGCCTTTTACTCTTTTTACAATGTAATAAAGCGTATCGTTTACAATGAACTCACTCCGGGAGTATCCATACACTTTGCCTTTGTATTCTGTGAGCGCGATCTCAAACAACTGGTCTTTCCGAACGGTGGTGCTGTCATTGCTGAGGGCGCCTGTCCAGAGTCCGGTCAGTGTTTGCGCGTGAAAAAACAGGGGAGAAAGCAACAGGATGACGGTAAACCTAAGCTTGCTCAGGCAACGGGTTTGGCTGGCGGATAAGCAGGTTGGCATTTTCAGGAGTTACGGATTTACATTCAATTCTTTGTAATAACGAATGAAGTCCTTCCCGATTGTGCAGGGCCCGTAAATAAAAGGTATCGTAATATTTCAGCAGGATGCGGAAACTTTCTAAGGTATTTCCCGACTCCAGCAGTCCGATCGCGTTTTTTGCGTTGAGTCCGCCCAGTTTTTCCCGGATCCGGCCGATCGCGTCGATCATTCGCTGCCGTTCCAGGTTTCCGTATTCTTCAGTGATATGTTTTAATCTTTCTTCAAATGGGATCTCGAGGAAATAAACCGGGGAGCTCCGCATGGTCTTCCACAGGTCCCCGGGGATATTAACCTGTCCGATCCGTTGCGATTCGTCTTCCATCCAGATTCCTTGCAAAACCCCGTTGCTAACAGCCTGGAGCTCGAAACAGAGTTTGTTTTCAAACATCTCCTGGGTTGGTTGAGGGGGCAGGCCTATATTTCCAAAAGCGGAGCCTTTGTGCCCGGCCAGGGCTTCAAGATCAACCACCTTTTCTCCATTTGCTTTCAGCGCGTTCAGCAATTCCGTTTTTCCGGACCCGGTGTAGCCTCCCAGTATTTTCAGGGGGAAGGGGCGCCTGAACATGTCCAGCACATGGTTCCGGAATCTCTTATATCCTCCGATCAGGGTGTAGACTTTGAAACCATAAAGGTCCAAAAGCCAGGATACTGCCCCGCTCCGCATACCACCCCGCCAGCAATAGATCAGCAGGGTCCTTGAGTCGGGAAGTCCGGAGTTTGGAGTAGTATTATGTGATGACTTCCGGCTACCAACTATCAACTCAGCTTTCTCTACCATATCCCGCATCTTGGGTCCGAAATAATCCAACCCGGTTTTGATCGCTGTTTCACGGTTTTGCTGTTTGTAGGTGGTGCCTACCACTTTTCTTTCCTCGTCGCTGAACAGGGGGAGGGGATGGGCTCCGGGGAGATGCGCGTGATTGTATTCTCCCGGACTGCGTACATCAATAACGGGGTGTTGGGCCGCCAATTCCAGAAAGGTTTCAATATGTATTTTTTCAACAGGCATTTTGTGGTTCAAAAATAAAAAAAGGCCGCTGATCAGGGCGGCCTCCATATTTGTTCCCCGGAGGGTGAATGTTATCCGTTCATACTGGCCAGGAACTCTTCATTGCTCTTGGTTCCCTTCATCCGGTTCTGTAATTCACGCATGGCCTCTTCCGCATTCATGTCGGTGAGGTAAACGCGAAGCAGGTTCATCCGCTGCAGCACATCACGCTCGAGGAGGAGGTCATCCCGTCGGGTGGAGGAAGCTACCAGGTCGATCGCGGGATAGATCCGGCGATTGGCCAGTTTGCGGTCTAGTTGAAGTTCCATATTACCGGTTCCCTTGAATTCCTCGAAAATCACTTCGTCCATTTTGCTTCCCGTATCCACCAGCGCCGTGGCGATGATGGTCAGCGAACCTCCGTGTTCGATCTTACGAGCAGCGCCGAAGAATTGTTTGGGTTTTTGCATCGCGTTGGCCTCTACACCACCGGACAACACTTTCCCGCTGGATGGAGCCACGGTATTGTGGGCCCTGGCAAGACGGGTGATTGAGTCGAGGAGGATCACCACATCGTGTCCGCATTCCACCAGCCGTTTCGCCTTTTGCAGGGCGATGGTGGAAACCTTTACGTGTTTTTCTGCTGGTTCATCAAAAGTGGACGCAATCACTTCCGCACGTACGCTTCTCTCCATATCGGTCACCTCTTCCGGGCGCTCGTCTACCAGCACCACCATCAGATAGCACTCCGGGTGGTTGGCGGCGATGGCATTGGCCACGGCTTTCAACAACATGGTCTTACCTGTTTTAGGCTGTGCCACGATCAATCCACGCTGTCCCTTACCAATGGGCGTGAACAGGTCCATGATCCGTGTCGAATAATCGGAAGGGGTTGTGAAAAGGTTCAGTTTTTCAAAGGGGAAAAGCGGGGTGAGGTAGTCGAATGGAACGCGGTCGCGAACTTCTTCAGGTGTCTTGCCATTGATGGTATCCACTTTCAGCAGGGCGAAATATTTCTCACCTTCCTTCGGAGGCCGCACGGCTCCATAGACAGTATCCCCGGTTTTGAGACCAAAGAGTTTTATCTGGGATGGGGATACATAAACGTCATCCGGGGAAGAGAGGTAGTTATAGTCTGAAGAACGGAGAAACCCGTATCCGTCGGGCATCATTTCCAACACTCCTTCGCTGAGGATGACTCCGTCAAACTCCACGTTAAATTGTTGTTCCCGGCGGGCCGGATAAACTTTGGGCGGGCCACCCGGGGCTGCGTTTTCGTTGGCCGGGGGAGCTGTTTCTGCTACCGGGGCAGCCTGTTCATTGTTTTCTGCAGCGGATTCTTCTGTTTCCTGGGGAACTTCCGTCAACTCTTCTTCGACGGGTTTTTTCTTTCCTTTCTTTACCGGGGCAGGTTTGCCAGATCTGCCGGCCGGGGCTTCTTTTTTTACAGGCATATTGGGTTTTTTAGTGATCGTTTTTTCATCATCGCCGCTTTCCACCACCGCCTCTTCGCTACCGATGCTGGTCGTGGTTTTTACTATGCGTTTGCGTTTTCCGTCTTCGCTGGGTTTCGCCCCTTTGGAGCCCGCAATGGCCTGGCTGTCAAGTATTTTATAGACCAGGTCTTGTTTACTTAATTTCTTGGCGTTGGGTATTTTCAGTTGCTCGGCGATGTCAAGCAGCTCAGGAACGAGCATGTCGTTCAGTTGGAGAATATCGTACATATAGACATCTTAAAGTTATCACTAGTTCGGAGAGACCAGTCTTGGGAAAAGAAATTTTTGAATTTATATTGAAGGGAAAAGGCGGTATCGAGAGCTAAAGCCTTGGGAGAACTGTACTTATCGGCCCCTTTCCGTTGCAATGATACAGCAAAATGGGGAAAACCAAAAATTTTTGGTTTGAACGGCACCCCGTGTTTTCGCCCGGGTTACCTGCTGATCTGGCTGTAAAACGGAAGATTCCCTGTAAAATACTTTGGACGATTCCGGACCAAATGCTGACCCTGTGATTTACCTTTGCCCCTCGGTAAAATAAAGCGATGTTTAACAAAAGGATCAAGATCAAAGAACTGCTGGCGCAGGAGCCCCAGGGACAGGAAGTAACCGTAATGGGCTGGGTGCGAACCTTTCGCAATAACCAGTTTATCGCGTTAAATGACGGCAGCACCAATCAGAATATCCAGGTGGTGGTGGCACTGGGAACCTATGATGATGATTTCCTGAAGCGCATCACCGTTTCGGCCTCACTGAAGGTGAAGGGTACCGTGGTTCCCTCCCTGGGCAAGGGTCAGAAAATGGATCTGAAAGCCGCTTCTGTGGAGATCCTGGGCGACAGTGACGCGGAGATCTATCCGCTGCAGCCAAAGAAACACAGCCTGGAGTTTTTGCGCGAGATCGCACACCTGCGTTTCCGCACCAATACCTTCGGTTCTGTATTTCGGGTGCGTCACGCGCTGGCATTCGCCATTCACCGGTTCTTCAATGAAAAGGGGTTTGTATATATGCATACACCCATCATTACGGCCAGTGATGCAGAGGGTGCGGGTGAGATGTTCCGGGTAACCACCCTGCCTTTTGATGAGACACCCCGCAATGAAAAGGGCGAAGTGGATTTCAAACAGGATTTTTTCGGCCGCGCCACCAACCTTACCGTGAGCGGGCAGCTGGAAGGAGAACTGGGCGCCACGGCATTCGGGGAGATCTATACATTCGGTCCCACTTTCCGTGCGGAGAACAGCAATACTGCCCGTCACCTGGCCGAGTTCTGGATGATCGAACCAGAAATGGCTTTCTGTGACCTGGAAGACAATATGAATCTTGCCGAAGAGTTCATCAAGTATATCATTCGTTACGCGATGGAGAATAACCGGGAGGACCTGGAATTCCTGGCCCAGCGGCTTGCAGAGGAGGAAAAACAGTTGCCGCAGGACAAACGCAGCGAGATGGGACTGATCGAAAAGCTGGAATTTGTATTGAACAACGGCTTTGAGAGGCTGACTTACACCGATGCGATCGATATCCTGAAAGAAAGCAATCACAACAAGAAGAAAAAATTCCAATACCCGATTACCGGCTGGGGTATGGATCTGCAGAGCGAGCACGAGCGATATCTCGTGGAAAAGCATTTCAAGAAACCGGTGATCCTGTACAACTATCCCGGTGAGATCAAGGCCTTTTACATGCGCCGCAATGAAGACGGGAGGACCGTGGCTGCCATGGATATCCTGGCTCCGGGGATCGGCGAGATCGTGGGGGGTTCACAGCGGGAAGAACGGCTGGATAAGCTCCTCGAGCGCATGAAGGAAATGAATATCCCTGAGGAAGAACTCTGGTGGTATCTCGATACCCGACGCTTCGGAACTGTGCCCCATGCCGGCTTTGGACTGGGCTTTGAACGTATGGTTCAGTTTGTAACCGGAATGGGGAATATTCGAGACGTGATCGCATTCCCGAGAACACCGGGAAGTGCGGAGTTCTAGAAAACAGCGTTTTCAAGCGCAGCTTGCTAACCGTAAAAGCAAGAACCCGAGTATACCAAAGTTTTGGTAAATTAACAGTCCAGTTAACCAAAACTTCCGCTTATGAAACCGCTTCTGGTTTCAATCCTGCTATTCTTTTGTATCTCGGTTTCCGCACAGCAAAAATCTCTTCCCCTTGTTCAGGAGGTTTTAGAACTTTTTAATAAAGGCGACTATACCCGGGCGATCCCGGTGGCGGAGCAGGCCGTGGAAACCACGAAAGCAGAAATGGGGGAAAACAGCCCTTTTTATAGCGGTATGATGCTTTTCCTCGGTATGTGTCACTGGAGTCTTTTTCATTATACAGAAGCAGAGACCTGGCTGACCCGCTGTAATGATATTCAATTGAAATACCTGGGGGAACAGTCGGCGGACTACCTGGCAGGACTCAATCGGCTGGCAAATCTTCGGCAGGAACAGGGAAAATATTCACTCGCGGAATCCAACTATCGGAAATTACTCGACATTACACGGACCGTAACCGGGATATCGGATACCAGTTATGCAAAAGTGCTAAATAACCTGGCTTCCCTTTATCGGGTTACTGGCCGGTATACCCTGGCGGAGGAATTATACATGGAAGCCCGGGGCATCATTGAAAAAAAATCAGGAGAGCAAAGCGCCCTCTTCGCCACCTGCCTTAACAACCTGTCCACCATTTACAGCGATCTGGGCCAGTTTCACAAAGGAAAACCCCTGTTGCTTCGGGTGGCCGATATCCGTAAAAGCATTTCGGGCGAAAAGGATCCCGATTACGCACAAAGCCTCAATAACCTGGGTTTTTTATACGCGTCACTCGGAGAATACAAGGAGGCGGAACAATATTATATCCGGGCCCGGGATATTTACAGCGAATCATTGGGAGAGCATCACCCCGACTATGCCACCACGATCGATAACCTGGCGTCGCTGTATGGCATAACAGGCGAATACGAGAAAGCCCGCCGTCTATTCCTGCAATCCCTGGAAATCCGGAAAAATACAGTGGGTATAAATCACCCTGATTATGCCCAAAGCCTGAACAACCTGGCCGGTTTTTATGAATCAGCCGGACAGTACAGCCTTGCCGAACAAAACTTTCTGGAAGCCATGGAAAGAACAGAAAATAACCTGGGGAAACTTCACCCCTATTATGTGACCACACTGAACAACCTGGCTGCCCTTTATCATACACGGGGACTCTATGCAAAAGCCGAACCGTTATACCAGCTCGCTGCGGAAACCAGGAAAAAACTGCTGGGAGCTAATCACCCCAATTATGCCATGAGCCTGAACAACCTGGCCACCCTGTTTCACGAAATGGGGCAGCTTGGAAAAGCAGAAAAACTTTATCGTCAGTCGGCAGAAATATGGGAGCGATCACTGGGTACCCGTCACCCCGATTATGCCATGAGTCTGAACAACCAGGCGGCTTTATATGAAGACCAGCTACAGTATGAAAAAGCGGAACCCCTTTATATCCAGGCTATGAAAATCCGGAAAGAAGTGTTTGGTGAAAATCATACGGAATATGCCAATAGCCTCAATAATCTTTCTGGGTTGTATGCCCGGATGGGCAGGTATAGCCAGGCGGAAGCGCTGATCCTGCAAGCCAATGCAATCTGGAAAAACGCAATCAACGACAACAACCCCAACATTGCACTGGGTCTGAATAACCTGGCTGCCGTGTACCGAAAGGGCCAGTATAAATACGAGCAGGCAGAACAGCTATACTTACAGTCGATCGACCGGCGGAAAAGACAACTGGGTGAAGGTCATCCCCTGACCGCAGATACAGAGAATGACCTGGCCCTGTTATACAT
Source organism: Chitinophagaceae bacterium (assembly GCA_049421765.1). Lineage (GTDB taxonomy): Bacteria > Bacteroidota > Bacteroidia > Chitinophagales > Chitinophagaceae > JJ008. Next base: position 11,880 of record JBMSNP010000034.1, read on the forward strand.
GAATATGAAGCAGTTCAAAAAGGCAGAGCCGTATTTACTTGCGAGCAGTATTAAAGCCATCCGTCATCTGCAGAACTCTTTCCCTGTACTTTCAGAAAAGGAAAAAGGAAACTACATCAACGACAATCTTTTTTTCAATGACTGCAACAACAGCTTTCTCTATAATTACCCCGCAGCCTCCCCCGCCATTGTGCATAACAATGTCAACCTGCAGCTTTTTTTTAAATCACTTTCCCTCGCTGATACCCGCAATATGCTGGAAGCACTGCGTGATAACAGGGACCCGGAGATAAAGAAACTGACTGCTGACTGGCAGGCTGTAAAAACACTGCTGGCCACACAATACGCGCTCCCTGTTTCGAAAAGGATGAAGAACATGGAAGAAAAGGAAGCAGAGGCGGAAAACCTGGAGAAAGAGCTTAACAGGAAGTCCGTTGAATTTCGCAGACAACAAAATGCCTTGCGTATTACTACCAAAGAAGTCCGGCAAAACCTGGGTGAAGGAGAGGCTGCGATCGAATTTGTGAATTTCAGGTATTACAATAAAAGACAAACCGACAGCGTGATCTATGCGGCATATATCATGACCTCCAAAGACAGTACACCGGTTTTTGTCCCTCTTTTTGAAGAAACACAACTTCAGCAGCTTTTTAACCGTGCAGGAGCTACGGCTACCCGAATGGTCAGCAGTTTTTACCGGGGTTCGGAAATAAAAAATAAAAACCCGGCGGCGGCCCTGGGGGCGGAACTCTATCGGCTGGTCTGGAATCCGCTTGAGCCTTACCTCAAGGGAATTAATAAGATATCCTATTCCCCCGCCGGCAAACTATACAGTATCGCTTTTCATGCCCTACCCGTCGACAGCTCATCGGTATTGATGGATAAATACCGGTTGTATCAATATACCAGCATCCGGCAGTTGGGTTTGGACAGGCCCGATGATAAATTGATCACCCCGCAAAGCATTGTTCTTTTCGGGGATGCCACTTTTTCGCTGGACAGCCTGCAGATCGTAAAGAGTCGCATAAAAAAAGATGGGATTTCTGCCAAGCTCCCTGGACTCTTTATGGAAACAAACCGTGGACGAGGGTCAAGAGGTGAGATGTGGGATAATCTTCCCGGGACGGCTCAGGAGGTACAGGCGATACGGCAATTATTTGATCAAAAAAAGATCAGTACGCGTACGTTAACGCAAACCGATGCGTCCGAGGAAAACCTGAAATCCCTTAGCGGTCATTCACCGCAGGTCCTGCATATTGCCACACATGGGTTCTTTCTTCCCGCCCCTGCGAATAAAGTTAAATCAGCAGCAGCCGGCGGACAAAACGCCTATAAACTGTCGGAGGATCCATTGCTGCGAAGCGGCCTGATCCTTGCAGGGGGCAATTATACATGGAGCGGAAAAACTCCGATCGAAGGCGTGGAAGACGGAATCGTAACGGCCTACGAAATTTCCCAGCTGAACCTGGGCCAAACCGAACTGGTGGTGCTGAGTGCCTGTGAAACCGCCCTGGGAGAAGTTAAAAGCAGTGAGGGGGTCTTTGGTTTGCAAAGGGCATTTAAAATGGCCGGGGTAAAAAAGATGATCGTCAGCCTCTGGCAGGTACCTGATAAGGAAACGGCTGAACTGATGACCGGATTCTACGGTTATTGGACGGCAGGCAGCTCGGCCAGCGAAGCATTTGCCCGGGCTCAGGCTGAAATGAGAAAAAAATATGCTCCATTTTTCTGGGCAGCCTTTGTACTGGTGGAATGATTCCGTGAAAAGACAAAAGGCAATTTTAAAAACAAAGGGAAGTCCTCGATGTATTCTTCGGGAATACAGAATTGGATGTCTGCTTCCCTGTCAATTGTTGGAATAATTCTGCGGCTCCCATTTTTCTTTCCGGTATTTCAGTTGTCTTTCCAGGTCCCGGATCGTTTCCGATGCAGCAATCTCGTAGGAGGGCTCGTTGGAGGAAGCAAACAGTACCGGTCCCGGAACGCTCAGGCGGATCTCACAGATTTTTCCTTTGCCTTCCGAGGAAGGTTCAGCCCGTAGGAAAACTTCGGCAAGGATGATCCAGTCGTATTTCCGTCCGAGGTTGTTTAATTTTTTTTCTATTATCGAAACAGCCCGGGGGCTGGCTTCGTCCAGCAAAAATTGCAATGTCATGATGTTATTTTTATGGTGAATTTTCCGGAAACGGATTGTTTTCCCGGCGAAATTGGTTGGACGAACCATTCCGGGTCTGCATTAAACAGTTACAGCAGTTTCGACGGATTAATATTTTCCGTTTCAAATCCTTCATCATAGTCTTTTACCAGGTAGGCATCTGAAGCGTTTCGTGACAGTTCATTGGCTTCTTTCAGCGTGAATGAGTCCATGCCTGTTGTCTGAATCCAGGCATTCCTTTGTTTTCGTAATACCTGTACCGGCAGGCCGAAGCGGGTTTGAAGTTCCTTCTCAATGGTGGCGATCTTATCGGGAGGCCTAATTTCCAGTAAACCGGAAACATGTGTTTTTTTAAAATCACTTACTTTTTTCCCGGGCGGCAAAGCTTCCCTTTCCGGAGAAGATTGATATTTTTTATGTCCTTTTTGGTAGAATTCCAGCCTCAGCCAGGGATAAAAAGAAGAAAATACATCCTGGATCTCCCTGAAAGTGGTGTTGTCGTTTATTTCTATGTACATATGGCGATTTTTTAAGGTTAATCTCAATTCTTTTAGCCCCGTCATTCGAATTTACTTTTTGTATATACCCGGCGCCTATGATGCAGATTGTTATGGTAGTTGATATTCATCAAAGATTCTTTGTGCACAGGATCATTCGTGTATGTTTCTCATCCTCTTTTCTTTACAAACCGGTTCCAGGTAAATGCCGTTTAATTTTCAGTTGTTTTTGGAAAACCGGGCTGACGGGTATCACCGGGAAGAATGGCTGATATCATTTTTGCAGGCGTATTAGAGAGCCAACTTTGGATGGATAAGGTTACCGTCAGCGTATTGTGCAACCGACATCCCGAAAATCATGGGTTTTTCATTTTCATACCCTTACAACGTTGCTCCTGAATACAAACTGAAGGTGGCGTATTTCTGTATGGAATATGCCATCGACCAGGCTTTGAAAACATATGCGGGAGGTTTGGGTTTTCTTGCAGGTTCTCACATGCGTAGCGCCTATGAGCTGAAGCAGCATATGGTGGGGATCGGGATCCTCTGGAAATACGGGTACTACGATCAGGTCAGGAAGGAAGACCAGGGAATGGCTGTGCTTTTTCAGGAAAAAATATACGGGTTCCTGGTAAACACGGATATCCGGATTCCCCTGGAGGTAAACGGACACCGGGTATGGGCTACGGCATATTATTTATCTCCGGAGGTCTTCGGGACTGCCCCGGTTTTTTTTCTAAGCACCGACATCCCGGAAAATGATTACGAAGCGCGTACGATTTGCCATAAACTTTACAATTCAAATCCTGAAACTGAGATCGCGGCGGCGATATTACTCGGCGTTGGAGGGGCCAGGTTGCTTGAAATATTAAACTGGATTCCTGACATATACCACCTGAATGAGTCGCATGCCCTTCCTTTGGCTTTCAGCCTGTATAAGCAAACACAGGATATCCGGGCGCTGCGCAGGAAACTGGTTTTCACGAATCATACACCCGAGGAGAGCGGAAACCGGAAAACACATGTCAACCTGTTAAATAAAATGGGCTTTTTCTGCGATCTGCCAATTCAGGTTGTGCAGGAAATAACACAAAACCCCGGCGACATTCTGGACTATACAATTTCGGCCCTGCGGCTTTCCGGAATGGCAAACGGCGTTTCCGCTTTACACTATCAGTCAATACGCCGTATGTGGGAAACTGCTCAAGGTATTTGCCCTTTTACATTTGTCACAAATGCACAGAGTTTTTCTTATTGGGCCGACTCGGAAATGTATACCGCACTGGAACAAGAGGATGACGACTGGCTGATCAGGAGAAAAAAGACATGCAAAAAAGCGCTTTTCGCGGAAGTGGCGGATCAGAACGGCGAGATCTATGATGAAGAAATTCTTACCCTCGTTTTTGCCAAACGTTTCGGTGGATATAAACGCCCGGGGTTACTGCTGGATAACATGGATCGGTTTCACCGGCTGGTGACCGATCCCCGGCGACCGATTCAGATCATCTGGGCCGGGAAACCGTACCCGATGGATTATACAGCGATTGAGTACTTCGACAAGATTTCCAGGCTTTGTAAGAGGTATCCAAACTGTGCCACCCTGGTGGGATATGAACTGCACCTGTCCAGGTTGCTCAAGCAGGGGGCTGATGTTTGGCTTAATGTTCCACGCATCACCCATGAAGCTTCCGGTACCAGCGGGATGTCTGCTGCAATGAACGGGGGAATTAACATTTCGATCCCAGATGGCTGGTTCCCGGAGTTCGCACGGGATAGGATCAACAGTTTTGTTATTCCTGCTGCAGATCCTGAACTCCCGGAACATATACAGGATGAAAAGGATGCACAAAGTCTGTATGATGTATTGGAACAGGTTGTTATACCTATGTATTACGATCGAAAAGCCGAATGGCTGTCCATTCTAAAACAGGGGATGAGAGACATTATCCCCCGGTTCGACAGCAACAGGATGGCGCGTGAGTATTACGAAAGGATCTACCTTGCTGAAAAATAGAAGCATTATCCGCCCGGCATCAAATTCCCTTTTTCCTGTGACGAGTATCATCCCCCGTTTTAAGGAAAATCATTGTTGACGCAGTTGATTTATTTTAGATTACAAACCCCTGTGATCCGGGGATTCGCTTATGTAAAGCCTGAAAGCCCATCATCCGGAAAACCGGAATTGATCCTGCCTGACGAAAACAACCTCCATTTCAGGAGCCATTGGTTCTCTCGTACAGATTCATTTTTTAAAACCAAAAAAGGATACCATGAAAAGAAAAGACCCTGTCATCGATTCCGGTATCTCGGTATACCCGGGCGAATACAAACCACTTCCGCTTGATAAAGGAAAACTCACAAAAGGGCTGGCCCGGCCGCATGAGGGATCTGAAGAGCCGAAGGTGAACATCATTGAGCGAAAAAACAACTATTGGGTCGAAATCGCGGTTCCCGGGTTGAGAAAAGAGGACTTCCTGGCTAAAGTGGTGAATAATCACCTCGTAGTATATATTCTGCACAAAGAGGGTAAAAGGGAAAAGAAATCCCGCGTATCTTATCTTCTACATGACTTCAACTACGAGTGCTGTAAATGTAATGTGACCCTGCCAGATGATGCGGATGTTGATTTTGTACGGGCAGAATATCAAAAAGGTCTTTTGCGGTTCTATTTTCCCAAGACCGAAAATCCGGGTATTGGCAACGTACAAAACATTCCGATTTACTGAAATATTCTTACCCCGTTGGCCAGGCTGAATCCTCACGAAATCGAAAAAGAAAGCGGGGACGGGGTATTTCAAATAATGAAAGAAGAAGCATAGCCCTGCTGACCCGGAAATACACGGATCTATTGTTTAAATACGGCTGTCTATATAGATCCCCAAAAGCCGTAGCCGCCATGTGTTATTGGTACAGTAAAACCCCGAAACCGGGTATCTTAAAGAAGATTTTATAATCACGGGGTATCTCCGCGCTGATTCTCTTCACCTGTTTCCGGCGCATGCTATTATTCCTGAATCAAATCTCACTGATGAATACACATTACCGGCACATGTGACTGGTAAATCAGCTGCTTGGTAGAGCTGGATTTAAAGATACCCTGCAATAATTTATGTCGCTTGGGGATGGAAATGATCAGATCGAGGTTGTTCTTTTCAGCGAATTCATTGATCCCGTCTTCGATATCCTTGTGCTCAATAAAATGATAAGCAGGATTCACTTCCTCAAGGTAGGTATGCAGCAGGGCGGATTGTTCAGGAGTGTCTGGTTTGAAATGCTGATCATGGTAGTCCACGTTCAGTACATGCAGCTCAGCCTTGAATGCCTTTACGAAATTCCGGATAGTTTCCGCAGGTGTCGTATCCACGATATCCCGGAAATCACAGGCGAATCCGATCTTTTTTATTCCACCGCCATATGTTTTTCCCGGGGGTACGCAAATCACCGGCCAGGTAAGGTGTTTGATGGCGGACAGCGTATTGCTGCCGAACAGTACCCGCTCCAAACCGGTACTGCCTTTCGAGCCCATAACCACGGCGAAGGGTTTGATCTTGTTGCAAAGGGTTTCCAGTTCATCACTCACATTACCCAGTTTCGCCTCTGCATATACTTTTATCGAACCGGACGTAATATGTTCAACTTCCTGTTTGAGTGTGGCGAGTTTGGCTTCAGCTGATTTTTTCAGTTCATCAACCGAAACCAGCATGATGGGCACATCGGAATAGCTGACCGGTACCTGGTATACATGCAGCAGCAGGATGCTGGCATTCACATCCCGGGCCATATCGATGCCGTAATGCAGCGCGTTGGTGGCGATCGGGGAAAAATCGGTGGGGATGATAATGGTTTTCATGATCTTATTATTGTTCCTAAAGGTATGTCCTTGACAGGGGGAACCGGCTGATGACAGTCAAGAAATAAGATGATTTTAATAGCGGAAGTACCGTACTGTGTATCAGCCGGTACCCTAGCGGTAAAGCCGTTTAGTGTTTCCAGAACAAGCTGATCCGGCGGCTGATATCTTCCCGGAGATTGATATAATACAGGTTGAGATCGCCCACATGATAATTCCTTTTAAAATAGAGAAAACTCCATGGAAATTTTGGTTTCCGTACATAGAGCAGGCCATTTCGGATACGGGCATCCGTTGTGGCCGGAAACACCCGGTTGAAATTTTTAAGGACTGCCCCTTTATTCATATCCCGGGGCGCATAATTTTCTTCCTCCGTACGCCAGGTAAGGGGATTTGTTACATAAGAATTTCCCCGGTCATTTTTCAGGTAGAAGGGAACAAAACCATTCCGGAGTGTTCTCCAGCTGCACAGACAACCCGTCTGCAACGAGTCGCGACACATTGGGAGAGAGGAAAAGTAATTTTTCGGAACCGGCCATCCCAGGAGGTATGCCACCACGAGTTTGTTGGCCAGGAGCTTTCCTTCAAATAATTCTTTCAGCAGCCGCTCTGCATGCATGCTGCCCTGGCTATGCCCGGCAATGATAAGGGGTCGCCCGGCATTCCAGTTTTCCAGGTAATACTTAAAAGCGTTACGGACATCTTCATAAGCCAGTTCAAATGCCTTTTCGGTGGCCTGCTTATCCGAAGAAAAAAAATTCTGAATATGGGCCTGCCTGTACCTGGGTGCAAAAATCCTGCATTCTTTATTGAAGACACTTGCCTGGTAAAGGATGGATGTATAGTCCGTTTTGGCATTGATACGTGCATCATCGATTTGTGTATTGGAAACCCGTTTGAATTTCTTTGCGGTAAAAGTGGTAGGATGAATAAAGAACACATCCACTGCCGAATCTTTCATTTCACCGCGCAGAGGGAGAGGAATGCTGTCCGAGGGATCCCATTTCCAGGGATGTGCAGCCCAGTAGTCAAGGTCTTCATAATGCGGCTTCCCATCGCCGCTTTTAAAAGTATAATTCCCTTGAAGGGAAGCATATTTGTTTGAACAGGAATAAAGAAAAAAAAGGGAAAAAGAGATAAGGAGCAAGGACCGACTCATGAGCAAATTAAGGGGAAACTGATGAATAATATATAACGGTATTTTATAAAAAATATAGTAAATTATTGAAAATAAACAATATATCACATTTTATAAGTCACAGGAAAAATAATTTAAAAATATTTAGTACTTTGTTTTGCATAGTACCAAATATCACCCTATCTTTGTGTTGTCAAAGCAAACGACAGTTATGAATATAGAAAACACACAGAGCCAGATGAGGAAAGGGATCCTGGAGTTTTGCATACTTTCAATTATCCGCCGGGGTGAAGCTTATCCCAGTGATATCGTTGAAGAGATGCGTGCGGCCAATCTCCAGATCCTGGAAGGTACTCTCTACCCGCTCCTGACCCGCCTGAAAAACGCCGAAATGCTAACTTACCGTTGGGTGGAAAGCAGTTCGGGTCCCCCCAGAAAATATTTTTCCCTGACTGAAAAGGGAGACATTTTTTACAATGAGCTGGAACAAACATGGAATGAACTTTCCAATGGCGTGAATGCGCTGACCAGCAAAAAGCAAAGTGAACCACTCTCCAACCAATAAACCAATTCATCCCGCCCGTCGGGACTTCAACCAAATACAGCAGACATGAAAAAGATCATTAACATAAACCTCAGCGGCCGGGTAATACCCATTGAAGACGCGGCCTACGAGAAATTGCAGCAGTATATCGAGAGTTTGCGACGCTATTTTGCCAACGAAGAAGGTCGCGACGAGATCATCAATGATATCGAAAGCCGGATTGCAGAGCTGATGAATGATAAAGTGCGAAAGGGAGCAGAATCCATCAGCGATCCTGATGTGGAGGAGATCATCACTTCCATGGGCCGTGTGGAAGATTTTGAAGCGGCCGACCAGGAATCTGCCGCGGCGGGAGCAGGTGCAACGGCTACGGCCGGTGCGGCGGCCACCGAGCAGGAATCTGCTGCTTTTACGTCTCCTAAAAGAGAAAAAGGAAGACTCTACCGGGACACCAGCGACAAAATTCTGGGTGGGGTGTGCAGCGGGGCTGCCAATTACCTGAATATTGATCCCTCAATTATCCGGATCCTGTTTGCCATCATCACATTTGGCGGATTCGGTCTCGGGGTGCTTGTATATATCATACTCTGGATCATACTCCCCCCCAAAGACCTGGAAGGGTTTACCGGAAAGAAATTATACCGCAATCCGGACGACCGGATCATCGGTGGTGTGGCGGGAGGACTTGCAGCCTATTTCGGAAAAAGTGCAAAAACCATTCGCCTGATCTTCGCCGCCCCGATCATCCTGAGTTTGCTGGTGGGTATCTTGAACGGCATGCGCTGGGATTACGGATTTGACGTGGCACTGAACATTGGCTTTGGTTCTTTAAGCGGAACCTTTATCCTGACCTATATAATATTATGGATGGTGTTGCCCGAAGCCCTGAGTGACTACCAGAAGATGGAAATGCGCGGGGAACGGGTGGATATTAACCGGATCCGTCAGAATGTTAAAGAGGGAATGGGAACTGTGAAAGATAAAATGAAAGGGTGGAGTGAAGAAGTCAAATCTTCAGCTGAAAACCTGAGCGGAAAGGCCCGGGAATTTGCCGGAACCCGGGGTAAGGCCTTTGCATCGGAAGTGGGAGAAACCGCACGCCGTGGCGGGCGAGGCCTGGGTCACGTGATTGGCGTATTGTTCAAAGTATTCTTTCTTTTCATTGCAGGCACCATCGCTTTTGCTTTGTTTGTATCACTGATCGCCCTGATATTCGGCGGGGTGGCCTGGTGGCCGATAAACAATTTCCTGTGGACAAGCAACTGGCAGCAGGCACTGGCCTGGGCAACATTGATTTTATTCCTGGTTGTGCCCCTGGTTGGTTTTATTACCTGGCTTATCCGCCGGATCACCCGGGCCAAATCCAAATCCAATTACCTGGGCTGGACATTTGGCGGTCTTTGGGCGCTGGGATGGGTGGCCATGGTGCTCTTTATTGGAAGTATGTTCAAGGATTTCAGACATGAAAATTCCGTTATCTCGGAAATACCAATCACACAGCCGGCACTTGGAAAAATGATCGTAGCCGTATCCAAGCCGGAACTGGAATACACCGGCAGCTTTGGTTGGGTCAATGATAAAAGTAACGGCTGGGACCTGTCGGATGATACTTTAAAAATCGCTGCCGTGAAATTCAACGTGAAAGCAAGCGCTGACGATTCTTATCACGTACAACTTATCAGGCACAGCTTTGGAAAAACCATTTCAGAGGCGGCCGAAAGGGCAAGCCGGATACGGTTTGACATGACATACCGCGACAGCATCATTGATATAGATAACGGTTATGCCATTGGTAAGGACAGTAAGTTTCGCGGACAATTTGTGGAGATTGAGATCCTGGTTCCGATCGGCAAGAAGATTCGCTTTGACGAGTCGGTACGGAGGAAGCTGAACTCGATCAATGTCAAGGTAAAAAGAAGCCTGCGCCGCGACCGGGCAATCGGGGTGGTCTTTGATGATGAGGCGGATAATTTCCATTACGTAGCCGGAGTGGATTACACCATGGGACCAGGCGGAGAACTGACCGGCCCCGGAGGTGAGCGGATTTCCAGCCCAGATAATAACTACCGTTACCGGCCCGAGCCTCCCACTCCCCCGGTTCCTGGAAGCAATCCAGATGACCTGCAGCGGCAACTGGAAGAGGAAAAGCGCAAAAAGGAAGAATCTGACCGGAAAATAAAGGACCTGGAAGAAAAAATGCAGACCTCAAAACCCGGGGCTGCCCTGCCGGAAGACCGGAAACTCAAAACAGCCGGTTCATTTGCCATGGGCCCTTCCCCGGTAACCTCGGAATCCCAGTGGTTCTGATACTTCGCGAGGTTAAAGAAGGTTGAAGTTGGGTCCCTAACGGGACAGGAAAGGCTCCGTCAGGAGCCTTTCTGCTTGGGGGAGGGTAAAAAAATAAATACCCTGTTTAGGGTATGGTCAACTCAGGCAATGAAAATTACTTTTAAATTGTAATCTAAATCGAACCAGATTAAATAACCACAAACAAAAAAAATTTATGAAAAGGATCAAACTCCTGTTTTCTATTTCCCTGATGCTGATGGCATCCCTGGCGTTTGGACAAAAGGAAGCAAATGTTTCCTCCATGAGTGCCGGCACTTCCCTTTCCAGCGATGATATCGGGTTCCTGAGTATGGTTTCCAATGCAGACATTTCTGCAAGCCGCGGCGGTGGTGACCGTACCGCTACGGTGGGCGGTAAAACGTACAAAGCCGGCCAGACACTGACCGCTGCGGACGCCAAACTGATCAACAAGGCGATCAAAGCATTCCAGAAAAGCTATAAGGCCCCCTCGGCTTCCCGGGGTGCCGGGTTGTGCTACTATTGGTATTACTATTGTGACGGATACGGGTATTGCTACTGGTACAAATACTGGTATTACTGCTGATCCGTTAAGCCACCATTTATCCAACCGGTATAAGCCCCTTTCGAGGGGCTTTTTTTTGGGGCGGGAGTTTGAATGTATGTGCATCAACGGGTATACCAAAACCTCACTTCTCACCTGAATTTGCTCTACATTTGCGGACAATTTTGCCTGTATGAAAAATACCCCATTCACGGATAAACATATTGCCCTCGGGGCCAAAATGGCCGAGTTCGCCGGCTACAACATGCCGATCTCGTATACCGGTATCAATGATGAACATGCCGCTGTCCGGAAAAATGCCGGAATCTTTGATGTAAGCCACATGGGTGAATTTGTCCTGAAAGGGGAACATGCGCTGGACCTGATTCAGCGTGTTACAAGCAACGATGCGGCCAAGCTGAAAAAAGGCCAGGCCCAATACAGCTGCCTGCCCAATGAAACGGGTGGTATTGTTGATGATCTTTTGGTTTATTGCATCGAGGAAAATAATGTCTACATGCTGGTGGTGAACGCCTCCAATATTGAAAAAGACTGGAACTGGATCAAAAAATTTGACGACAAAGGAGTCGAGATGCACAACATCTCGGAGAAAACCTGCCTCCTGGCTATCCAGGGCCCCAATGCCACCCGCATGCTTCAACCCCTGACAGAGATGGATATCCAGAACCTGAAGTATTATACGTTTGTAAAGGGAAAATTTGCGGGGGTGGAAAACGTACTGGTCAGCGCCACGGGGTATACCGGTGCTGGCGGGGTGGAAATTTATTTTGAAGACAAGGGCCAGTCAGCTGATACAATTTGGAACGCCATCTTTGAAACCGCCGGACCCCAGGGTTTGAAACCTGCAGGTCTGGGTGCCCGGGATACCCTTCGGCTGGAAATGGGGTATTGTCTTTATGGAAACGATATCGACGACAGCACTTCTCCCCTTGAAGCCGGCCTGGGATGGATCACCCGTTTTACGAAGGATTTTACTGCCCGGGGCATCCTGGAAAAACAAAAGGCCGACGGGCTGCAGCGAAAACTGGTTGGTTTTGAAATGCTTGACCGGGGAATCCCCCGGCATGGATATGAGATCACCGATCCGGAAGGGAAAAGCATCGGTCATGTCAGCTCCGGTACCCAATCTCCCAGCCTGGGCAAAGCAATCGGGATGGGGTATGTACGTACGGATTTTGCCGCCTTTGGCGGGGAGATTTGCATCAAAGTGCGGGACAAACTATTAAAGGCAAAGGTGGTGAGGATCCCCTTTGCATGATATTTGATCTGAAAAATCCCGGCTCAAATTTCCAAAAGAAGTACTTTTCAGAACGATATGCCAACGATTCATCTCACGCATTTTATCGCAGCACCATCGGAGCTGGTCTTCGATCTGAGCCGTCATGTGGGTCTTCATAAAGAGGCTATGTCTCCATTCAGGGAGGATGCAGTAGCAGGCACCCGCTTCGGCTTGTTGGAAAAAAACGAAACCGTGACCTGGAAAGCCAGGCACCTGTTCCGAGAACGCTTGTTGCGGGTGAAAGTGACCGAAATGAAAAAACCGGAGATGTTCACGGATGAACAGTTACAGGGTGATTTCCGGATGTTGAAACATGAACATTATTTCAAGCCCTGTGACAACGGCACGATTATGATCAACCTGCTTCACTTTGAAATCCCGTATGGGATCATGGGCCGTTGGTTTAACTCCCTTTACCTGACCCGGTATCTTAAGAATCTCCTTGAAAAAAGGGTACGGACCATTAAATCCTATGCGGAAAGCGGGCGAGGCGAAAAAATGTTGTCGCGCTGATCGCTTTTACCGGTAAGCTTCGTTGCGTTATTTTTACCGCACCTTAATATGAGCCAGAAACCTGTCCTGCATACTTCACTCTCCCCTGCCCTGCTTCACCTGTATGACCTCAGCAACAGCGTCGTGGTCATCATCGATGTGTTCCGGGCCACATCCACCATCGCGTCGGCTCTGTATAACGGGGCAAAATGTGTCATCCCTGTCGACTCGGTCCCCAAAGCCATTGAGATCAGCAAGAATATCGGCGGGATCGCGGCGGGCGAGCGTGACGGACAGATCGCCGAAGGGTTGCAACACGGGAACTCCCCGCTGGAATATACCCGGGAGCTCATCAATAACCAGACCCTGGTGCTGACCACAACAAACGGCACCAGGTTGCTGCAAATGGCGCTTGACAGGAACGCCGACACGATTATTTCGGGTTCTTTCCCCAATCTCTCAGCCGTATGTGATTACCTCGTTCAGGAAAAAAAGAACGTCGTGCTCGGATGTGCGGGATGGAAGGATCGTTTCAACCTGGAGGATACGCTGTTTGCCGGGGCCGTTATCCACCAGATCGGTAAAGCCTTTACCATACATTGCGACAGTTCGCTGATGGCAGAAACGATATATGCCAAATACAAAAACAAGCTGATTGATTTCGCCCCGAAGCTTACCCATTATCACCGGCTGGTGGAGCGTTTCGGGCTGATTGAGGATATCCGGTACTGCCTCACACCGGACGGGGCGAACGTGCTACCCTTGTACCACAACGGCAAACTGATACGGAAAGAACAAACCGTCTAAGATACTTCATTTTTTCCGCTCTTCTGCGATTCAGAAATTATTTATTATTTCCCTGTTATTTATATGGAATTCCGCTGCACATTCTTTTACTTTTGCCGATTCACCCGTTCACAACCCGTTCCGGGTTGTTGGGTTTTGAATCATCGGAATTTGTAATTGAACTATGGCATTACCGCACCTTATCAAGTATGTCTATACCCATGGAACGGATGAAGTGATCCGGCGGGGAAAAAAAATTCATGCGATCGGCTTTGTGGAACTGGTGGAGTACGACGATCTGTTTGGCTCAGCCGTATTCCGGGTGAAGGACGACAGCTATGCTACGTTCTACAAAGTCTATATCCAGAAATTCAAGGATTCCAAATCCACCTCGCTTCGTTGTGCCTGTCCCTATAACCTGGGAGATATCTGCAGGCACGAGGCAGCGGCCCTGTTCCAGCTCCAGGAAATGATCGACCGGGGACACTTGCAGTCAGAGGAGATCAAATACGACCAGCGGCATACGGTGGCCAAGATGAAATCCATCGAACTCAAAACCCTGCGCCTGCTTTCCTCTCCTGAGGCATTCCAGGCTGCCGAAACTTTTTTACGGACCCACAAAGCCGGGATCGAATTTGCAGAGAACGAAACCGTACGCGCCACCGTAACGCTGGATGGCCGGGATTACAAAGTGCTGATCCGGAAAAACGAAGAAAGGAATTTTGACAGCAGTTGTGAATACGAAGATGAAGATCACCCGCTCTGTCTGCCCAAGCTGATTGTCTTCCTGCAGCTTCTCAATACACATGGCGCCAATTATTTCGACAGCATTCGCAACTGGGACAAGGAAAAGAATAAATTACTGGAAGCCTATGGCTATTCGCTCAGCGATGATATAAAAGGAAAATTCGAATTCGCATACAAAGACGGGAAACCTTTCCTGCGCGTACTGGATCCTTCCATCAAGCGGGTGGCCCCGGTGGCGGCACCCACCCGCCCGGTTCTTATACCGGAGAAAGAAAAAAATGAGGAAACCGAAGCAGCACCGGCCGAAGTGACCGTCCGGGTTCCCTCACAGCGGCTGGGAGTCGTGTTTAATTTCAACAAGAAGAACTACCCCCAGTTTACCATTGATGTGGTGATGGGGGAGCCCAACGACCGGAATGAAGCCTTTGCCGGTACGGTGGAAAAGATCGATATCTCCCGCTATGTAACTACCGACAACCTTCCCGAGAGTGACCGGGATATGCTGACCATGCTCCGGAAACTCCAGGACAGCGAGATCAATAAATACGTCAGTCGCAACTCTCCCTTCTCCGGTATCTGGGAGAATATCATCCACCAGGATGAAGACGATCTGCCTATGGAGACCCGGGAGCTGATGGCGGAATACCTCATGCCCAAGCTCCGGAAGATATTTACGGAAGCATCCGATAACCCGTTTGTGTTCATGCTGCCGGCCAAAAAGGCATTTAAGACAAATAACCTGGTGCCTTTGCAACTCCAGGCAGAGGAAGCGAAACCGCATTTCACCGTGCGAAAGAATTCACACTATACCATTCAATGTCGTGTCAAGGCCGGCGGTCTTGATTTTGACTTAGGTGACAACGAAAGCCCGAGCCCGCTTTTCTTTTTGTACAACCAGCAGGCTTATCTCTGGAAATCAAACGAGGTATGCCAGCTTACCGAGCAGTTTCTCCCTGCAGGTAAGATGTCGGTCAAAGCCGGGGAATGGGCTGAAAAACTCAGCGCTTTCCTGATGCCCCTGGCCCGTGATTATAAAGTGGATTTTGACAAATCGCTCGTGCAGGAAGTGAAGGACGGCAATCCGGATGTGAAACTATTCCTCTTGGAAAAGGGAGACTACCTCGTGTTCCAGCCTTCCTTCTCTTACAAGGGTTATGAAACAAAGGCGCGTGACCGGGATGATGTGGTGGTGCCGCAGGGTGAGAAAGTAATGATCGTGCACCGAAACCGCCAGAAGGAACAGGAGTTCATTCAGCAAATGCACAACCTGCATTCAAGTTTTATATACAACGAAGACACTTCCTCGCTCGCACTGAAAGGCAACGATGTACTGAAAAACAACTGGTTCTTCCTGTTTGTGGATGCCATGAAGGATATGAAGATCCCGGTCTTCGGATACGAGGCGCTGAAAAATTTCCGTTTCAATACCGCCCGCCCGCAAACCAAGATCTTTATCAGCAGCAATACCGACTGGTTTGATGCCCGGGTCGATATCGTGTTTGGCGACCAGCAGGTCACTGTGGCGGAAGTGAAACGTGCGCTGGCCAACAAGCAGCAGTTTGTTCAGTTGAATGACGGAACCTTTGGCATCCTGCCCGAAGAGTGGCTGAAGAAATATTCCCTCTTGTTCCGGGTGGGGGAAGGGAAAACCAATTCGCTGAAGCTTTCACGCTATCACCTCAGTGTGGTGGATGAACTCTACGAAACCCGCGATGAAGAAGAACTGGTTGTGCAACTGGAGGAAAAATATGCCAGCCTGCGGGAGTTTAACAAGATCAAGGAAATCGAACCGTCGGGTCATCTTCAAAAAATACTCAGACCCTACCAGGTAGCCGGTTTTCAATGGCTGAATTACCTGACAGATATCAAGTGGGGCGGAATCCTGGCCGATGACATGGGTTTGGGAAAGACGGTGCAGGCCTTATCTTTCCTGGAACATTACCGGAAAGAGCATGGCAAGCTCAAGGCGTTGGTGGTTTGCCCGACCACACTGATCTATAACTGGGAAAATGAGATCAAGAAATTCACCCCTGCTTTGACTTACCGGATCCACCACGGCCCCACGCGTACCCGTGTAAAGGAAGAGTTGAATGATCACGAGATTACCATAACCACATACGGAACCCTGCGCAGTGACATCAAACTCCTGATGAGCGTCGAATTTGATTATGTGATCCTGGATGAAAGCCAGGCGATCAAGAACCCCGCCAGCAAAGTGGCCAAGGCGGCCTGCCTGCTTGCGGCCAAAAACCGGTTATGCATGAGCGGTACCCCGCTCCAGAATAACACCTTTGATATTTTCGCCCAAATGAATTTCCTGAATCCGGGAATGCTGGGCACGATGGAGTTTTTCCGGCAGGAGTTCGCGATCCCGATTGACAAATTCGGTGAGCAGGACCGTAAAGAACACCTGAAAAAGCTGTTATATCCTTTTATCCTGCGCCGTACCAAGGAACAGGTGGCCAAGGACCTGCCCGAAAAGCAGGAAATGATACTTTTCTGTGAAATGGAAGACGAACAGCGAAACATCTATGATGCTTACCGGAATGATTTCCGAAACCAGATCCTGGGAACCATCGAAACCCAGGGCATACAGAAATCCCAGCTCACCATCCTGCAGGGACTGATGAAGCTTCGACAGATTTGTGACTCCCCGGCGATCCTGAATGAGCAGGAGAAATTTGATAACCATTCTATCAAACTGGACGAGTTGTCGCGCGAGATCACAGAAAATATCGGGAACCACAAGGCGCTGGTATTTTCCCAGTTCCTGGGAATGCTGGCCCTGATCCGGGCCAAATTGGAATCCCTGGGGATCCGGTATGAATATTTCGATGGCAGCACTTCGGCGCCCGATCGTGAAAAGGCGATTCAGAGCTTCCAGAACGATGAAGAGGTGCGCGTGTTTCTCATCTCCCTTAAGGCCGGAGGCGTGGGCTTGAACCTGACCGCCGCGGATTATGTATATATCGTGGACCCCTGGTGGAACCCGGCCGTGGAGCAGCAGGCGATCGACCGGACCCACCGGATCGGACAAACCAAGAATATCTTTGCTTACCGGATGATCTGTAAGGATACAATCGAAGACAAGATCCTCCAGCTCCAGGAAAAGAAACGGGCCCTGGCAAGAGACATCATTGCCGACGATGCCTCCTTCGTGAAAACCCTTACCCGCGAAGACGTGGAATACCTGTTTAGTTAGACCGCTTATCGCCGATTTTGACCGGCTGGTACGAATTTCCCTTAAAATTAACAATCCAGCGAAGGTTGCAGCCTATTCTTACGTCTACTTTCGTACGCCTATTTAATTGATTATGAATAAAATTTTTACTTTATCTGTATTCTTTATCCTGCTCCTGACTTCGGCCAATGCCCAAAAATCCGATGGAACGATCCGGGGTAAACTAACAGATACATCGGGGAAGCAGCCCCTGAACGGTGCAACTGTTTCCGTTATCAGTGCAAAAGACTCATCCCTCGCTACTTTTACCCTGTCGAACAAACAGGGTGTTTTTGAAATAAAAGGACTAGAAACCGGCGATTAC
Source organism: Chitinophagaceae bacterium (assembly GCA_049421765.1). Lineage (GTDB taxonomy): Bacteria > Bacteroidota > Bacteroidia > Chitinophagales > Chitinophagaceae > JJ008. The sequence continues at coordinate 29,785 of JBMSNP010000034.1, forward strand.
CAGCTGGTTGTTTCTTTCCAGGGATTTGAAACTCTTAAAAAGACTTTCTCAATAACCACCCAGCAAAAGGCGATAGACCTGGGTGAACTGGCCATTCAAAAAGAGTACAAGACCCTGGAAGGGGTGGTGGTGATATCGGAACCACCGGTTGTGGTTAAAAATGACACTGTTCAGTTCAACGCTTCGGCATTTAAGACAAAACCCAATGCCACGGTGGAAGATCTTCTCAAGAAGATACCCGGTGTGGAAGTGGATAAGGAGGGCAATGTAAAAACCCAGGGCGAGGATGTGCAGAAAGTATTTGTGGACGGGAAAGAATTTTTTGGCAATGACCCGAAACTGGCTACCAAGAACCTGACCGCCGATATGGTGGAAAGTATCCAGGTATTTGACGATATGAGCGACCAGGCCAAGTTCACAAAAATCGATGACGGCAGCCGGACCAAAACACTTAACATCAAATTAAAAAAGGATAAGAACAAAGGGGTTTTTGGCCGGGCGCTTGCAGCGGGAGGAAGCGACAACCGCTATGAGGCAAATCTTTCATTCAACCGGTTTAAAGGTGACAAACGGGTATCTGTTCTATTCAACGCGAATAACATAAATAAACAGGGCTTTTCCTTTTCAGACATCATCAGCTCCATGGGTGGTTTTGGTGGTTTTGGCGGCGGTCGCGGCGGTGGTGGCGGTGGCGGAGGTTTTGGCGGCGGCGGTGGCGGATTTGGCGGGTTGCAGATG
>JBMSNP010000035.1:0-30184 GCA_049421765.1 Chitinophagaceae bacterium
TCCCTCGATAATACGGTCGGTAACCGGTACTTCGATTTTGAAATGTACCAGACAGATATTTATTATGACCGGGTTTCAAGCCGCTGGTATGGATTTGGCCCTTATGAGGGACACAGTCGCTGGGAATTTGATGCAGCGGGAAATATCCTCAAACCGGGTGATATCATATTTTCCGCACAGTATCAGAGCTCCACACTCACCAATATTGAAGCCCGGATATGGGTTGAAAAAACGACCTGGCAAACAATAACCCCCGTATCCTTTAACTGGAGCGGCCTGTTCGATGGAGCCAGCGCCGGAGCCACTTACGGTTATGCAAGCATTACTCCTAAAACAGCCGGCGCCTTCTATACCGGTATGGGTTCATCCAACAATACCTGGGCGGGCCCTTTCCGGCTTGTATTACAAGACAATTCCATGGCCACGAATTATTCGCGGGATCAATTCATGGAATTTTCTGTAAACCTAAGTAAACTCGGACTTGACCCTGCCGGTATGATCGGGGGCGATATCTGTGGCACACCCTTTAACAGGATCGTGGTAAAAACCCGGGCTTCGGCTTCTTTTACTGCAGAACTAAAAGACTTTGTGGCCCCGACAGACCTTTTCCTGGCTCCCCGTGTGGATATTATAACGGAAACGCCTTTTATCTGTGACACAATTGGAATTGCCCGGATCGATGTTTCCAATCCGGTTCCAACCTCTTATTATGAGTGGTCCACTCCAAATGGCAATATCGTGGGCAGTAATATCGGGACCTTTATCATTGTGGACACGCCAGGAATTTATATTTGTACGCAGCGGCTCCAGGCAGGTTGTTCCCTCTATGCTTCCGATACGATTGAAATATTCCCGTTCCTGCCTTGTGATATCCTGGCAGTCAATCTTCATGAGTTCAATGGCTTTTCCAGGGAAGGGATTGTCCGGTTAAACTGGAAAGTATTTCATGACGAACTGGTCGATCGTTTTGAGATAGAAAGAAGCACTGACGGAATTCATTTCAACGTGATCGGCCAGGTGCAGCCGGAAACACGGCATGGCGGGTCCGCTGAATTCACTTATTCAGATTCAACCGGCACCGGTAACGGCCCCCCTTATTATTATTACCGGGTAAAGCTCTATGAGCGGTATAGTCACGGGTACACATACAGCCCGGTGATCCGGCTCGCACCGGAACACTCACCCGAGAATGATCTTCAACTGGTTCCTAACCCCGTCAGGGATTTCATGCAGATACATATCACGGCTAAATCCGCAGGCTCCATGAGAGCTAACCTGTATGACCTGAACGGAAAACTGGTACTCCGGATGAACCGGGAGCTTCAGACCGGGAATAACGTGGTTGCAATCACCGGGATCGCCGATATGCCGCCCGGGGTTTATTCACTGGTTGTAGAGACCGGAAACCGCATATTCTCCCGTAAACTGATGAAGACCCGTTAATCATTCTGTAAATCGATTTCAAATACCCCGCTCCGGCGGGGTATTTTGATTTTTCCGGGGCTGAAAAGTTATTTTTACATTATGTACACCCTGAAGAAATCCCTGGGCCAGCATTTCCTGAAGGATGAAAACATCTGCCGAAGGATCATCGGGACTCTCCGTGAGCAGCCCTTCTCAAGATTGCTTGAAGTGGGTCCGGGAGGCGGGGCGCTCACCAAATACCTGATCGAAATACCCGGGATAGAATTCAGGGCGGTTGAACTGGATGCGGAAAAAGTCGATTACCTGCTTGCCACGTATCCGGCCTTACAGGGCCTCTTGCTGAACCGGGATTTCCTGGAAATGGAGAAACCTTTTTCCGGGCCCTTTACACTCGTAGGAAATTTTCCGTATAACATCTCCACCCAGATCCTTTTTCGCGTGCTGGAGTGGAAAGAGGATGTGGAATGTGTTATCGGGATGTTCCAGAAGGAAGTGGCACAGCGGGTCGCGGCATCGGAAGGCAGCAAAGTATACGGGGTAACCAGTGTGCTGGTGCAGTCATTTTATGAGGTGGAATATCTTTTTGATGTATCTGAAAACTGTTTTCAACCACCGCCCAAGGTGAAAAGTGGTGTGATCCGGCTGAGACCCCGGAAAGACCTTCTGGCATTCAAAAGTGAAAAGGACCTTTTCCGTCTGGTAAAAGCAGCTTTCGGACAGCGGAGAAAGACCTTGCGTAATGCAGTCCGGGACCTTTTTGAGGCAACCGAATTACAGAAAGAACTGTTTAATAAAAGAGCGGAACAACTGTCGGTTCATCAATTCGCCGAACTGACATTCAGTATGAAATGAAAAAAGTAATCATCACATCGCATGCGCATGAGTTGCTTGAAACCCGGCTACGGGAAAGCGGCCGTGAAGTGCTGTACCGGCCAGAGATCAGTTACCAGGAGCTGGAAGCGATCATCGGGGATGCAGAAGGCCTGGTCGTAACCACCCGGATCAAAGTAGATCGTTCTCTGATTGATAAAGCCCCTGCTTTAAAGTGGATCGGTAGACTGGGAAGCGGGATGGAACTCGTGGATACGGCCTATGCCGAAACCCGGGGGATCCGTTGTGTCAGCAGCCCAGAGGGAAACCGGCAGGCTGTAGCAGAACATACACTGGGTTTATTGTTGAATCTCCTTCATAAGATATCTTCTTCCTCGCAGGAGGTAAAACAGGGGATCTGGAAAAGGGATGAAAACCGAGGCACGGAACTTTCCGGGAAAACAGTGGGCATTATCGGGTATGGTCATACTGGCAGCCGGTTTGCCGCTTTACTGGCGGCTTTTAATGTTACTGTACTCGCCTGTGATAAATACCGTTCGGGCTTCGCAGACGGGTATATCAAGGAAGCCTCGCTTGAACAGGTGGCCAGGTATGCGGATGTGATCAGTTTTCATGTTCCGCTTACCGCGGATACGCATCATATGGCCGGTAAAGAATTATTTGACCAGCTGGCACAACGTCCCGTGATCCTGAATACATCAAGGGGCAAAGTATTATCCCTTCCGGACCTGATTACGGCCCTCCGGGAAGACCGGATCCTGGCCGCGGGTCTGGATGTGCTGGAGAATGAATCCCTCGGGAATTTGTCACCTGATGAGAAAAAGCAGTTGGACTGGTTGCTTGATCAGCCCGGGGTAATCATAACACCTCATATTGCCGGGTACAGCCATGAGGCATTTACCAAAATGGCTACGGTACTTCTTGAAAAGTTGGGTATTTGCTGATAAAGTGTTAAATGGCATGGAGTTATCCGATCCCGGATTCATAACAACTCCGGGCTTCCTGCTGGTACTTTCCAAAATCTTGTTTATCTTTGCAGTACAATACTGCAACGCTTCAGCATCTGACTGAGGCGTTGTTATTTTTTTCTTTTTTCCAAACAAGGAGGTGATATGAGCGATATACAATATGTTACAAAAGATACCCTGGAGCAGATGCGAGTGGAGCTACAGCGTATGAAGGGAGTGGATCGTCCCGCTGCCAGCCGGGCCATTGCGGAAGCGCGGGAAAAGGGCGATCTCAAGGAAAATGCGGAATATGATGCCGCCAAGGAAGCGCAGGGCCTTCTTGAAGCACGCATTGCGGCACTGGAAAGTGCCTTGGCCAATACCCGGGTGATTGATGAGTCAAGTATTGATACCAGCAAGGTATCCATTCTGACCAAAGTGAAAATGACCAACCTTGGAACAAAAAAACAGGTCATGTATCAGCTGGTCAGTGAAAAAGAGGCTGACCTGAAGGCGGGTAAGATCTCGATCACATCCCCGATAGGTAAAGGAATCCTCGGAAAGGCAGTGGGTGAAACCGCCGAAGTAAAAGCGCCGGCAGGATTGCTTAAATTTAAAATAGAAGAAATTACCGCATAAAGAACCCTGAGCATATGCGGTGGCCTCCGTGAAAACGGGGGCTTTTTTATTGCGAACTGTTTTAGATTTGCGGAGAAAGCATATGATGTTCGGCCGGATCAGATATTACCTGCTGACACGGATTCATAAATTAACCGGGAGTATGACCATCTTTTCAAAAATCATCGCCGGCGGGATACCCGCTTACAAAATTGCAGAAAATGAAAAGTTCTTCGCATTTCTGGACATCTTCCCGATCCGGGAAGGTCATGTGCTGGTAGTGCCCAAAGTAGAGGTCGACAACCTGTTTGATCTGCCATCCGACTATCTCGCAGAAATGCTTTTGTTTGCACAGCCCATCGCCAAGGCAATTGAAAAAGCTTTTGAATGCAACCGGTGCGGGATCAGTGTGATCGGGCTGGAGGTTCCACATGCGCATATGCACCTGGTGCCTATCCGTTCAGCCAACGACCTCAATTTTACGCAACCCAAGTCCCCCGTTTCAGGCGATACGCTAAAATCTGTTCAGGAAAAGATACTGGCACATCTATAGGACCTACCGGTCTTTTATACGACCCGGGTTTTGGCGCATGAATTCCGCCCATCCTTTGGTCGGTTTTCCCTGTTTTAAGGCAGGTGAGGAGCTTTGATAGTGATGACAGAGCGCTACCGCAAGTGCATCGGTCGCATCATATTGTTTCGACGGAAATGTAAAAGAGAGGATGGTTTGCAACATTTTCATCACCTGTTCTTTGTCGGCATTTCCGTTTCCGGTGATCGATTGTTTTACTTTTTTCGGGGAGTATTCGGTAACCGTGAGTCCGTGTCGCATGGCGGCAGCGATCGCCACTCCCTGGGCTCTTCCGAGTTTCAGCATGCTCTGAACATTCTTCCCGAAGAAGGGAGCTTCAATGGCAAAATCCGTTGGCTGGTAGCGGGTGATCAGTCCGCTGACGGTATTAAAGATCAGCTGGAGCTTCTTATAACTGTCTTTCAGTTTTCCCGGTTTCACCACACCCAGCTCAAGCAATTCAACCGAAGACCCCGCGATTTTTACCAATCCATACCCCATGACCAGCGTGCCGGGGTCGATACCCAGTATGATTTTAGGGGTCTTTTGCAATGGGGAATGTATTTTTACAAGATTAATGAAGCTGAGCCGAAATAGCAAGATCTTCATCAACTACTTCCTCGGCCCTCTCTTGTTTGCCTGGTTGTCATGGTCCATTTACCGGCAGATCCGGCAGCAACCGGGATTGGAGCAGGCCTGGGAAAGGATCAGATCCACTTTCAGCGGCCCCCTGCTCATCAACGGGGTTTCTGTGGTGCTTCTCATGTTTGTCAACTGGGGTATCGAAGCATACAAGTGGCAGTTATCGGTAAAACCGGTACAGCTGGTCAGCTATCCGAAAGCGCTGATGGCAGTTTTATCCGGTGTTTCGTTTTCCGTAACCACGCCCAACCGGATGGGTGAGTATCTCGGCCGGTTGCTTTACATGAATGAAGGCAACCGCCTGAAAACGATATCTATCACGATCGTGGGCAGTATCAGCCAGCTGATCATTACCCTGCTGGCAGGAACGCTTGGATTATTTTTCCTGAAGCAGGACATCGTGAACCGGCAATTGGTCAGCCCCATGTGGCTGAACATGATCCAATACGGGGTGCTGGCAGTCCTGCTCGTTTTGATATTATTTTATTTCCGCTTGAGCTGGATGATCCGTTGGATTGACCGACTGCCTGGCAGCAAACGTTTCTCTTACCTGGTGGAGGCCCTGGAAGAATTCAGGTCTGGGCTCCTGCTGCGGCTGCTGCTGCTTTCCCTGCTCCGCTTTGGCGTGTTCCTGTTTCAGTATTTCCTGCTTTTTGAGTTATTTGATGTGCACCTGACTGTCGGGCAGTTGTGCTGGACGATCAGTGTCTCTTTCCTTGTGATGGCAGCCGTGCCTACGATCGCGGTGGCGGAACTGGCACAGCGCGGCGCGGTGGTTACCGCCGTAGTCGGATTGTTCAGTGCCAATGAACTGGGGATGACTTTTGCCACTGCCGGGATATGGTTCATCAACCTGATCATTCCCGCGATCACCGGCAGTCTGCTCATATTGCGGATGAGGAGGATTGTGAAAACGGATTAAACGGCGATCAGATCTCGTCAAGTCTGAAATATTCACGGGGTCTTACACCCCGGTCTGTTTGCCTGAGTGTACAGCATTCATGCACCGGGTCGTGTTCAAAGAATAAAATATAATCACCCTCCACTGCCTCTCCGAGAAAGGATTTCTTTTCGTGGAGTGTTGTGAGCGGAAACATGTCATAGGCCATTACATAGGGCAGGGGAATATGTCCCGCGGAAGGGAGCAGGTCGGCCATGTATACGATTGTTTTGTCTTTATATCTCAGCTGTGGCAGCATCATGGCTTCTGTATGGCCGTTTACAAAACGGATCTGGCAGTTTTTCGTGAAATCAGTAACCCCCAGTTTTCCGCCTGACGAAGGGCTCACTTCCACCATCTTTAACTGACCGCTCTCTTCAATGGGCAGAATGTTTTCACGCAGGAATGAAGCTTTTTCACGGTCATTGGGATATACCGCCCAGTTCCAGTGTGCGGCATTACTCCAGTATACGGCATTTTTGAATGCAGGCACCAGCCGGTCTCCTTCCCGGACAATACTTCCGCCGCAATGGTCAAAATGCAGGTGGGTCAGAAATACATCGGTGATATCATCTTTACCGAAGCCATACCGTGAAAGGGATCGTTCCAGGCTGTCTTCCCCGTGCATGTAATAATGACTGAAGAATTTTTCATCCTGTTTATCGCCCATGCCATTGTCGACCAGGATCAGCCTGTTGCCGTCTTCGATAAGCAGGCTTCGGAGGGCCCAGCTGCACATGTTGTTTTCATCCGACGGGTTGATCTTGTGCCAAATGCTTTTGGGCACGACGCCAAACATGGCTCCGCCGTCAAGTTTGAAATAGCCGGTGTTTATCGAATATAATTTCATAATCTTTTTCCGTGTTTATAGTCCCGAGACCGGTACGGGGGCATTATTATTCAACGGTTTCGCTGCTTTGGCGTAAAAAAGCAATATGAGACCAATGACAAAGAAGCCGGCCAGTGCAAGTACCGAGTTGCGTTGTGATTTGCTGAGTTCGGTAATAAATCCAAAGCAAAATATTCCGAATACCGAAGCGAATTTTTCTGTCACGTCAAAAAAGCTGAAAAAGGAAGCCGTGTCTTTTGTTACGGGCATCAGCTTGGAATAGGTGCTCCTGCTCAGAGATTGAATTCCTCCCATCACAAATCCGACAGCCGCACCCAGCGCATAGAACGGGTAAATTCCTCCCTTGGGGAGATAAAAAGCCATGATACATATCAGGATCCAGCACAGAACGAGTAGCATCAGCGTCCGGATATTACCGATTCGTTCTGATAGTCTCGAAATCGCAACAGCCCCGGGAATCGCGATCAGCTGGATGATCAGGATCGCGATGATCAGGTTGGTGGTGGGGATCTCCAGTTCACTTTTACCATAAAGTGCTGCCACCAGCATCACCGTTTGGACGCCCATATTGTAAAAAAAGAATGCGAGCAGGTATCTTTTCAGCGGGGGGAGTGAAGCCAGTTGTTTCCATACTTTTTGCAGCTCCCGGTATCCTTTGGAGATGATCTGGCCCTGTAAACTGCCCGATCCGGCCGGTACGGGACGGGGAAGCCGCCTGAGTGAAAACTGGCCGAAACCCCACCACCAGATCCCCACCAGGAGGAAGGAGATCTGGGATCCCTTTCCTTCCGTGATGCCAAAAGTATCATGCATCAGCACAAAGACAAAGCAGATCAGTTGCAGCAGCACGCTTCCCACATATCCAAAGGCAAAACCCCGGGCGCTCACCCGGTCCCGGTCTTCCGGAGCGGCGATCTCGGGAAGAAAGGAATTGTAAAACACCTGGGCACCCCAGAACCCGACACAGGCCAGGATCACCGAAAAGATCCCGAGTTCCAGTGTGCTCCGGTCAAAAAAGTAAAGCATGGCACAGGCCAGGCTGCCCATGGTCATGTAGAAATTCAGAAATTTTTTCTTGTTGCCCCGGTAGTCGGCGATCGAAGAAAGGAAGGGCGACATGAGGGCTACGATCAGCATGGCGAGTGCGATGGCATAATTGTAAAGGGCCGTATTTTCAAACTGTCTGCCGAGAAAAGTAACCGTCGTTTTTGAAACGGCACGGTCATCAACGGCGATGGCTTCAAAATAAGTGGGAAAGATGGTTGAGGTGATGACCAGGTTATAAGAGGAACTGGCCCAGTCATACATGGCCCAGCCGTTTATGATTTTCTTCGGCGCCGTTTGCATATTTCCGAAAGGTTTCAGTAAAAATAGGGAGAAAAGGTCTATCCCCTGATCACGCCCGACAAGATAAGTGCGAGCAGGATGCTGCCTGCAACAATCCGGTAATATCCGAACAACCGGAAACCGTGCCGTTGCAGGTACCCGATAAAGAACCGGATTGCAAGGATGGCAACAACAAAAGCAACGGCATTGCCGATCACATAAAGTTTGATATCATCCGGGCTGATGGTTTTGTAGCCTTTGAGTAATTTATAACCGGTGGCAGCAGCCATGGTCGGAACCGCGAGGAAAAAGGAGAATTCGGCTGCGAGTTTCCGGGTAAGTTTTTGCTGCATCCCCCCGATGATACTGGCCGCGCTGCGGCTTACCCCGGGGATCATGGCGATGCATTGCCAGATCCCGATGATCAGGGCGCCTGTAAAACCGATCTGTTCCTCGGTGGAAACGGATTCCTCGCGGAAAAACCGGTCAATGAAAAGAAGTATGATCCCGCCTGCGATCATCGTGATTGAAACCACAAGTGCGCTGTCGAGCAGGGCGTCGATCCGGTCGGAAAAAATATACCCGAGAACCAGGGCCGGGATCACCGCGACGATAAGTTTCAGGTAGAAATTCCAGCGTCCGGTGCGTATGGGAGTAATAAATTTTTTCCAGTAAAGGACCAGTACGGCGAGTATGGCTCCAAGTTGGATCCCGACGGTGAAAAGTCGGGTAAAATCATTCGCTTCCACACCCAGCAGCTTTTCGGTAATGATCATATGACCGGTCGAAGAGATGGGCAGGAATTCTGTGAGCCCCTCCACAATGGCGATGATGACGGCGTCCAGGATACTCATCGGTCCGTTGATTTAAGGAAATAAAGAAAGCGGCCGGACGGGTCCGCCGCTTTGATCTGATATTTTTCCAGGTTTAATTTCCGGTTCCACGGGGGCTTTTAAAAAGCGCAAATACCTCGATTACCAGCCCGGCGAGGATCAGGATCGGAGCGATGGTGATCCGCATTGTACTGTACACGGCTGCTTTGTTGAAAACCGACGGGTCCGTATTGCTTTTCCCTCCTGACATCAGCAGCATCCCGGCCGCGATCACCACCAGGCCAATCAGCATCCAGCGGTAATTGTCCCGGGTAAAGATTGACGGGCTGTTCTTTTCACTCATAACTGTCATTTAAGCGGTGCAATATAGGCAAAAGCTCCAAAATCCAAATTCCAAACTCCTGTCTGCGGTAGACAAATTCCGGGTACCTGGGGAAATTCATTTTACAAATATCCGGTTACCCCGGTTTAACCTTTTTAAACAGGCCCTCAAACCCTTAATACAGGTCGTCAAGACGCATTTTCAGGTATTTCACCACGCTGCGATGCGTACTGAACAGGGTAATACCGACACCCAATACAATCAGGGAAAAGAAAAGAAGCAGGAGCAAACCGGAGTCATGGATGGTCCGGAGCCAGCTCACATATCTTTCCAGTATCATGATAACAATATACAGGACACCGGATGCGATCAGTCCGCTGATACACCCGTTGAGAATGGCCCGGATATTCAGTGGCCGGGCGATAAAGGCCCGGGTGGCACCCACCATCTGCATGGTCTTGATCAGGAAACGGTTGCTGAACATTGCAAGCCGGATGGTATTGTCGATCAGGAAGATCACCACCAGGGAAATGATGATCACGATAACCAGGAGGGCGATGCTCACGATCCGGATATTCTTGTTCAGTTTCCCGACCAGTGCCTCAGGGTATTTGACATCGCTCACATAGGTCTGGGCTTCCAGGTCTTTTTTGATATTGGCCAGGGTGTCGAGTTGGACATACTGGCGTTTGATGCGGAAATAGATTGCGTTGGGGAGCGGATTTTCGTTCAGCACTTTGCTCCAATCCTCATTTTCTTCCGCCATGTATTGTTTCTTGCCTTCTTCCTTCGAAACATACTGGATTGATTTTACATAGGGTTTGGCACTGATATAATCCATCAGGGCCACGCTGTCCTTGCGGTTCAGATCACCGCGGAGGTATGCCCTGATTTCGACATTTTCCTTGAAATAGTCCCCGAGTTTATTGGCATTGATCACCAGCCAGCCGATGATTCCGAGCAGGAAGAGCACCAGGGTAACCCCGATTATGGACATGAAATACGATGGTTTCCCCCTTTTGATAGAGGCTTTACCGGATTGAGACATGCAATTGCTTTTTCAGGTTAGTGGATATGGGCAAAAATAGCAGTTTAGGGCTACAATCAGTATTTTTGCTGCCCGCCTGCCTGCCACAGATAGGTTTAACGGTTGCCCCCGGGTCATATTGCCATCTGCGGCAGAAGAGATTTGTTAAAAGAACCATCCTTTACATTAAAAGGGATCCTGCGGGAACAATCATGAGATTAATATGGAGTACCAGTTTACGGATATCGAAAAGAAATGGCAGGCTTACTGGAAGGGAAAAAACCTGTACCGGGTTTCGAATGATTCTTCCAAACCTAAATTTTATGTACTGGACATGTTTCCCTATCCCAGCGGGGCGGGACTGCATGTCGGACACCCGCTGGGATATATTGCTTCAGATATATTCAGCCGGTACAAGCGACTGAAAGGATTCAATGTGCTTCATCCCATGGGATATGATGCCTTTGGTCTTCCCGCAGAACAATATGCCATTGATCATGGTATTCACCCGGCTGTTTCAACGGCAAACAATATTGAGAATTTCAGAAAGCAACTGGATAATATCGGGTTTTGCTACGACTGGGAACGGGAAGTACGGACCTGCGATCCCGGGTACTATAAATGGACACAATGGATTTTCCTGCAACTATTCCATTCCTTCTACAACCGTCATACCTGCCGGGCAGAATCCATATCAAGGCTCGAAACTGCATTTGGTCAGGAAGGGAATGCAGGCCACCCCATGCCCGATGCCCAGCATTTGCATGCCCGGTTTTCAGCAAAGGACTGGAAGGAATTTGACGAAGCCACCCGGCAGGATATCCTGATGCAATACCGGCTGGCTTATTGCGGCACAGGAGAAGTGAACTGGTGCGAGGCCCTGGGAACGGTACTGGCCAACGATGAAGTGGTGAACGGGGTCAGCGAACGAGGCGGTCACCCCGTCGTAAAAAAGAAACTCCGGCAATGGTATCTCCGGATAACGGAATACGCCGATCGATTGCTGGAAGGACTGGAGCGGGTCGATTTCAGCGAGGCGATGAAGGAAATGCAAACCAACTGGATCGGCAAGTCCTCCGGTGCTGAAATCGATTTTAAAATAAAGGGAGAGCAGGTCACTGCCCCGTTGCGCGTTTATACTACCAGGCCCGATACCATTTTCGGCGTCGACTTCATGGTCATTGCTCCCGAACACGAGTTGGCAGAGAAGATCTGCACCCCGTCTCAAACACCTGCAGTGGAAGATTATATAGCGTATGTGAAAAGCCGCAGCGAGCGTGAGCGAATGGCTGAAAAGAAGATCAGTGGCGTTTTTACCGGGGCCTATGCCCTTAACCCCTTCAACGGGAGGGAGATCCCGGTCTGGGTCTCCGAATACGTGCTGGCCGGGTATGGAACCGGTGCTATTATGGCCGTTCCCTGCGGAGACGAGAGGGACCATAAGTTTGCCAGGCACTTTCAAATCCCCGTAACCAATATCATTGGGTCCTATTATAATGGAGAGGAGGCCAATCCCACCAAAGATGCCATCCTTGAAAATTCAGACTTCATCAACGGAATCCCGATGCGCGAAGCCGGTGAGCAGGTCATCCGTGCGCTTGAGGAAAGGGGGGTCGGCACCAGGAAAGTGAATTACAAAATGCGTGATGCAGCTTTCAGCCGGCAACGTTACTGGGGTGAGCCATTCCCGATCACCTGGAAAAACGGGATCGCGTACCCCCTTGATGAAAAAGTGTTGCCGCTGGAACTTCCGCATGTGGACAGTTATAAACCCGGGCCAGAAGGAGAGGGCCCCCTGGCAAATATCCCGGAATGGACGGCCCGGGACCTCGAAACGAATACGATGCCGGGTTATGCAGGCAGCAGCTGGTATTTTCTCCGCTACATGGATCCCCATAACCAACAGGAATTCTGCAGTCGACAGGCCAGCGATTACTGGGGGCAGGTGGATCTTTACATTGGTGGTACCGAGCACGCGGTAGGGCACCTGCTCTACAGCCGGATGTGGACCAAGGTCCTTTTTGATCTCGGACTAATCGGACATGATGAGCCGTATAAAAAACTGGTGAACCAGGGGATGATACAAGGCAGTTCCAGGCTGGCTTACCGGGTACACGGAACCGAAACCTTTGTTTCTTTCAATCTCCGGTCTGAATATGCTGCAGATGAAATTCATGTGGATGTGAATATGGTGGATGGCGTGGAGCTGGATATGGAAGCCTTTAAAAAATGGAGGAACGGGGAATATGCCAATGCGGAATTCATCCTTGAGGACGGAAAGTATATCTGCGGTACAGAGGTGGAGAAGATGTCCAAGTCCAAATTCAACACAGTAAACCCGGACGACCTGGTGAAGCGATACGGAGCGGATACATTCCGGATGTACGAGATGTTCCTGGGACCGGTGGAGATGAGTAAACCCTGGGATACCAAGGGTATCGAAGGGGTACACCGGTTCCTGAAAAAATTCTGGCGGCTTTTTGCCGATGAAAACAAAGGACTGATCGTCACCGATGAAGAGCCTGGCGCGGCCGAACTCAAAGTTCTCCATAATGCCATTAAAAAGATCGAACAGGATACTGAGCGTTTCAGCTTCAATACTGGAGTCAGCGGGTTCATGATAGCGACCAATGAACTTACCGATCTCAAATGCCATAAGAGAAAAATCCTCACCCCCCTGCTGGTTCTCCTGACACCTTATGCACCGCATATAAGCGAAGAGCTCTGGAGTCTGACAGGAAACAGCGGATCTGTGCTTGATGCTTCTTTCCCCGTATTTGAAGAGAAATATGTAAAAGAGACCAGTAAAGCGTACCCGGTAGCCATCAACGGGAAAACCCGGACCGAGCTGACCCTGGCGCTTGATGCGACACAGGAACAAGTCGAGGAAAAAGTACTACTGGATGCCACCGTTCAAAAATGGCTGGACGGGAAACAGCCGAAAAAGATCATTTATGTAAAGAACAAGATGATCAATGTGGTGATCTGAGGTACCCGGTATCCGGGAAATCACTCTTTATCTTACTTTCTTTAAATTTTTAACCGGACCAGGAATGCGACCAATTGATCAGGGTTCCGGTTCTGTTTTGACCAAACGGATCATGGCGCTGCTGCCTTCACTGCTGGCCAGGTAAGCATCATGCCGAACCCCGTTTACCATCGCGATCATATAGGAAGTATTTGGCGGGATGGTCCCGAGATTTTCGGCCACCATCGTAAGTTCGTTGGAATCCGGCAGGTCGGACAGGGCCAGTTTTACGATGTAGGCATTTCCGGTCAGCCGGATATGTCGGTACAAAAGCCGGTTGTTGAGGAAAAGAGATATCGAATCCCCGTCAATTTCGGCATTGTCATAAAACCTGAGTTCTACGGTATCCCCCGAGATCGGGATTTCTTTGATAAATATCTTTTCCCGGCGTACAAATTTTTCTTCAATGGAAACAGGTAGCGTTTGTTCCGCGGTTGTGACTGCAGGGGCAGGAGAAAGCCCCGGTTCTTTTTCCGGATTTGTATTTATTGCGGGTATTTGCAGGGCAGGGTCTTTTTTAGTTACAGGATTCACGGAGTAAGGTGCAGAATCCTGATTTTTTACCTGTTTTTTATTTTGAAGGGCAATTGCCGCCACGCTGTCGATGATTTCTGGGTCGTTGGCACCGGTTGTATAATTTTCGATAACCGGATCCCACTCATCTTCAAATACGGGTTTCCCGGATTTATCCAGGTGCAGGTCTCCCCACCGGTCCGTTTCATCCTCTTTTTTCACGGCTTGTCCATCCAGCATCATCCGTCCGTCACCGGGGCAATTAAAATCGGCCCGGGAAAGCATGGGGACCCTTCCGGGCGTGATAATGCTGAGACGCCCGGATTTCTCTTCGATCAGCTGATCATCCCACCATAACACGCTATTTGTCGACTGGTCGAAATATCCCCTGATGCTGTATCTACGGAAGTTATTGCCGGATTCGTAATAATATGAGGTCCCCGTGAGGCTATCCCCCCGCTGGATGATTTTTATTTCGACCTTTTGCCGGTTGATCCGTCCTTTCCAGGTACCGGTTATCATCTGGGCGGCAATCGGGGAGCAACCCGCCATCCAGCAGGCGAAAAAAAATAACCCAAAACGGTGGCGGGAAGAGGTTTTCATCGGGGTGAGACAATTTATTCATACTAACGGTTTTAAGCAATGAATATTTTACCTGTAAAAGTTTGGGCAGTAAAAAAAAATCCTAACTTTCAGCAGAAATCCCTTTTGGGGTGGCCACCTTTAAACCAAACTTAGCTTATGAGAAAGTTATACGTATCTTTTCTCGCGTTATTTACTGTTCTTTCAGTGCAAACGCGCGTGAATGCGCAATGTACCCCTTCGGCACCGCAGGTGTTTAACAACAACACACCGGTTCCCATCACAGATAACAGTGTGGCAGTGTCCACCATCAATGTGGCGGGGGCGCCGACCTACCTCTACAAATTAACCCTGACCACATTTATCCAGCATACGTTTGCTTCGGATCTCGACATTACGCTGACCTCCCCGGCAGGAACGATTGTTACCATTACAACGGATAACGGCGGTGGCAACGACAACGTATTTAACGGAACCGTTTGGGATGATGCAGCCAATCCCGGCGGGCAGGTTCCATATACAAGCAACAACGGAATGGTTACTGACCATACTTATTCCAATAATGTCCTGGCCTCACCCCTGGTGCCTGAGGAAGCTTTTGGAGCTTTTGTCGGAGAAAATCCCAACGGAACCTGGACGATTCGTGTCAGTGATGACCTGGGAGGTGATGTGGGATCTTTGGATTCCTGGTCGCTCTCCATTTCAGGGCTTTCATCGGCTCCCACCATTACAAGCTTTCCGTTCAGCAATAATACCCCGGTTCCCATCACGGATAATAGCGTAGCCATATCGACTATTAATGTTGCAGGTGCCGGAACACAGATTATCGACGTAAACATGCTGACTAATATCACACACACATTTGCAAGCGACCTGGATATTACAATAACCTCCCCGGCAGGTACGGTGGTAACATTGACCACCGACAACGGTGGGGGAAATGACAACGTGTTTGCCGGAACCATCTGGGATGATGATGCCAACCCGGGCGGACAGGTACCATACACTTCGAACAACGGTATGGTTACGGATAATCAATATTCTAATAATGTACTCGCCAGTCCCCTCACCCCGGAAGAAGCGCTTGCTGCTTTCATTGGGGAAAATCCGAACGGAACCTGGACACTGCGGGTCAGTGATGATTTGGGAGGTGATGTGGGAACATTAAACAACTGGTCGCTCGATATTGCCACAGCCAGTTGTGCTCCCCCGATTATTGTTCCCTGCGGAGGGACTTCCACCAATTTCAGCAATAATACCGTGGTGCCGATCCTTGATAATACCGTGGTTTCTTCCACAATCAACGTAGCCGGTGCCCCGGCCTATCTCTATAAGTTGAATGTGATCACCAATATCACACACACATTTGCAAGCGATTTGGATATCACCATCACTTCTCCTTCCGGAACTGTCGTCACCCTTTCTTCTGATAATGGAGGTAGCAATGACAATGTCTTTGCAGGAACAACCTGGGATGATGACGCCAACCCCGGTGGCCAGGTGCCCTATTCAAGTAACAATGGAATGGTTACCGATCATTCTTATTCCAATAACGTGGTTGCAACGCCACTCGCTCCTGAAGAACCCCTGGCCGCTTTTATCGGCGAGAATCCGAACGGAACCTGGACGATCCGGGTGAGTGATGATGCCGGTGGTGATTTGGGATCTTTAAATTCCTGGTCCCTGGTGGTTGGCGCTTCCGCCACACCGCCACTGGTTACCACGAACAGTTATTCCAATAACACCGCGGTACCGATTCCGACCGGCCCTGCAGTGGTCAGCTCAACGATTAACGTTGCAGGAGCACCTACGCAGATCTTTAATGTAAAAGTGTTGACCAATATTACACATACGTTTGCTGCAGATCTGGATATTACGATCATGTCACCCGCCGGTACTGTGGTTACCCTGACCACTGATAATGGGGCAGGTAACGATAACGTTTTTGCAGGTACTACTTGGGATAATGATGCCAACCCCGGCGGCCAGGTGCCTTATACAACGAATAACGGGATGGTGACGGATCATGCGTACACCAATAACGTTGCTGTTCCCAGTCTAACGCCGGAAGAATCCCTGGCGGCATTCTTTGGCGAGGACCCGAATGGTACCTGGACCATCACCATCAGTGATGACGTCGCCGGCGACGGAGGATCCCTGAATTCATGGGGTCTTGATATCTCTACCTTTATCTGTGCCCCGGCTTGTAACGGAGTACCTTCTCCGGGGTCAATCGCACCGGTTACCAGTTCGGTTTGTGCCGGTTCGCCTGTTGCCCTGACCGTAAGCGGGTATACTGTGGCAACCGGGTTGACCTTCCAATGGAAAGAGTCCGCTACATCAGGCGGCCCCTATACTAATATTGCCGGCGCTAACAGCACGACCTATGCCTTTAACGCGGCCGCATCCCGTTATTATGTTTGTACAGTTACCTGTACCAGCCCGGGCGGTGGATCGGCTACAACAGCTGAAGTGGTGGTTAACGTGAGCAATATCTCACATTCCAGCCTGACCGCCACTCCGTCCACCACCTGTTCACCGGGTGCCACGGTTATTGCTGCAACGGCTACCGGTGGTATCGGTAACTACACACATACTTTATCCGGTCCGGGTACAATCGGGCCTGCTGTGGTTTCCGGTCCCAATAACTCCACCGTCACGTTTAATGTAACAAATATTCCGGCCGGGGTTCATTCCTATACCCTGACCACTACGGATGGTATCGCCTGTAACAAAGCCTCGAATGTCCAGGTTACTGTGAACCAGACACCGGTCATTACGCTGACCACCAACCCGCCACCATCGGCTGGTTCATGCTCTCAAAACTTTGACGGGGTTACAGCCCCTGCACTGCCAGCGGGCTGGTCTGCTACCGTTGGAGCTTCCTGCGCCAACACGGCCCGTTGGGCGACTTCTGCGGCCGCTTTCGTAAGCGCACCCAATGCGGCATTTGTAAATGACCCGAACTGTATCTCGGATGAATATCTGAACACACCAGCGTATAATATCACTTCCGCCAGCTCGCAGTTGAGTTTCAGCCGCAACATTCAGCTCGAATCCAATTTCGATGGTATGGTGCTTGAGATTTCGATCAACGGCGGACCGTTTACGGATATCCTCGCAGCCGGCGGTTCATTTGCTTCGGGAGGTTATAACGGAACAATCAGTAACAGTTTCGGAAGCCCGATCGCCGGACGCCAGGCATGGACAGGTAACTCAGGCGGATTCCAGACAACCCTGGTCAATCTCCCGGCTGCTGCCAACGGGCAAAGTGTGGTCTTCCGATTCAGAAGGGCCACGGACAGCAGTGTTTCCAATGTCGGTGCATATATTGATAATGTAGCCCTGATCGATCCGGGATGTAATGCCGTGGTAATTTGTAACGGAACAATCGTACGCATCGACGCCTCTGTCGTTCCCACCTTACCCCTTACGGTGAACAACAACACCAATACCCATATTCCGGCCGGCGGAACCACCACCGGTGTTGCTTCGCTTTACCCGAACAACCTGGCGGTTTCAGGTCTTCCCACCAGCGGAGTGACTGTGAAGTCAGTGACCCTGAACGGGTTCAATCACACATTCCCGGATGATGTGGATATGGTACTGGTTTCTCCGACAGGTCAGGCAGTGATTCTGATGTCGGATGCCGGGGGAGCAACGCCTGCCACCGGTCAGAATTTCATTTTGGATGATGCTGCACCGTCGAACCTTGCAGATGCTGCCTTTAATGCCAGTGGAACTTATAAGCCCACAAATTATGGAGCAGGGGATACCTGGCCCGCACCCGGACCGGCAGCACCGACCTCTACCACACTGTCCACTTTTACCGGAGACCCGAATGGTAACTGGAGCCTTTATGTGGTGGATGATGCAGCAGGGAACACAGGGATCCTGTCAACCTGGAGTATCACTTTCAATGTACCACAGCCTGTAACATTCAGTCCGGTTGCCGGTCTGTATGCTGATGCTGCTGCTACCATTGCATATACCGGAACACCGGTATATACTGTATGGGCCAAACCGACAGCGTCTACCACTTATACTGCCAGCAGCACTATTGCCGGATGCACCGGTACCAACAGTGTGAATATCCAGGTGAACGATGCACCGGCAATTACTTCGCAACCGACCGCATTGCCCGCACCCATTTGTCCCGGATTTAATGTGAACTACTCTGTGACAGCTACGGGTACAAACCTCACATATCAGTGGCAGGTAAGCACTGACGGAGGCGCCAATTACAGCAACCTGGCCAACGGACCGGGTTACTCGGGTGTGACCACTCCGAACCTGACCATTCTGAATGTTGCGACCACTCAGAATAATTATCGCTATCGTTGTGTGGTCAGCGGAACCTGTCCGCCTGCTGCAACTTCCAATGCCGTGATCCTGACCGTGGCTACTGCACCGGTAATAGGAACACAACCGGCTAACCGGACAGTTTGCGCTCCGGATGCGGCTGTATTCAGCGTAGCTGTTAGCGGAGTTCCGACACCGAATATTTTCCAATGGCAGGTAAGCACTACCGGTCCTGGCGGTCCCTGGACAAACCTGACCACCGGTGGTTCTTATACCAATACGCTCACCGTGAGCCCGACTTCAGTCGCACAGAGCGGAAGTCTCTACCGGGTTATCGTTACCAATAGTTGTGGTCAGAGCAACACGTCCAACAACGCCACACTAACAGTGAACGCACCCACACCGGTAGTGTTGTCGGCTTTGCCGCCCAGGATTTGTATCTCTGATACCCTTGTGCCGTTGAATGCAACACCGGTTGGCGGAAGCTGGAGCGGAATCGGGGTATCCGGATTCAATTTTGTGCCCTCAGCAACGGCCGTGGGTTCCTACACCCTGACATATACTTATGTCAATGCACTGGGTTGTACTTCCACTGGAACTGTGGTCGCCAAAGTAGAGGATTGTCCGGAAAGGATACGCCAGTTGGATGAGAATGCAGTGGTCGTATACCCGAATCCGAACAATGGCCGGTTTAATATCCGGATCAACAGTGTTCTTTATAATTACCTAGGTATGCGCGTATATAATACGATTGGTCAGCTTTTGAAAACTCAAACCTTCAACAACCTGGTTTACGGAAGGGTGGTGCCGGTCAATCTCGGCGATCTGCCCAGCGGAACCTATATGATCAAGATCTTCTACGACGATGGTATACGAACCAGCGAGAAGACCTTCCCGATCGTGATTCAGCGGTAATACCAGACGGATATAATCTCAAAGGCATCCCCCCGGGGATGCCTTTTTTTATGCATCTTTAGGTGAATATGCGAGCAGGTACTTTCATGGAATTGATAGGGGACCAGCGGTCATTGATCCGTCCGGTAGTGCCGTTTGACCCGTCAAAGGACAGGCTGATCACCATGGATTTTACAGCCGCCAACACGACATTAACGGATGATATCCTCCAAGATGCCACATCATTTAACCGCTATGTTTTTTCCCGGCTGGAATCAAACCATGCCAGGTACGGCATAGGAGGGTATGCCGAACATCGTACTGTTTATCGTTTCAGCCGCGTTTTTGATGCGGAACAGGAGGGCGATGAACCCAGAAGACTGCATCTGGGGATTGATATCTGGGGGAAGCCCCAAACAGCGGTGATGGCTCCCCTCGAAGGTCTGGTTCACAGCTTTGCCAATAATGACAAACGGGGTGATTATGGCGCTACCATCCTGCTGACACACCGGTTACCCGGGTATTCGTTCTGCACATTGTACGGGCATCTTAGTTTAAGCTCAATCAGGAATCTGCATGAAGGCCAACGGATCGAAGCCGGGGAGATTTTTGCAGAGTTCGGTATTCCGGCCGAAAACGGGGGTTGGCCGCCTCACCTGCATTTCCAGGTCATATTAGATCCGGGGAATGCGAGGGGGGATTACCCGGGAGTATGCAAGTATTCCGAACGGGAATCCTGGCTGGCAAATAGTCCGGACCCGGACCTCATTTTGGGTATGAACCGCTTCGTCGGTGTATGAAATCAGGATTCAGCTTCGAAGCAATTTAAACGCATGATCCCAGCGGTTATGCAAGAAACCGGGAATACACCAGAGCATACATAGGGGTTCGATCGCCCGGGCAGCTTCCACTGAACCGAGGTCTTCAGTTTCCCAGCCGAAATCTGTCAGCAATTCCTTCACGACCCTTTTTGCGTCTTCATGATTTCCGCATATGAACATGGTAGGCGTACCTCCCGGGAATTGCGGTTTATACATGTAGGCATTCCCCACGCTGTTGAATGCTTTCACGACCCGTGCATCAGGGATCAGTTTCTGTATCCGCTCCATCAGGGATTCTTCGAGGGTTGTAAAAAATTTCAACACCCCGTGGTCGGGCGGAACGGCAGCAATGGGATTTGTGGCGTCAATGACAGTTTTATCAGTGAAATGTTCTTTACCGGCCAGCATCAAAGCATCTTCCACGGCCAGGCCGCTTACAGCCAGTACTATCAATTCCCCGAACTGCGCCGTTTCCTGGAAAGAGCCCAGCAAACCCAGTTTGTTTTCCTGTTGCCAGCTTACGACTTCATTCTTTGAAATATTCCGCGTACCGAGCATGACCTCATGACCTTCGGACAGGAACGCGGAAGCCAATACCCGGCCAACGATCCCTGATCCCAGGATACCTATTTTCATAGCTTTCCGTTTTGTGTGATATAATTTTTAGCTTTACAAAGATTCAATAAAAAAAGTACATGCCGAACCCAAACCTGAAAAGTGATAAAGAAAACCTGACCGCTGCGGATGCTGCATTTGAAAATTCCATTCGCCCGGCCCAGATCAGTGAGTTTTCCGGGCAGGACCAGGTCATAGAAAACCTCCGGGTTTTTATCAAGGCGGCCCGGATTCGCGGGGAGGCGCTGGACCATGTTTTGTTTCACGGGCCTCCGGGTCTTGGAAAAACCACCCTGTCCCGGATCGTGGCTCATGAGCTGAATGTAAATATCCGCGAAACATCAGGGCCCGTAATTGAAAAACCCGGCGACCTGGCGGGGTTGCTTACCAGTCTCGAACCCCATGATGTTTTGTTTATCGATGAGATCCACCGGCTAAGTACGGTCGTTGAGGAATACCTGTATGCCGCTATGGAAGATTACCGGATCGATATCATGATCGACAGCGGTCCCAACGCGCGAAGTATTCAGATCAACCTGAATCCATTCACCTTGATCGGCGCCACTACCCGGAGCGGTTTGCTTACGGCACCCCTGCTTTCCCGGTTTGCGATCAAGTCCAGGCTTGAATATTATTCCGCCGGCATTCTCAACAAGATCATTGTTCGCTCTGCAGGGATCCTGGGTACAAAAATATCAGGTGATGCCGTTGAGGAGATCGGCCGGAGAAGCCGCGGGACCCCGCGGATTGCCAACGGACTCCTTCGACGGGTGCGTGATTTTGCCCAGGTGCTGAATGACGGGGACATCGACATCGGTATTACCCAGCACGCACTCAAAGCGCTGAATGTGGATGAACACGGGCTGGATGACATGGACAATCGAATCCTTTCCACCATCATTGAAAAATTCAAGGGCGGACCTGTGGGGATCGGAACCATCGCCACCGCAGTGGGGGAAGAAGCCGGCACAATCGAAGAAGTTTATGAGCCGTTCCTGATACAGGAAGGGTTTTTACAGCGCACACCCCGCGGAAGGGAAGTGACGGCAAAAGCATATGAACACCTGGGCCGGAAAAGACCTGACGCACCGGGCTCACTCTTTGCATAAAAAAACAGGATCCGGCCGGGGCGGGATCCTGTCTGATCGGGCATGCCGGGCTTATTGCACCACAAGCCTGAACCCGTTACCGTGAATATTCACGATTTCAATCTTGTCATCATCTTTGAGATATTTCCGGAGTTTGGCGATATATACGTCCATGCTCCGGCCGTTGAAGTAGGTGTCGCTGCCCCAGATTTTTTTAAGCGCCTGCTCGCGGGGGAGCAGATCGTTCAGGTGTTCGGCAAGCATCTTCAGCAATTCATTTTCCTTGGGAGAAAGGGTCTGGGTGATGCCGTTGTGTGACAGCTGGCGAAGTTTGGGATTAAAGTGATAGGTTGAAAGGTCGAATTCCTTGTTTTCGCTCTCTTTATTCTGCTCTTCGTTCCTTTTCAGGATGGCTTTAATCTTCAGCAGGAGCACTTCGCTGTCAAAAGGTTTGGTGATATAATCATCTGCACCGAGTTTATATCCCTGGATTACGTCTTCCTTCATGGTCTTCGCGCTCAGAAAAAACAGGGGAATATCCGGGTCCACATCCCGGATTTCTTCCGCGAGGGTAAATCCGTCCATATTGGGCATCATCACATCCAGCAGGCACAATTCGAATTTTTCACGCTGAAAGGCTGCGAGACCCAGCCGGCCATCGCGTTCAAGGGTTACGTCATAATCGTTCAGCTCCAGGTAATTCTTCAGTACGGTTCCGAGGTTCGGATCGTCTTCACATAATAAAATCTTGGGTTTCTTGGTGTCCATGTCCGGTGGTTTTTTAATGTTGACAAATAAAGTTAAAGCATTTCGGGGGTTCAAGCGTCCTGGCTGAATATTTTGTTAAAACAACCGGGATTCACACCCTTAGCTATATACTTTTGTATTAAGTAATAAAAAACTGTGCCATGCATCTCACAAATGACAACCGGCTTAAAAAACTTATTGTGATCGGGGACCGGATGCTGATAAAACCCGCCCGTCCCGATGAGCGGACCGCCAGCGGACTTTACCTGCCCCCCGGTGTACAGGAAAAAGAAAAAGTTCAACAGGGTTATGTGATAAAGACCGGTCCGGGTTATGCCATTCCGATGCCCGTAGAGGAAGAAAGCTGGAAAGGGGAGGAAGAACGGGTGAAGTATGTTCCCCTGCAGGCAAAGGAGGGCGACCTGGCCATTTTCCTGCTCAGCGGCGCAACCGAAGTGATGTATGAACAGGAAAAATATTTCATCGTTCCGCAAAGCGCCATCCTGATGCTTGAAAGGGAAGAAGACCTGTAATCCGGGATAGCCATAATTCTGTTAACTTTCATTTAAATTTTGAGGCATGCCTGATACTGAAAAATTTCTTGCCACGATCCGGGAAGGCTATCAGTTCAAAACAGAATCATACCGGCTGGGTTCCGGTATGCTGGACGGAAATGTGGTCAGCGGGGCGGATGTATCCATTCCTTTCCGTATGCTGAACCGGCATGGTCTGATCGCGGGTGCTACGGGAACTGGTAAAACAAAAACCCTGCAGGTTCTTTCCGAAGGACTCAGTGATGCGGGTATCCCTGTGCTGATGATGGATATCAAGGGCGACCTCAGCGGGATCGCCGCCCAGGGTACTGTCAATGAAAAGATCACTGAGCGTTGCGAGAAACTCGGGCTGGATTACCAGCCTTCCGCATATCCGACCGAATTGCTGACCCTGAGCCAGCAGAAAGGCGTCCGGCTCCGGGCCACAGTAAGCGAATTCGGCCCGGTACTCCTTTCCAAGATCCTGGGGTTGAATGACACCCAGGGCGGATTCGTAGCCATGATCTTCAAATATTGCGATGATGCCAAATTGCCCTTGCTGGATCTAAAGGATTTTATCAAGGTACTTCAATATGTCAGTGATGAAGGGAAGGCCGAACTTGAAAAAACATACGGCCGGATCTCAACCGCATCAACAGGAACAATCCTCCGTAAGGTGATCGAATTACAACAGCAGGGTGCGGATATTTTTTTCGGGGAGAAAAGCTTTGAAGTAAACGACCTGATGCGTTTATCGCCCGAAGGACGGGGAGTGATTTCGGTCGTACGGGTGACCGATCTGCAGGACCGCCCAAAATTGTTTTCCACTTTTATGCTCCAGCTGCTGGCGGAACTTTATGCCACCTGCCCGGAAGCGGGCGACCTTGACAAACCGAAACTGGTCATGTTCATCGATGAGGCCCACCTGATTTTCCAGGAGGCCAGTGATGCACTGCTCAGTCAAATTGAAACGATCATCAAATTGATCCGTTCAAAGGGGATCGGGATTTATTTCTGTACCCAGAACCCGATGGATGTCCCGGCACCGGTTTTATCCCAGCTGGGACTTAAAGTGCAGCATGCCTTGCGCGCATTTACGGCGGCAGACCGGAAGGTCATACAGAAAACCGCGGAAAACTATCCCGAAACTCCTTTTTACAAAACGGATGATCTGATCACCAGTTTAGGTACCGGCGAAGCCCTGGTGACTGTCCTTAATGAAAAGGGGATCCCGACACCCCTCGTGCATTGTATGATTCGACCGCCCAGGAGCCGGATGGATATCCTAACCGAAGATGAGATCGATGCCCTGGTCAGGAATTCCTCAATTGCAGCCCGGTATAACGAGGTTATCGACAGCCGGAGTGCCTATGAAATGTTGAATGAAAAGCTGGAAGAAGCCGCAAAGCGGGAACCGGAACCCGGTACCAAAAAAGAAAAAAAGACAGCTCCCCGGAAGGAGAAAAGCATTTTTGATGATCCTACTGTCCGCAGCATGACCAGGACAGCCGGGAATACGATTGTGCGAAGCCTGCTCGGGGTGCTGGGGCTGGGGGGGAGAAGCCGGAGCCGCCGATCTTTATTTTAGACGGATCAGACCGGTTCCGTTCATCTCGATCTTATTCTCTGACTGGAGAAATTCCAGGACTTTCCACGTCTTTTCCTTCCGGATACCCGGTAGTTTGCTGAGAAGATCCCGGGTATGCATAGGTTCATACTTCACGATATTGATGATCCGGTGATACAGGGATTCAAATTCCTCCTCAGTTAACTTAGCCGCTTTTTGCTTCAGGCAATGATCGCAAATGCCACAGGATTTCACTCCGGGATCCCCGAAATAACTTCCGATAAGACGACTGCGGCAACAGGCCTCCTCATTGACATAGGCAAGCATCTGTTTCATCCTTTTGGTGAATTCAATCTTTCGGTTATTGTAAGCCGTTATATCAATATAAAGGTCCCCGGCCGCAATCCGGTTCCGGAGCAGTATGATCTGCGGGGTATCCTTTTGGGGCTGGTAACGGATGATTCCGGCCTGGTCGAGCTGCAGCAATTGACGGCCTGCCGTGTCAATATCCGTTTTCAGCAGACCCGCGATCGTTTTCAGCGAAACAGGCGTGGCCTGGTCAAATATCCCGCCATAGGCGCGGAGGAGGGTCTTGATACATGCTTCCAGTGCCGGGTGGTTCTTTTCAAATGCATAGAGTTCGTCTTTACCAGCTGTGAATTCAACCCGGGGCGGAAGAAAGACCTGCTCGTTTAATGCCAGCCATCCTTCCTGTTCCAGCGCTTTCAGTGCATACGCGACGGAATGACCGGGCAGGCGAAATTTTTTCAGGAAATCGGACAGATCGAAATCAAAGTATTGACCTTCACCCGACCCGCTGGGCAGGTGGAGATAATTGGCCACCGACTGGTAGATCTCCCGGATCTCTTCCAGAGATGGAAACCGCAGGGCTGCCATTTCTTCCAGGGCCGTCAGGTCGGACTGGTCATATAATAACACGGCAAAGGCGGTCTTTCCGTCCCGCCCGGCACGCCCGGCTTCCTGGTAATAATTTTCAAGGCAATCGGGTACATCGGCGTGGATGACCGTACGAACATCCGGTTTGTCGATCCCCATCCCAAATGCGTTTGTACATACAATAACCCGGGTCCGGTTACGGATCCAGTCCTCCTGTTTACGGCTCCGTTCTTCGTTTGTCAGACCGGCATGATAGAAATCGGCCGGGATTCCCTGCATCTGTAAAAGCGTGCTGATTTCTTTTGTCCGTTTGCGGGTTCTGCAATACACGATCGAACTACCGGGAACCTTTGCCAGCACTTCCTGAATTTTATGAATCTTGGCATCGACGCGAAACACGCTGTAAGAAAGATTGGGACGCTCAAATGAACGACGGAAAATACGGGGCTGGTCAAATCTCAGCTTTTCACAAATATCTTCCTGCACCGCCGGGGTAGCGGAAGCCGTAAGGGCCAGCACCGGAACATCCGGCAGCTCCTCACGCAATGCAGCAATCCTCAGATAGGAAGGCCGGAAATCATATCCCCACTGGGAAATACAATGGGCTTCGTCCACAGCGATAAGCTGCACGGGTAGTCCGGGGAGATATTCCCGGAACAGGGAAGTCTCAAGGCGTTCGGGAGAAACATACAGTAAACGGCAATTGCTTTGCGCTGCCAGCCGGAGAATATTGATTACTTCTTTCCGGTCCATACCGGAATAGATTGCAAATGCGGTAATGTTTTTCCGGCGCAGGTTTTCCACCTGGTCTTTCATAAGGGCGATCAACGGGGAAATAACCAGGCACAATCCCTCGCCGGCCAATGCCGGTACCTGGTAACAAAGTGATTTGCCTCCGCCTGTGGGCATCAGCGCCAGGGTGTCTTTCCCGGACATTACCGAGCGGATAATTTCCTCCTGCCCGGGCCGGAACCGGTCAAACCCCCAATACTGCTTCAGAATTCCGTGCAAGGGAATTCCTGAGTCGGGAGTCGTAGAAGGGATATGCATCTGTTCAGGTTGATAGTAGGCGCTTGAGTCCTGTTGAATTTTGTTTTTAAAACTAAGTAAATCCAGCGTATTGTTCCGGAGACATCATCCGTGTTTCAGGTCACTTTCTTTACAAAAAGCCGGACAGAATTAATGGCCAGCACTACATCGCTCATCCCCATTACCAGGGCTCCGAAAGTGGGGGTCAGCAATCCAAAAGCAGCCACCGGGATTGCCACGATATTATAGGCAAAAGCCCAGAACAGGTTTTGCCGGATGGTTATATATGTGTGTTTACCCAATCCCAGGGCGGCAGGGAGATTTTTCAGTCCGTGGTTCATAAGGATTACATGCGCAGACTCCATGGCGATCTGGGATGCTTCGCTCATCGAAATCCCAATCGTGGCTTTGGCCAGGGCAGGCGCATCATTAATGCCGTCTCCAACCATCGCCGTGGGCTGGTCCAGGCTCAGGGCGGCTATCTTTTCCAGTTTCTGTTCAGGTGTCTGTTCGGCAATCACCGTATCAATGCCCAATAAGCCGGCCAGTTGCCGGCATTTTTCCGCCCGGTCACCGCTGAGCAGGATGGTTTTTATATCCCGGCTGTGCAGGTAATCGACCACGGCTTTTGCTTCCGGCCGAATCTCATCCTGCACATCAATCCACCCGATCAGGGTATCATTCTTTGTGATGTATACATTATGTGTTTCTTCCTTTGTCATGGCAGCCGCCACTTTATACGACCCCGCTTTCCAGATATTTCCATCCGGATCTTCGGCAACCATGCCGAGGCCTTTAATTTCCTCTATCTTTTTCCAGCGGATTTCGTCCCTGGTTTTCCATTGGCCGGTAATGGTACGGGCAATGGGGTGATTGGAATATTTTTCCAGGCTGAATGCAATCCTCTTGAACTCGGCTTCATCACCTGCCAGGGATTTGTATCCCCCGATCGTAAACTGTCCGGTGGTCAGGGTTCCGGTTTTATCAAACACCACCTGCCTGATGTCCTTAAATGTTTCCAGGCTGGTGGCATTCCGGAAGAGTATACCTGTCCGGGCCGCACGGCCCAGCCCGACCGCAATCGCTGCCGGTGTGGCCAGCCCCATTGCACAGGGACATGCAATCACCAGGACGGCGATGCTGCGCAAAAGGGCGGGTGTGAAATCTTTCAGATAGATCCAGCTGAACAGAAGTGTCACGGCGGCTATGCCCAGCACCAGCGGGATAAATACCGCGCTGATCTTATCAGCCAGTAGCTGTACAGGCGGTTTTTCTCCCTGGGCATTCTTGACCATTTTGAGAATGCCGGAGAGAACCGAATCATTCCAGGCCACAGTGACCTGTGCTTTGACCGTTCCGTCCGTCACTACACTGCCGCCAATCAGCATTTGTTTGGATATTTTATGAATGGGGGCGCTTTCACCGGTAATGATGGCTTCGTTTACATGCACTTCCCCCCACAGGATCTTACAGTCGATAGGAACCTGTTCCCCGCTTTTTACCAGGATCAGGTCACCGGGCCGGAGGGTGGTGTTTTCCACAGGGAAAATATGCTCTTTGTGTTCATCGTCAAACGCGATCATGTTGGCCATGACTTTCTGGGAACGGGCCAGTTTATTCAGCTCCCGCTGGGTGGATGCGATGGAAGCCTCTTCAAGGTAATTTCCCATGAACACAAGGGTGATGATGGTGGCCGCCGTTTCATAAAAAAGGAAATTGTCGGGTTGTCCGGTCAGGGAACCATAGAGGCTGTAGACAAATGCGGCTGTTGAACCCAGCGCGATCAGCACATTCATATTGGGCATCCGGTTCCGGATGCTTTTCCAGGCGCTCCGACCGAAAAAGCTCATCCCGACCAGGAACACCGGTACAGTGAGCGCAAGCTGTGTCCAGTGATTTGTAAGCCAGTTCCAACGCGGGATGTGGTGAATGGCGGGTATCATGTGAAGCATGAGCAAGGCCGTGAAAGGAAGGCAAAACCAGAATCGCTGCAGGTGCGTGGAGAGAAAAGGTTTGCGGCGGGATTTCGGGGTGGCGGCTTCGCTGGCAGAGTCGGTATTGATCACCGTATATCCCAGGTCGTGTATTCCCAGCCTGATTTTTTCCGAATCGATACCCGACGGGTCCTCAAACGCTACATCCCCGGTGGCGTAATTGACCCGGATATTTTTCAATCCCTTTTTTTCCAGGTAACGGTGAATATTCAACGCACAGGTGTTGCAATCCATCCCGTCCACTTTCCAATTTACCTTTTCCATACTCCAAGCGATTTTCTGTCCCCGATCTTCCCGGATCACCCGGGACCAGTATGCAAAATTACCCAATCTGCCAGGGGAAATCTTGCGACATGGGAAATATGTTTACAACAAGGTTGTAGTTCCGGCTTAATTTTGCGGGATGGAATGGAATCTTAGGACGGACAATATGCGGGAAGTCGCCGGGGCATTCTGGGAGGCGGTTAAGGACCGTTCTGTGATAGCTTTTCACGGACCGATGGGCGTGGGGAAAACCACGTTCATCCATGCGCTTTGTGATGTAAAGGGTGTCCGGGAAGGAGTGGGCAGTCCGACTTTCTCCCTGGTGAATGAATATGTATATGATTGCCAGGGTACCCCGAAACCCCTTTTTCACATGGATCTTTACCGGGTCCGAGATGAAGAAGAAGCCATCCGGGCCGGACTGGAAGATGTGCTGTACAGCGGTCATATCTGCCTGGTTGAATGGCCCGAAAAAGCGCCTGGTATTTTCCCCGGTGACACCATTCATGTCCGGATTGAAATGACCGGTCCGGAGTCAAGAAGGGTGATTATCGGTGAGAATTAGGTACATTTGAAGGACTTTCGGCGTGTCCGACAGACCGGGTTTCCCTGCCCGAAACCCCTAACCAGCAACCTGCTACATGAGCCAGCAAAAGCCCAAAATAAGCACTTCCTTCAGTTACGAAACCCTTGAAGAAACCCTTGATATCAGGCCTCGTACCGAAGGGATGATGATCGGGATTCCCAAGGAGATCGCCTTCCAGGAAAACCGGATCGCCCTGACTCCCGATGCCGTAAGCGTGCTGATCAGCAACGGGCACCAGGTGATCATCGAGCACAATGCCGGTGAAGCGTCGCATTTCCGGGACAAAGATTACAGTGAGGCGGGTGCGAAGATCGTATACAGCAGGGAAGTTGTTTACAAAGCCCCGATACTGGTCAAGAGTGCGCCCGTTATCGAGGAAGACCTCGACCTGC